>NZ_CP077073.1:5012500-5312500 GCF_019139535.1 Pseudomonas muyukensis | reverse complement strand
ACCTTTGGTCGGGGCGGGTGAGCATTTGGCCGATTGCAGGGTCAGTTGGGTGCATAAGAATGCGCGCTAGCAGCTGTCAGCGTTTTCCCTGATAATGGCGCCTTGTATTTGGCGTCATAGCTTTGACGATTTTCCGCCGGTGGCACAACGCAACATCCAGCAAGGAGTACGGGATGCAGAAAGAAGGCAAGGTGGTGCCCCTGGCGACCACCCTCGACCGGGGTGCCCGCGCGCCCTCGCCGTGCCTTCCCGTGTTGCTCCTGCAGGTGCGTGACAAGGCCGCCCTGCAACTGCGCCAGGGCTTGCAGGCATTGTTCGACAACGCCGACGACACCCTGTTCGAAATGGCCGACAAGGCCAGCGATCGCCTCGACCAGAACCTGTACTTCGAAGCCATGCGTGACCTGCGCCTGAAGCGCAAGAGCATCGAACGCGGCTTTCTCGATACCTTCTACGAAGCCTTTGCCCGTATCGGCCAGTGCGATGCCCTGGCCTCGATGGTCAACGCCCAGCTGGCGCTGCACAGCCCGATGCTGGAGCGTTCGCTGGCGGTGCAGGCGATGGTCGAGCGGGTGCAGTCGCGCGAGGGCTTTGTGCTCGAACAGTTGAACCTGCGTTTCGAAACCCTGCTGGAACTGGACATCGAGGTTGCGCGCAACCCGCTGGGCCCGGGCAGCCTGTGCGGTTTCTTCCTCCAGGCCGGGCGCGACCTGGGGGTGGGGACGAACGTCAAGCTGGTGTTGCTCAAGTTGTTCGAGCGTTATGTCCTGCGCGACCTCGACCTGCTCTATGGCGAGGCCAACCAGCTGCTGGCCAGTGCCGGCGTGCTGCCGGAACTGCTGCCGGCGCCGCGGCGCCGCGCCGAGGACCGCCGGCACATTGCCCGGCGTGCGCCGAGCAACCCCGCCTTGCACGAACCGGGCGCCGATAGCGCCGGGCAGGCCTTCTTCAGCGCGTTGCAGGCGCTGCTGGCGCCCAGCCGCGGTCGTGTGGCGCCGCGCCTGCAAACGCTCAGCGCGGCGCAGCCGATCAGTACTGACGACCTGCTGCGCCTGCTGACCCACTTGCAGCACTATGTGCCGGCACCCGGTGAGCCGGACGACTTCAAGCTCGGCCAACAGCTCGAGCAACTGCTGCTGCGGGTCAGCGTGCGCAGCGGCACGCGCCGGCGCATCGCCACCGCCGACGAGGACATGATCAACCTGGTCGAGCTGTTGTTCGCCTTCATCCAGGCGGATGACAACCTGCCGGCGAGCCTGCGCGGGCTGATCGGCCGCCTGCATATTCCCCTGCTGAAAGTGGCCTTGATCGACAAGGGGCTGCTGAGCCGGGCCAGTCACCCGGCACGGCGCCTGCTCAACGAAATCGCCGCTGCGGCGATTGGCTGGGAAGTCGAGGGTGACGGGCTGCGCGACGGCTTGCACCTGCGGGTCGAGCGGATCGTCCAGCGCCTGCTCAATGATTTTTCCGAAGACTGCGAGCTGTTCAGCGAGCTGCTCGAGGAGTTCCTGCTGTTCAGTCAGGACGAACGCCGGCGCAACGAACTGCTCGAACAACGGACCCGCGACGCCGAGGAAGGCCGTGCCCGCACCTTGCTGGCCCGCCAGCGGGTGCAGCAGGCGCTCAACCTGCGCCTGCGCGGCCAGGTGCTGCCACAGGTGGTGGTGCAGATGCTGGTGCAGGCCTGGAGCCAGGTGCTGCTGTTGGCCTGGCTCAAGCAGGGCGAAGACTCCCAGGCCTGGGCCGAGGGCCTGGCGACCATGGACGGGTTGCTCGCCAGCATTGCCCCCAGCGCAGACCCGGCCCGCCTGCTGGAGCAAGTGCCGGGGTTGCTCAAGGCCTTGCGTGAGGGGCTGGCGGGCGTGGCGCTGGACTCGGCGGCGACCCGTGAATTCTTTTTGCTGCTGGAGCAGCTGCACCTGCGGGCCTGCGGCGGCGAGCCTGACTTCGACGAGGCGCTGGTCGAGGCGCGCGTGGAGCACGACATCGTGCTGGCCATCGCCGATGAAGCGACCCACGCCCCCTGCGCGCCGCTCGATGACCAGGAACCGGCTCTTCGCCAAGTCGAACGCCTGCGCCTGGGCACCTGGGTCGAAGTGATGGACGATGACGAGCCGCTGCGCTGCAAGCTGGTGGCACGCATCGACAGCCATGACCGCTTTGTGTTCGCCAACCGGACTGGCCTGAAAGTGCGCGAATGGAACCGCAACGGCCTGGCGGTGGCCTTGCGCCGCGGCGAGCTGCGCTTGCTCGACGATGGCTTGTTGTTCGAACGGGCCCTGGAGGCGGTTCTGGAGCAGCTGCGCGTGCAGCAAGCCTAGGGCCAGGGGCGCGCATTTTTTGCACAATCATTTACATGCACGGGCGGTACAGGCGCGGCATACTGACAGCCTGCCCGTGGCGTCATTCAGGATCTGCTCCATGCAATTGGACCGTGCGACCGGCTGGTTTTCTGGCGTCAGCCACTGCCCCTCGCCGAACTGCAACGCCCGCCCCGACGGCGAGGCCATATCGCTGCTGGTGATCCACAACATCAGCCTGCCACCTGCCTGCTTCGGTACCGGCAAGGTCCAGCAGTTCTTCCAGAACCGCCTCGACCCTGACGAGCATCCCTATTTTGCAACCATCAACCAGCTCACCGTCTCGGCGCACCTGTTCGTCGAGCGCGATGGCGCGGTGACCCAGTTCGTCTCCCTGCTCGAGCGTGCCTGGCATGCCGGGGTGTCGCGCTTTGGCGAGCGTGAGGGCTGCAACGACTTTTCCATCGGCATCGAACTGGAAGGCACCGACGAGCTGCCCTATACCGATGCCCAGTACACCGCCCTGGCCCAGTTGACCCAGCAGATCCGCAGCGCCTGGCCGGTGATCGACCTTGGGCGAATCTGTGGCCACAGCGACATCGCCCCGCAGCGCAAGACCGACCCTGGCCCGGCTTTCGACTGGCCGCGCTACCGCGCTGAGCTGCAACGCAATGAGGACAAGGCATGAGTTTTCTGGTGTTGGTGCTGGCGCTGTGGGTGGAGAAATTCTCAGCCCTGCGCCAACAGGTGCAACGCGATGGTTTCTTCCTGGGCGAGCTGGTGCGCCTGGAACGCAGTGGCAAGGTCCATCCGTGGTGGACCCTGGCGATCCTGATCCTGGCGCCGGTGGCGTTGCTGGTGTTGCTGCTGCATGTGCTGGAGCCTGTGGCCTATGGCCTGCTGGCGCTGCCGGTGCACCTGCTGGTGCTGATCTACAGCCTGGGGCGTGGCGATGTGAAGGCGGCCTTGGGCCCGTTTCGCGATGCCTGGCGCCGGGGCGACGAGCAGGCCGCGCTGCATGTGGCCGAGCGCGACCTGGGCCTGGCCGCGGACGATGCCCCGGGGCTGATCAAGCGGGTCCAGGGGCACCTGCTGTGGCAGGCCTACCAAAGTTTCTTCGCGGTGATCTTCTGGTATTTCCTATTGGGCCCGGGGGCGGCGCTGGCCTATCGGCTGCTGGCCCTGACCACCGAGCATAGCCGCCAACCGGCGCTGCGGACCCTGGCTGGGCAGATGCGCCATGCCCTGGACTGGCTGCCGGTGCGGGTGATGACGGTAAGCTTCGCCCTGGTCGGCAACTTTGTCGCGGTGACCCGGGTGATGTTGCACGAACTGCTCGACTGGCATGTCAGTGCCGGGCACCTGGTGGCCAAGGTCGGCCGGGTGGCGGACGACATTCCCGAAGAGGAAGACCGCCAGCGCGGCCTGGAGCGGCTGGACAGCCTGTGGGAGCTGCTGCTGCGTTGCGCGGTGCTGTGGTACGCCTGCTTTGCCTTGTGGACCGTGCTGATCTGACCCCTATGGAGAACGCTGCAGGAGCCAGCCTTGCTGGCGAACACCGACACAGTCGGTGCCACCCCCTGTGGAGAGCGCTGTAGGAGCCAGCCTTGCTGGCGAACACCGACGCAGTCGGTGCCATCCAGCGCGCGCTTAACCTTAAGTTACAAACCTTGCGTTCATTCTGCGCTATACAAGGCACGGGCCCGAAGATGGCCTAGTGCTACCCCGCAGAACAACAAGAATTCAAGGAGGTGACCTGTGAAGCGTCTGCTCTATCCGGCCATCGCACTGATGAACCGGCTGAGCTTCGGCATGAAGTTCAGCCTGATCAGCGTCCTGTTCTTCCTGCCCATGCTGGTCACCAGCTTCTACCTGGTGCGCGATGCCTATCATCAGCTCCAGGCCACCCGCGGCGAGCTGCAAGGCCTGGCGCCATTGGCCCAGAGCCTGGCCCTGCGTGGCGACCTGGAAACCCTGGGCAACCTGTTGCAGATCAACGCCGTGCTCGGCCAGTCGGGCCAGGCCGGCGATCTCGAAGCCCGCATCGGCGCCTTGCAGGACAAGGTCCAGGCCCAGCTCGACGGCCTGGGCAGCAGCGACCCGGTGCTCGAAGCCAAGCGCAGCGAACTGGCCGTTGCCTTCAGCACTGCCCGCGGCGAGACCTCGCTGCAGAACAAGGCGGCACTGTTCGACAAGCTGCTGGCCCAGGCCCAGGTACTGGGCAAGCTGGTCGCCAGCCAGTCGGGGCTGAGCCAGGACAGCCAGGCCTCGGTGCGCCAGCTCAGCGAACTGGTCGGCAGCGCCACGGCGCTAGTCACCCAGGCGCTGGGCGAAGGTCGGGCGATGGGCGCGGTGGCCCTGGGCCGCGGCTTCATGGACTCCTCCGGCAGCGCCCGTTTCGAAGACCTGCTGCAACGCCTGGAACGGCTGTCCGCCGACTACGCCCTGCGCCTGGACGACGCCCTGGCCGGCGATGGCCAGGCCACGGCGGCGCTGGGTGTCAGCGCCCAGGCCAGCCAGGCCACGGTCAAGCAGGGCGCGACGCTGTTCGAGGACCAGGTGGTGGTGGCCGAGACCCTGGATGCGCCCTGGGCCGGGTTCTACCAGCAGACCAGCGAGCTGATGGCCCAGACCTACCGGCTCAACGAGGCGGTGCTGGCCCACCTGCACGGCCAACTGGAGGATCGCCTCGCCCAGCACCGCCTGCGCACCGTGGCGCTGGTGGTGGCCCTGGCCACGGTGTTCCTGCTGATCATCTACCTGTACAGCGGCTTCTACGTGTCCACCCGGCAGACCCTCGGCAGCCTCGGCAGCGCCATGGACAAAGTGGCCGCCGGCGACATGACCGTCAGCTTCCAGGCCAGCAGCCGCGACGAGTTGGGCGAACTGGGCCGGGGGTTCAATGAAACCGTGCGGCGCATTCGCGGCCTGATCGAGCAGGTCGGCAAGACCGTGACCACGGTCGAGGACCAGGCCGGCCAGGTGCTGTCGGTGTCCAGCCGCAGCAACCAGGCGGTCAGCGGCCAGCGCGAACAGATCGAACAGGTGGCCACGGCGATGAACCAGATGAGCGCCACCGCCCAGGAGGTGGCCCGCAGTGCCGCGCTGGCTGCCGAAGGCGCGCAGCGGGTCAACCACGAAAGCGCCTCGGGTCGCGACCTGGTGCAAAGCCAGCAGGGCAGCATCGCCCGCCTGGCCGGCGAGATCGACCAGAGCGTGGCCGCGGTGAACCAGCTGGCCGGTGACAGCCAGGCCATCGGCCGGGTACTGGAGGTGATCCGCAGCATTGCCGAGCAGACCAACCTGCTGGCGCTCAACGCCGCCATCGAGGCGGCGCGGGCCGGTGAGCAGGGCCGTGGTTTCGCCGTGGTCGCCGACGAGGTGCGCACCCTGGCCAAGCGGACCCAGGACTCCACCGAGGAGATCGCGCAGATGATCCAGCGCCTGCGCGAAGGCGTGGGCGCGGCGGTGCGGGTGATGGGCAGCAGCCACCAGATGGCCGCCGGCACCGTCGACGAGGCGCGCCAGGTGCAGCAGGCGCTGGGCAATATCCTCGGCGCGGTGGGCGGCATCGTCGAACAGAACCAGCAGATCGCCGCCGCGGTGGAGCAGCAGACCGCCGTGGCCCATGACATCGACCAGAACATCGTGGCGATCAACCGCGCCGCCCAGGACACCACCGAAGGCGCCTGCCAGACCGAAGAGGCCAGCCGGGCGCTGTCGGCGCAGGTGGTCGAGCTCAAGCGGTTGATCGGCGCGTTCAGGGTGTGATCAAGGAAAACTGGTCCCTGTAGGAGCGGCCTTGCGTCGCGAATGGGCCGCAACGCGGCCCCTGCGATCTTTGCGTCAACACCGAAATTGGGGCTGCTACGCAGCCCTTTCGCGACACAAGGCCGCGCCTACACGGGATGCGTGTCGGGCTACCAGCCAAACACCTCGCAGGCGTTGCGACTGCTGGCCTCGGCCAGCAGCCCTGGTTCGATCCCCATGACTTCGGCCAGTGCCCCGGCAATCTCGGGTAGATGCTCCGGGCTGTTGCGCTGGCCGGGGTACATGGCCGGGGCCATGTCCGGCGCGTCGGTCTCCAGCACCACGCTGTCCAGCGGCAGGCGTGGCAAGGTCTTGCGCAAGCGCAGCGCCTGCGGCCAGGTGGCGGCGCCGCCCAGGCCCAGGCGAAAGCCCAGCTTGATGTACTCCCGGGCCTCTTCGTAGCTGCCGGCGAAGGCATGGATGATCCCCGCCCGCGCCGGCCTGTAGCGCTTGAGCGTGGCGATCACCTGGGCGTGGCTGCGGCGTACGTGCAGCAGTACCGGCAGCTCGAAGTCGCAGGCCATTTGCAACTGGGCCTCGAACAGCGCCTGCTGGCGCTGCGGGTCCAGCTCGGCCAGGTAGTAGTCCAGGCCGAACTCGCCCACCGCGCACAGCCGCGGATCGCCGCGCAGGCGCTCCAGCCACTGGCGCAACAGGCCCAGGTGCTCGGGACGGTGCTGTTCCAGGTAGACCGGGTGCAGGCCCAATGCCGCGCGGATGCGCTCATCGGCGCAGGCCAGGTCCCAGACCCGCTGGAAGTTGCCCTCGAACACCCCCAGCACCACCATGCGCTCCACCCCGCGCGCCGTCGCGTTGGCCAGCAGGCGCGGGCGGTCGGCGTCGAAGTCGGGGAAGTCCAGGTGCGTGTGGGTGTCGATCAGGCGCATGCTCAGGCCTTGCCGATGCGTTGCTTGAAGGTACGGCCGATGGCGTGCACGCCGGGCTCGTAGCGTTTGTCCTCGATCGCGGCCAGGGCCAGCTCCAGTGCGGTGGCGGCGATCAGGCCGTGCTGCTGGGCCATGGCGTTGACCGGCAGCGGCAGGAAGTCGAGCAACTGGTTGTCGCCAAAGGTGCCCAGTTGCAGCTGGCGCGAACCTTCCGGGCGGCTTTGCAGGGTGTCGAACACGCCTTGCAGCAGCACGTAGGAGGTGGTCACCAAGGCATCCGGCAGGCCGCCCAGTTCATCGATCAATTGCGTCATCAGTTGCTGGCCGCATGCACGGCTGAACGCCTCGCCCTGGTAGCGGCGGACTTCGCCGTCGAACTGGCGCAGCGCCTCGTCGAAACCGCCGGCGCGGGCCTGGCTCACCGACAGTTCCGGGCGCGCGCCGATCAGCGCGATGCTGCGCGGCTGGGTCTTGAGCAGGCTCTGCGCCAGTTGCCGGCTGGCGTCGCGGTCGTCGCTGATCACCGAGCAGAAATGCGTCGGGTCCAGGCCCCGGTCGATGGCGATCACCGGCAGGCCCTTGGCCTGCAAGGCGCGGTAGCTGTCGTCCTGCGGCGGCAGGCAACTGGCGACGAACAGCGCGTCGCAGCGCCGGGCGCGGAACAGTTGCTGCAGTTGGCGTTCGCTGTCGGGCTGGTCGTCGCTGCTGGCGATCAGCAGCTGGTAGCCACGGGCGCGGGCGCCCTGTTCCAGCTGTTTGGCAATGCGGGCGTAGCTGGGGTTCTCCAGATCCGGGAGAATGAAGCCCAGTGTCCGCGTGTGGCGGCTGCGCAGGCCGGCGGCCTGGGGGTTGGGCGTGAAGCCGTGTGCCTCGACCACCGCGCGCACGCGCTCGACGGTGCTGCTGCTGATGCGCTGCTGTTCGGCCTTGCCATTGATGACGTAGCTGGCGGTGGTCACGGACACACCGGCCAGACGGGCGATATCGCTGAGTTTCACCGAATTTTCCTTGTTATTTCCGGGGCTGGCTGCGTGGCTTGACCGGGTAGTTTCACCCATTGGCGAGCCCGCGCGCAGACGACCATTGTCGCAATTGTCCGACAGGATGGGGCTTTTTCGTCGGCAGATTATCGAGTAACGTGGCCGCTTGGTCAGATTAAACGTTTCAGCTTGGTGAAATTTCCTGCCTTGCAAGTCTGAAATCGCCACTGGCGTTGAACGTTGTCACGACATCTGCCAGCCCATTTCACAACAATACCTCGGCGCCCGACGTGGGCGTCGCAAAAGGAGAGGGTCATGCTCGAGCTTGCCGTGGAGCAGATTGCCATGGGCCAGCGCGCCGCCGACAAAGGCGCGGCATTGGCGTTGTTGGCCGACCGACTGGTCGCCGATGGCCTGGTGGCCGAGGGTTACCTGGCCGGGCTGCAAGCCCGCGAGGCGCAAGGCTCGACCTTCCTTGGCCAGGGCATCGCCATCCCCCACGGCACGCCGCAGACCCGCGACCTGGTGTTCGCCACCGGGGTGCGCCTGCTGCAATTCCCCGAGGGGGTGGATTGGGGCGACGGCCAGACCGTCTACCTGGCCATTGGTATCGCCGCGCGTTCCGATGAACACCTGCGCCTTTTGCAACTGCTCACCCGCGCCTTGGGCGAAACCGACCTGGTCGAGGCGCTGCGCCGGGCCAGTAGCGCCGAGGCGCTGCTCAAGCTGCTGCAAGGCGCGCCGCAGGCCTTGGCGCTGGATGCGCAACTGGTCGGCCTGAACCTGGCCGCCGAGGACTTCGACGAACTGGCCTGGCGCGGTGCCCGCCTGCTGCAACGCGCCGGCTGTGTCGACAGCGGTTTCGCCGCGGTGCTGCAACAGGCCGAGCCACTGCCCCTGGGCGAAGGCCTGTGGTGGTTGCACAGCGAGCGTCAGGTACGCCAGCCCGGCCTGGCCTTCCTCACCCCGCAGCAGCCGCTGCGCTACCGCGGGCAACCGCTCAATGGCCTGTTCTGCCTGGCCAGCCTCGGCGCGGCCCACGAGGCCTTGCTCGAGCGCCTGTGCGAAGTGCTGATCGAAGGCCGCGGGCAGATGCTCTACCAAGCCACCAGCAGCCGCGCCGTGCTCGAAGTGCTGGGTGGCGAAGTGCTGGCCGACTGGCCGAGCGCCCGGGTAGTGCTGGCCAACCCCCACGGCCTGCATGCCCGCCCGGCCAAGGTGCTGGCGCAACTGGCCAAGGGGTTTGCCGGCGAAATCCGCCTGCGCCTGCTCGACAGCGCCCAGCCGGCGGTGTCGGTGAAGAGCCTGAGCAAGCTGCTCAGCCTCGGCGCGCGCCGTGGCCAGGCGCTGGAGCTGATCGCCGAGCCGGCCATCGCCGCCGAGGCGCTGCCGGTGTTGCTGGCCGCCATCGAGCAGGGCCTGGGCGAGGCGGTCGAACCGTTGCCGCAGGCCCAACAGCCCCAGCTGTCGCCGGTCGAAACCCTGCAAGCACCGTTGCCGGGCAGCACGCTGCAAGGCGTTGCGGCAGCGCCGGGCATCGCCAGCGGCCCGGCCCATGTCTGCGTCGAACGCGAGATCGACTACCCGCTGCGGGGCGAGTCCCCAGCCCAGGAACGGGCGAAACTGCGCCAGGCCATCGACAGGGTGCACGCCGACCTGCACACCCTGGTGCAGCGCAGCACCGCGGCCATTGGCGAGATCTTCGTCACCCATCAGGAAATGCTCGCCGACCCGGCGCTGGGCGATGAGGTCGAACTGCGCCTGGCCCAGGGCGAAAGCGCCGCTGCCGCCTGGATGGCGGTGATCGAGGCCGCCGCCCGCCAGCAGGAGGCGCTGCATGACGCGCTGCTGGCCGAGCGCGCCGCCGACCTGCGCGACATTGGCCGCCGGGTGCTGGCGCAACTGTGCGGCGTGCGCGACGCCGCCGAACCCGAACAACCCTACGTGCTGGTGATGCGCGAGGTCGGCCCGTCCGATGTGGCGCGCCTGGACCCGGCACGGGTCGCCGGCATCGTCACCGCCCAAGGCGGCGCCACGGCGCACAGCGCCATCGTCGCCCGGGCGCTCGGCATCCCGGCGGTGGTCGGGGCTGGGGCGGCGGTGCTGTTGCTGGAGAATGGCACGCCATTGCTGCTCGACGGCCAGCGCGGGCACGTCTCGGTCGCACCGCCCGAGGCTCATCTGCAACGGGCCCTGGCAGAGCGCGATGCCCGCGAGCGGCGCTTGCAGATCGCCTGGGCCAACCGCCATGAGCCGGCAGTGACCCGCGACGGCCACGCCATCGAGGTGTTCGCCAACATTGGCCAGAGCAGCGGCATCGACAAGGTGGTGGAGCAGGGCGCCGAGGGCATCGGCCTGCTGCGCACCGAACTGATCTTCATGGCCCACCCGCAACTGCCCGACGTGGCCACCCAGGAGGCCGAGTACCGCCGCGTGCTCGACGGCCTGGGCGGGCGCCCGCTGGTGGTACGCACCCTCGACGTGGGCGGCGACAAGCCCTTGCCCTATTGGCCGATCGCCGCCGAGGAGAACCCTTTCCTGGGCGTGCGCGGCGTGCGCCTGACCTTGCAGCGCCCGCAGGTGATGGAAGACCAGCTGCGCGCCTTGCTGCGCGCCGCCGATGAGCGGCCGCTGCGCATCATGTTCCCCATGGTCGGGCAGATGCAGGAGTGGCGCGCGGCCAAGGCCATGGTCGAGCGCCTGCGCGAGCAGACGCCGGTCGCCGACCTGCAGCTGGGCATCATGGTCGAGGTGCCGTCCGCCGCGCTGCTGGCGCCGCAACTGGCCCGCGAGGTGGACTTCTTCAGCATCGGCACCAACGACCTGACCCAGTACACCCTGGCCATCGACCGTGGCCACCCGAGCCTGTCGGCCCAGGCCGACGGCCTGCACCCGGCGGTGCTCGCGCTGATCGACATGACCGTGCGCGCCGCCCATGCCCAGGGCAAGTGGGTGGGCGTGTGCGGCGAACTGGCGGCCGACCCGCAGGCGGTCGCCGTGCTGCTGGGGCTGGAGGTGGACGAACTGAGCGTCGCCGCCCGCAGCGTCGCCGAAGTCAAGGCCCTGGTGCGCCAGGCCGACCTTTCGACGGCCCGCGCCCTGGCGCGCGAGGCCCTGCAACAAGACAGCGCCGAGGCAGTCCGGGCGTTGCTGGAGCGTTACTGAAATGGCCAAGATCCTCACCCTTACCCTCAACCCGGCGCTGGATATCACCATTCGCCTCGATCGCCTGCGCCCCGGCGCGGTCAACCGCAGCCAGGCCCAGCACAGCCATGCCGCCGGCAAGGGGCTGAACGTGGCCCAGGTGCTGGCCGACCTCGGCCATCAGGTGACGGTCGGCGGCTTCCTCGGCCAGGACAACCTGGCGCCGTTCGAGGCGCTGATTGCCTGGCGTGGGTTCGCCGACTGCTTCGTGCGGGTGCCAGGGGAAACCCGCAGCAACATCAAGCTGGTCGAGGCCGATGGCCAGGTCACCGATATCAACGGGCCTGGGCCGCAGGTCGACGAGGCCGCCCGCAGCGCCTTGCTGCAACGTCTGGCCCAGCTGGCCCCGGGGCATGACGCCGTGGTGGTGGCCGGCAGCCTGCCGCGGGGCATCAGCCCCCAGTGGCTGCGCGAGCTGCTGCTGATGCTCAAGTCGCACGGGTTGAAGGTGGCCCTGGACAGCAGCGGCGAAGCCTTGCGCGCCGGCCTCGAGGCCGCACCCTGGCTGGTCAAGCCCAACACCGAGGAACTGGGCGAGGTGCTCGGGCTGCCGGTGCCTGACCCGCTCGGCCAGCGTGCCGCCGCGCAGCGCTTGCTGGCCAGCGGTATCGAACATGTGGTGGTGTCCCAGGGCGAGCAGGGCGTGACCTGGTTCGCCGCCGGCCTGGCACTGCATGCGCAACCGTCGAAAGTGCGCATCGCCAGCACCGTCGGCGCCGGTGATTCGCTGGTCGCCGGCATGGTCCACGGCCTGCTCCAGGCCGAGGCGCCCGCCGCCACCTTGCGTCGCGCCACCGCCATCGCCGCCCAGGCGGTCACCCAGGTCGGTTTCGGCATCCATGATCGCGAGCAACTGGCCCGCCTGGAAGCTGCCGTGCACCTGGCAGAACAACAAGAAGAGGGCTGCTGATGAACATCGCCATTGTCACCGCCTGCCCCAACGGTCAGGTGTCCAGCGTGCTCAGCGCGCGCCTGCTGGCCGCCGCGGCCCAGCGTCGCGGCTGGAAGACCTGCGTCGAGGTGCAGGATGCCGAGCACCCCGAGCGTCGCCTGACTGCGGCGCAGATCGCAGAGGCCGACTGGGTGCTGGTGGTCAGCACCGGGTCTGTGGAGCTGGCGCGCTTCGCGGGCAAGCGCCTGTACCAGAGCACGCCGGCCCAGGCGCTCGCGGACCGCGAGGGGTTTCTTGACCAGGCCGCCGCCGGGGCGCGGGTACACGAGGCGGCGCCGGCCCCGCAGGGCAGCGCGCCGAAAATCGTCGCGGTGACCGCCTGCCCGACCGGCGTGGCCCACACCTTCATGGCCGCCGAAGCGCTGCAACAGGCCGCCCAGGCCCTGGGTTACCAGCTCAGCGTGGAAACCCAGGGCTCGGTCGGCGCGCGCAACCCGCTGCCGGCCGAGGCCATCGCCGAGGCCGACGTGGTGCTGCTGGCCGCCGATATCGAAGTGCCCGCCGCGCGTTTCGCCGGCAAGCGCATCTACCGCTGCGGCACCGGCATCGCCCTCAAGCAGGCCCGCGCCACGCTGGACAAGGCGCTGGCCGAGGGCAAGGTGGAAAGTGCCGATAGCGTGCCCAGCGCAGGGCAAAAGGCCGAGAAAACCGGCGTGTACAAGCACCTGCTGACCGGGGTGTCGTTCATGCTGCCGATGGTGGTGGCGGGTGGCTTGCTGATCGCGCTGTCATTTGTGTTTGGCATCGAGGCGTACAAGCAGCCCGGCACCTTGCCCGCTGCACTGATGCAGATTGGCGGCGAAGCGGCCTTCAAGCTGATGGTGCCGTTGCTGGCCGGCTACATCGCCTGGTCCATCGCCGACCGCCCTGGCCTGGCGCCGGGGATGATCGGCGGCCTGTTGGCCAGCACCCTGGGTGCAGGATTCATCGGTGGCATCGTCGCCGGCTTTCTCGCTGGCTACTGCGCCAAGGCCATTGCCCGCTGGGTGCGCTTGCCGAGCAGCCTCGAGGCGCTCAAGCCGATCCTGATCATTCCGTTGCTGGCCAGCCTGTTCACCGGCCTGGTGATGATCTACGTGGTCGGCCAGCCGGTGGCGGCCATGCTCGCAGGGCTCACCCAGTTTCTCGACAGCATGGGCACCGCCAATGCGGTGCTGCTTGGGCTGCTGCTGGGCGGCATGATGTGCGTGGACCTTGGCGGGCCGATCAACAAGGCTGCCTATGCGTTCTCGGTGGGCCTGCTGGCATCGTCCAGCTACGCGCCGATGGCCGCGACCATGGCGGCCGGCATGGTGCCGCCGATTGGCCTGGGCCTGGCCACCTTCATGGCCCGGCGCAAGTTCGCCCAGAGCGAGCGCGAGGCCGGCAAGGCGGCGCTGGCGCTGGGGCTGTGCTTCATTTCCGAAGGGGCAATCCCGTTCGCCGCCAAGGACCCGCTGCGGGTGATCCCGGCGAGCATCGCCGGCGGTGCCTTGACCGGGGCGCTGTCGATGTACTTCGGCTGCAAGCTGATGGCGCCCCATGGCGGCCTGTTCGTGCTGCTGATCCCCAACGCGATCAATCATGCCCTGCTGTACCTGCTGGCGATCGTGGCCGGCAGCCTGCTGACGGCGGTGGTGTATGCCGTGATCAAGAAGAACGAACAGGTGGAGATGGTAGTGGCGCCGGCCAAGGGCTAGCCAGGCACTGTGCAATCGCTGTAGAGGATCGCCCAGTCCTTCGGGCTACGCTGTTGCGCAGAGAACTATCCCCCTGTGGGAGCGGCCTTGCGTCGCGAAAGGGTCGCGCAGCGGCCCCAGGTTCTGAGCCACCATCGAAATTGCCGGGGCTGCTACGCAGCCCTTTCGCGACGCAAGGCCGCTCCCACAGGGACTCGCTAAAGCAATGAGTTACGGTTTGTTCCATGAGCGCGGCCGTCACCCCCGGGGCTTGCCCCGCAACGGTTTCAGCAGATCGCCCAGCCCGTTGTGGTCGATCTCGTGCATCAAGGCCAGCAACCCGCCCAGCTCCCCGGGCGGGAAGCCCTTGCGCGCGAACCAGGCCAGGTAATCGCCCGGCAGGTCGGCGATGATCCGCCCCTGGTACTTGCCGAAGGGCATGGTGCGGGTGACCAGCAGTTGCAGGGATTCGGGTTTCATCGGGCAGCGGCCTGTGGCGGGTTGAGCGCGGACCATACTGCAAACTGCACGACGACCCAAGCGGCGATCATGCAGAACGCCGATTCATGGTATGTCTTGTTGTTTTGTATCTAATTGATTTAAAACAATATTTTTTAATTTCCTGGCTTGGCATGAAGCCTGCTCCAGTAAAGGTGACTATCACCTGCCAAGGAGTTGTTGCCATGAGCAATCCCAACAAAGACACGATCGACGTACTCAACGACCTGATCGAGTACAGCAAGGATGGTGAGAAGGGCTTCAAGGCGTCTGCGGACGACGTGAAGAACCCTGAGCTGAAGGCATTCTTCGTGCAACGCGCCGGCGAGTGCGCCAGTGCCGCGGCCGAGTTGCAGAGCGAGGTGCGGCGCCTGGGCGGCGACCCGGAAACCAGCACCAGCATCAGCGGCGACCTGCACCGGGGCTGGGTCAACCTCAAGTCGATGGTCACCGGCAAGGACGAGGAGGCTGTGCTCAATGAAGTGGAGCGCGGCGAGGACCATGCGTTGAAGGCGTACAAGGACGGGCGCGAGAAGCTGGTCAAGCTGGGGCGTACGGCCAATGACGCGTCCTACGCGCTGGTGGAGAAGCAGTTGCAAGGCGTGCAACGCAATCATGACCAGGTGAAGGCGCTGCGTAACGCGGCCCGCGCGCGGTCGTAAGCGGGATCGTTGGGGGCGCTTTGCGCCCCTTTCGCGACACAAGGCCGCTCCAACAGGGGAACGCAATTTCCTGTAGGAGTGGCCTTGTGTCGCCAAAGGGCTGCGCAGCAGCCCCTAGGCCCTCGGCCCCTCAACCCGATTGCGACCATTGGCCTTGGCCCGGTACAGCGCCTCGTCGGCATCCCCCAGCAAACCCGCCAGGTCCTGTGCGCCACCCGGCGCATGCAGGCCAATCCCCACGCTCACCGTCACCGCGCGTTCATCGTCGCCGAACGGCGGCATCGCCTCGACACTGGCGCGAATGCGTTCGGCCAGTAGCAGCGCGCCGGCCAGTTCGGTCTCTGGCAGCACCACCTGGAACTCCTCGCCGCCATAGCGTGCCGCCAGGTCCGCCGGTCGGCGGATGCACCGCTGCAGGGTGGTGGCCACCTCGCGCAGCACATGGTCGCCGCCGGCGTGGCCATGGCGCTGGTTGAACGCCTTGAAGTGATCCACATCCACCATCAGCACCGCCAGTGGTTTGCGGTTGCGCTGGGCGCGGGCCCATTCCTGGCGCAGCACCTGGTCGAGGCGGCGGCGGTTGGCCAGGCCCGTGAGGCTGTCGGTGGCGGCCAGGGTCGCCAGGCCCTGCTCGGCGTCTTGGCGCCGGCGCAATTCGCGGCCCAGCAGCAAGGTCAGCCAGAGGATGCCGATGCACAGCACGCCAGTGGCCACGCTGACCACGATTGCGGTGCGTCGCCACGACTGGAACACCTCGTCGGCCGAGTGCGCCACCAGCACGATCAGCGGCAGGTCGGCGACCCGGGCGAAGGTGTAGAGGCGCTGGCCTTCATAGGCCGTCGAGCGGGCGGTGAAGCTGCCACTGCGCTCGCCGAGGATGCGCTTGAAGTTGGGACGCTCGCGCAAGCTGCTACCGATCAGCGGATCCTGCGGGCGGGTTGGCTGGCGCGCCAGCAGCTGGCCATCGGTGTTGAGCAGGTTGACGCTGCTGTCCACGCCGATGTCCAGGCGTTGGAACAGCGCGTTGAAGTAGGACAGGCGCAAGGCCCCGGCCGCCAGGCCCTGGAACTCGCCATTGGGCCCGGAGATGCGCCGGCTGAAGCTGATGCACCAGTCCAGGTCGCCCAGCCGTGCCTTGAATGGCGGGCTGATCAGCAGGCCCAGGCGCGGCTGATCGCGGTGGGACTGGAAGGGCACGGTGTCAGCGAAATTGGCCTGGCGCGGCAGCGCGCTGGTGGAGTCGCCAAGCACGTCGCCCTTGGCATCGAGCCAGAGGATGTCGCCGCGCACCGGGGCGGAGAAGGCCTGGTTGAAGAGAATCTGCTGGCGCAGCCTGGGCGGCACCTTGAGCAGCTCAGGGTGCTGCACGGCCCAGATCAGGCCCTTGAGCGACTGGTCGTAGAGTTCGACGTTGCGCAGGATGTCGCTTTCGATCAGTTGCACGATGTTGCTCGACGAGCGCATGGCCGATTGTTCGACGCTGTCGCGCTCACGGACCAGCAGGTAGCTGACGATGGCCACGATGGCGAGCACGGCGAGGCAGCTGCCCAGGTTGAGGACCAGCTCGGGGTGCGACTTGTACAGGGCGGATCGTGGTGATCGGGTGGGCAACGTCATGCTCGCAACTGCATAAGCCCCGGGATCCTTGGGGAATGGGCCGAAAAGCGGCGGCGATATTCTAGGCAAGCGGGGATTGTCGGACAAGATCAAAGGCGATTTGGCCGACGGAAATGATGCAGGAGGGCCGGGCCCAGGCAACGAGCGGCTGACTTTGCAGGAGCGGCCTTGTGTTGCGAAAGAGCTGTGCTAAGCGACCCCGGCGATTGCACCAGGTGTTCGCCGCACGTTTTGCAGTGCCGGGTAGATTGAGCGCCGCGCGGGCGGCGCTCGGTCTCGCAGGCGCTGAAATTCAAACGCCGAACGGATCTACCGCGTTAGAACACGTTCAGCGGGTAATCCACGATCACCCGGAACTCGTCGTTGTCCTGCTCGCTCGCATACGCCGCGTTGGCCCGGTGCGTGGCATAGCGCAGCAGCACCGACAGGTCCTTGAGCTGGCCTTCCTGGAACACGTACTTCAGGTCGAAGTCACGTTCCCAGTGCCGGGCATTCTTGCCGTCCGCGTTGTAGAAGTCATAGAACTCGGTGTCCTGGCTGGCCTTGGTCAGGTCGGCCTTGCCGCGCGAGTACGACAGCGAGGTGCTCAGGCCCGGCACGCCGAGGCCGGCGAAGTCGTAGTCGTACTGCAGCTTCCACGAGCGCTCGTTTGGCGCGTTGAAGTCCGAATACATGCGCGAGTTGTCGAGGAAGATGCTGTCACCCAGGTTGATGTAGTCGAACGGCGTGTTGCCGTTGACCCGCTGGTAGGCGGCGGTGACGCTGTGGTAGCCGGCGGCCACGGTGAAGTGCACGCTCCAGGTGTTGTTGTCGATGCTGCCCAGCTTCGACTGGCCGGTGTCCTGGGTGTGATAGAAGTGCACGCCTGGGTTCAGGCTGACCAGGTCGTTGACCACGTAGGTGTAGTCGAAGTCGGCGTAGTACTGGTTCCAGATGTCCTTGAGCTCGGCGGCATAGACATTGGCGGTGATGTGCTCGGTGCCGCTCCACGACGCGCCGGCCCAGCTCAGGTTCTGGCTGTCCTGCTCGGGCGTCTGGTTGCTGTAGTAGGTGTTGATGCGGCGGTGGCCGCTCTGGTTGTACGGCTTGGTGAAGCTGACCTTGCCGCCTTCGAGCATCAGCCCGTCGATGCTGTTGTTGGTCACCGCGACGCCGCGGAAGGTCTGCGGCAGCATGCGGCTCTCGCCACCGGCGATCACTGGGTTGGTGAGGAACAGGTCACCGGCCTTGAACTCGGTGTCGAAGCCCTTGAGCTTGATCGCGCCGCCGGCGGTGGAGAAGGCATGGCGGGCCTTGTCGCCCGGTTCGCTCGGCAGGATCGAGGTACCGGCATGGCCGGAGCCACCGTCCAGTTTCAAACCGATCATGGCGTGGGCATCGAGGCCGAAGCCGATGGTGCCTGGCGTGTAGCCGGACTCGAAGCGCGCCACGGCGCCCTGGCCCCACTCGCGCTTGTCCTCTACCTTGCGGTTCTTTTCGTTGCGGTTGAAGTAGGCATTGCGAAAATGCAGGTTGAGCGAGGACCCTTCGATGAAACCCTCGGCTTGCGCTTCTTCGGCCTGGGCGGCGACGGGAATCGTTGCGGCCAACGCAACGAACAACGGGGTGAAACGAAACGCGGAAAGCACCGGTACAAACTCCTTTGGTCAAGCGGTTGGGCAGATTTTATTGTCGTGTCTGCCAATCTCTTATTAGAGACGCAACATCCCTGCTGATATTTTCGACACATAAAAAAAGCCGCTGATTAGCAGCGGCTTTGAAAGGCTAACATATCGTCACAGGCGGTGCCCATGGTGTAGCCAAGGGAAAACTTCGAATCGAAAATGGCCGATCAGCTATCGATATCGCTGTCGGCGGAAACTTTGGACGCTGTCTGCTGCGAGTCTTTCACCGCGTCGGCTGGTTTGGCGGCATAGGCGTCGCGGGCCTGTTGATGGACAGCGGCAAGTTCGCTGTTACGGGCGACGAAGGCCGGCGATTCTTCGGCCATGGCCAGGGGCGACAACAACAGGGACGACAGGACGAAGACGCTGGCAATACCCATACTGTTGGACATTTGATGCAACCTTCTTGCAGAGCAAGTGCGAGTGATGACAGGGCTAAAGTTAGCCCTGTAAACACCCTGGAAACAGAGGCCGTTTGGATAAGCACTGTTGCATAAAAGGTAATGATCACGGGTGAAAGTATCAGATTTTTACCGCAAACCCGCGTAGTTGAGCGTTCGGCAGGCTGATGCCGAAGGTATTGGCGCCCGCTTCGCTGCGCACGAACACACTGCCGCCGTGCATCAAGGCGATGGCCTTGACGATCGCCAGGCCCAGGCCGTGGTTGCCGCCCCCACTGTTGGCCCGGGCGGCATCCACCCGGTAGAAGCGCTCGAACAGCAGCGCCAGGTGCTCGTCGGCGATCGCCGGGCCAGGGTTGCTGACGGCGATGTTGACCTGCTGTTCATCGGCCTCGATGCGCACCTCGATCACCTGGTGCGGCGCGGTGTGCTGCACGGCATTGTTCAGCAGGTTGATCAGCGCCCGGCGCAACTGGGCCTTCTCGATATGTGCCTGGGCGTCGCCGCTGACACTGACGCTGACCTGGGCGTCCTCGAGGATGAAGTCGAGGTAGTCCAGGGTGGTGGCCACTTCCTCGGCCAGCGATGCCTGGGTCAGCGCGGTGGCCTTGCTGCCCTGGTCGGCGCTGGCCAGGAACAGCATGTCGTTGATGATGCTGCGCAGGCGCTCGAGCTCCTCGAGGTTCGATTGCAGCACCTCGAAGTAGTGCTCGGCGCTGCGCCCGCGGGTGAGGGCGACCTGGGTCTGGCCGATCAGGTTGGTCAGCGGCGAGCGCAGTTCGTGGGCGACATCGGCGTTGAACGCTTCCAGTTGCGTGTAGGCCTGGCTGACCCGGTCGAGGGCGGCGTTGAAGGCGCTGGCGAACTGCGCCAGTTCCGGCGGCAGGTCGTGGCTTTGCAGGCGCCCGTCCAGGCGCGGCGGGGCCAGGGTCTGGGCTTCGTCCGAGAGGGCCTGCAAGGGCTTGAGGCCGATGCGCGCGACCCAGTAGCTGAGCAGCGAGGCCAGCAACACGCCCAGCGCGGCCAGGCCGACGATGGCCACCAGCAGGCTGTGCTGGGCCTGCCAGAAGGTCTCGGTGTCGATGCCGATCAGAAAGCGCAGCGGTGGGCGCCCGCCCAGGGCCGGCAGTTCGCTGACCAGTACCTTGTAGGGGTAGGGGCTGTCGGCCAGGCGCAGGTCGCGCATGCCTGGCGCGCCCTCGGCGAAGGCGCGCAGCTGTTGGCTGGGCTGGCCGTACTCGAAGGCCGGGTCGCTGCTCACCACCCAGAAGCGGATGCGCCGGTCTTCTTCGCTGAGCAGGTTGAGCTTGTTGTTGATCTTGGCCCAGTGTTCGGCGGTGCCGTAGCGGTTGAGGGTGGACTCGAGCACGCTGAAGCGCGCGTCCAGTTCGGCTTCGGGCAGCAGGTCGAGGCTGCGGTCGACCTGGCGGTACAAGGCGCTGCCGATCAGCACGAACACGGCCAGGGCCACCAGGGTGAACAGCGCCGAGAGGCGCAGGGCGATGGAGTTGCCGGGTTTGCTTCGGAAAAGGGTCATGGGCTGTCGCTCCCTGGGGCTGCCTTGCAGCCCTTTCGCGACGCAAGGCCGCTCCTGCAGGGGGACGCGATCCGCTGTAGGAGCGGCCTTGTGTCGCGAAAGGGGCGCGCAGCGCCCCCCAGGCTACCCACGGTTTTCCAGGACATAACCCATGCCTCGAATGGTATGCAGCAACTTGTTGTCGAACGGCCCGTCGAGCTTGGCGCGCAAGCGCTTGATCGCCACTTCGACGACATTCGCGTCGCTGTCGAAATTGATGTCCCAGACCAGCTCGGCGATGGCGGTCTTGGACAGGATCTCGCCCTGCCGACGGGCCAGTACGCTGAGCAGCGAGAATTCCTTGGCGGTCAGCTCCAGGCGTTGTCCGGCGCGGCTGGCCTTGCGCGCCATCAGGTCGATCCACAGGTCGGCGACCTGGATCTGCAACGGTTCGTGGACCGCGCTGCGGCGGGTCAGGGCCTGCAACCGGGCCACCAGTTCAAGGAACGAGAACGGCTTGCCCAGGTAGTCGTCGGCACCTTCGCGCAGGCCGTGGATGCGGTCCTCGACCCGCTCGCGGGCGGTGAGCATGATCACCGGCGTCTGCTTGCGCGCCCGCAGCGCGCGCAGCACGCCATAGCCGTCCAGGCCGGGGAGCATGACGTCGAGCACGATCACCGCGTAGTCACCTTCCAGGGCCAGGTGCAGGCCGTCGATGCCGTCGCGCGCCAGGTCGACGGTAAAGCCCTGTTCGCTGAGGCCGCGATGCAGGTAGTCGGCGGTTTTCTCTTCGTCTTCGATGATCAGTACACGCATGGTCTTGTCTCAACTGGCGGTCGGCGCGGGGGCAACGGTGGCCCGGCGGCGGTGGAACAGGCGCTCCAGGGCCAAGTATATGACCGGGGTGGTGAACAGCGTCAGCGCCTGGCTCACCAGCAAGCCGCCGACCACGGCGATGCCCAGCGGCTGGCGCAGCTCGGCGCCGGCGCCAACGCCTAACATCAGTGGCACCGCGCCGAGCAACGCGGCCAGGGTGGTCATGATGATCGGGCGAAAACGCACCAGGCACGCCTGGTGGATCGCCTGCTCGGGCGTCAGGCCCTGGTTGCGCTGGGCCTCCAGGGCGAAGTCGATCAGCAGGATGCCGTTCTTCTTGACGATGCCGATCAAAAGCACCACGCCGATCAGCCCCATGATGGTGAAGTCCTGGCCCATGGCCCAGAGCAGTATCAGGGCACCGAGCCCCGCCGACGGCAGCGTGGAAATGATCGTCAGCGGATGCACCAGGCTCTCGTAGAGCACGCCGAGGATGATGTACACCGCCACCAGCGCGGCGAGGATCAGGTACGGCTGGCTCGACAGCGAACTCTGGAAAGCCTGGGCCGCGCCCTGGAAATTGCCGGTGATGGCGTCGGGCATGCCCAGCTCGCGCTGGGTGCGTTCGAGGATCTGCACCGCCTCGCCCAGGGCCACGCCCGGTGCCAGGTTGAACGACAGGTTGGCGGCCGGGAACAGGCCGTCGTGGCTGATCGACAGTGGCCCGGTACTGGGCGGCGCGACATGGGCCAGGGCCGACAGCGGCACCATCTCGCCGGACAGCGGCGAGCGCAGGTAGAAGTAGTTGAGGCTCTCGGCCTTGCCGCGCTGGCGGGCGTCCAGCTCGAGGATCACCTTGTACTGGTTGGTCTCGGTCTGGAACTCGCTGATCTGCCGCTGGCCGAAGGCGTCGTACAGCGCCTGGTCGACATCGCTGGTGGTCAGGCCGAAACGCGCCGCGGCCTGGCGGTCGATGTCGATGCGGGTGACGCTGGCGCCCAGCTGCAGGTCGTTGGACAGGTCGCGCAACGCCGGGTTGTCCCGCAGGCGTTCGGTCAGGCGCTGGGTCCACAGGTTCAGGGCCACCCCATCGTTGCTCTTGAGCACGTACTGGTACTGGGTGCGCGACGGCCCGGAACTGAGGTTGATGTCCTGGCCGGCCCGCAGGTACAGGACGATGCCAGGCACCTGGGCCAGCTTCGCGCGCATGCGGTCGATCCATTCGCTGGCCGAGACGTCGCGCTCGCCGCGGGGCTTGAGGGCGATCCAGAAGCGGCCGTTGGCGATGGTCTGGTTGCTGCCGGTGACCCCGACCGAGTGGGAGAAGGCGCGTACCGCCGGGTCGGCCTCGATGATCCTGGCCAGGGCCTGGTGTTTTTCGATCATCGCCGGATACGACACGTCCGCCGCCGCCTCGCTGGTGCCGAGGATGAAGCCGGTGTCCTGCAGCGGGAAGAAGCCCTTGGGGATGGCCACGTAGCCGGCCACCGCCAGCGCCAGGGTGACGCCGAACACCGCCAGGGTGGTGCGCTGGTGGGCCAGCGCCTGGTCCAGGCCTTTTGCGTACCCGCGCAGCAGGCGCTGGCCGAGGCCGCCGTGCTGCTCGGCGGGTGGGCGGCGCATGCACAGCGCGGCGAGGGTCGGCGCCAGGGTCAGCGATACCAGCACCGAAATCAGGATGGTCGCCGTGGCGGTGAGGGCGAACTCCTTGAACAACCGGCCAACCACCCCGCCCATGAACAGCAGCGGAATGAACGCGGCAATCAGCGAGAAACTGATCGAGACCACGGTGAAGCCGATCTCGCCGGCGCCCTTGAGCGCGGCGCTGCGGCTGTCGTCGCCGGCCTCCAGGTGGCGGTGGATGTTCTCCACCACGACGATGGCATCGTCGACCACGAAACCGACGGCGATGACGATGGCCACCAGGGTGAGGTTGTTGAGGCTGAAGCCAAACAGGTACATCAATGCGCAACTGGCGATCAGCGACACGCCGAGCACGCTGGAGACGATGAAGGTCGCCGACCACTGGCGCAGGAACAGCGCCATCACCCCGATCACCAGGGCCACGGCGATCATCAGGGTCAGTTCCACTTCGTGCAGCGAGGCGCGGATGGTCTGGGTGCGGTCCTGCAGCGCCGACACCTCGACCGCGGCCGGCAGCATCTGCTGCAAGCGCGGCAGGGCGTCCATCACCCGGTCCACGGTGTCGACGATGTTGGCCCCGGGCTGGCGGAAGATCACCAGGTTAAGGCCCGGTTGCTGGCCCGACCAGGCCTTGACGTAGGCGTTCTCGGCGCCTTGGATCACCTTGGCGACGTCAGACAGGTGCACCGGCGCGCCATCGCGGTAGCTGACGATCAGCCGCGCGTAGTCCTCGGGGTGGAACAGCTGGTCGTTGGCGGCCAGGGTCGACACGCTGTGCTCGCCGTACAGCGCGCCCTTGGCCAGGTTGAGGCTGGTCTGCTGGATGGCCTGGCGGATATCGGCCAGGGTCAGGCCGATGGCGGCGAGTTTCTCGGGCTGGGCCTGCACGCGGATCGCCGGGCGCAGCTGGCCGGTGATGTTGATCAGGCCGACCCCGTCGATCTGGCTGAGCTGGCGCGCCAGCAGGGTCTCGGCGTAGTCGCTGAGCTCATTGCCGGGCATCTGCGTGGAGCTGACGGTGAGGATCAGCACTGGGCTGTCGGCCGGGTTGACCTTGCGCCAGGTCGGCGGGCTGGGCATGTCCTGGGGCAGGCGCGCGGTGGCGGTGTTGATCGCCGCCTGGACTTCCTGGGCGGCGGTGTCGATGTTCTTGTCGAGGGTGAACTGCAGGATCAGGTTGGTCGAGCCCAGGGCGCTGCTGCTGGTCATCTGGGTCATGCCGGGGATGGCGCTGAACTGCACCTCCAACGGGGTGGCGACCGAGGAGGCCATGGTCTCGGGGCTGGCGCCGGGCAATTGGGCGGTGACCTGGATGGTCGGGAAGTCCGCCTCGGGCAGGGGCGCCACTGGCAGCCGGGGGAAGGCGATGGCGCCGAGCAGCACCAGGGCGAAGGTCAGCAGCAAAGTGGCGATGGGGTGGTCGATGCACCAGGCCGAGACGCCGTTGCGGGTGTTCATGGCTGGCTCCTGCGGTCGGCCATCGCCGCCGGGGCGGGGGCCTCGGGCGTGACCTCGACGGTGCTGCCGGGCTTGAGCCGCGACTGACCGTCCAGCACCAGGCGATCGCCAGCCTTGACCCCGGCGATGATGTTCAGCGTGCTGTCCTGGTACACCACCTTGACCGGCACGGCGCTGACCTTGTCGCCGTCCAGGCGGTAGACGAAGTGGCCGTCGATGCTGCGCTGCACCACGGGTGGCGGCACCACCAGGGCGCCCTCGTCCACCGCCGTGCGCAGGCGCACGGTGACCAGCTGGCCGGGCCACAGGCGGCCGTCGGTGTTGTCGAACTCGGCCTTGACCCGCACCGTGCCGGTGCTGGCCGAGACCTGGTTGTCGATCAGCATCAGGTGGCCCTTGGCGAGCAGGTTGCGTTCGCCGTCGGCGTCCATGTACGCCTCGACCTCGGCGGGGATCGACGCTTTCAGCAGGCTCTGCAGGACGGGGAGTTGCTGCTGGGGCAGGGCGAACTCCACGGCGATGGGGTCGATCTGGGTGACGCTGAACAGGCTTTGCGTGTCGCTGCTGCGCACCAGGTTGCCGGGGTCGATGTTGCGAATGCCGACGCGCCCGGTCACCGGCGAGCGGATCTGCGTGTAGCTGAGCTGCACCGCGGCGTTGTCGATGGCGGCCTGGTTGCCCTTGAGGGTCGCCTGCAACTGGTTGACCAGGGCCTGCTGCTGGTCGAGGGTCTGCTTGGACACGCCGTCGTCCGTGCTCAGCAGCTGGTAGCGCCTGAGGTTGACGTTGGCCACCTGCAGCTGCGCCTGGGTCTGCCCCAGCTGGGCGCGGGCCTGGTCGAGGTTGGCGCGGATCGCCCGGTCGTCGAGGCTGGCCAGCAGGTCGCCGGCCTTGACCCACTGGCCCTCCTTGACCAACACCTGGGTCAGCACGCCCTCCACCTGTGGCCGTACCTCGACGCTGTGCAGCGACAGCACCGAGCCGATGGCACTGAGGTAGCGCGGCACATCCTGCTCGACCACGGCCACCACCCGCACCGGCACCGCGCTGGCGGCGCGGCTGGGCGGGGGGCTGGGGCGCTGGCCGAGCCACAGGCCGGCGGCGGTCAGCATCAGCAGGGCCAGCGCGGCAACAACGAGGGGGCGGGACGGACGTCGCATCGGGGCGGGCACCTTGGCCGGAGG
Organism: Pseudomonas muyukensis; assembly: GCF_019139535.1. Lineage (NCBI taxonomy): Bacteria > Pseudomonadati > Pseudomonadota > Gammaproteobacteria > Pseudomonadales > Pseudomonadaceae > Pseudomonas > Pseudomonas muyukensis. Next base: position 5,287,249 of record NZ_CP077073.1, on the reverse strand, counting down.
GCTGGGAACGGGTCTGGGGTAGCCAGGGTTATAGCGCGCCGATCGGGTCGCCAGCGTGACGCCTGGCTGTCACGGCTGTCAGTTTCGAGCGGTTGATGGCCAAGTGCCAATACCCTGCCGTGGATCAATATTGCCCCGGCGTTTGCCCCTAGAGTCGTACGCCCTGCCGATTTTCCCGTACAACAACGAGAGCCTCCGATGAAGTGCAATATGCCCGTTACCGGTCGCGAAGTGGATTACCCCGGCGACGCCAATATCCTGTCCACCACCGACCTGGACAGCCGTATCACCTATGCCAACGACGATTTCGTCCGGGTCAGCGGTTTCACCCAGCACGACCTGCTGGGCAACGCCCACCATATCGTCCGCCACCCGGACATGCCGGCCGAGGCCTTTGCCCAGATGTGGCAGACGCTCAAGGCCGGGCATTCGTGGATGGGGTTGGTGAAGAACCGCTGCAAGAACGGCGACCACTACTGGGTGAGTGCTTTCGTCTCGCCGATCAGCAGTGGCGGACAGGCGCTGGAGTACCAGTCGGTGCGGACCAAGCCCGGCCGGGCCCAGGTCGAGGCGGCCGAGCGCTGCTATGCGCGCTTGCGCGAGGGCCGGCGCGACTGGCGCCAGCGCTTGCCGGTAGCCGGGCTTGGCGCGCGCCTGGCGCTGTCGGTGGGCGCGGTGTGTGCACTGGTGATCGGCGTCGGGCAGTGGTGGCATAGCGCCTCCTGGCTGGTCACCCTGGTGCAGATGGCGTTGGCCGCAAGCCTCAGCGCCCTGGCGATCCAGTGGCTGTTGCGCCCCTACGAGCGCCTGCGTCGCCAGGCCCTGGCGATTGCCGACAACCCGCTGAGCCAGCAGTTGTACACAGGCCGGCGCGATGGCCTGGGCCAGATCGAGTTCGCCATGCGCATGCTCAAGGCGCAGTTGGGCGCGGTGGTGGGGCGTATCGGCGATACCTCGTCGCGCCTGGCCGGGCATTCCGGCGCGCTGGCCGAGGCGCTGCACAGCAGCCATGCCAACAGCCTGGAGCAGCAGGGCGAAGCGGACCAGGTGGCCACCGCGATCCAGCAGATGAGCGCCAGCGTCGCCCAGGTGGCCAGCAGCGCGCAGATGGCCTCGATGGCCGCCGACCAGGCCGAGGACGAGACCCAGGCCGGGCACCAGCTGGTCGATCGCAACCGCTGTGCGATCCAGGACCTGGCCGGCTCGCTGGTGGAGGCCAGCGAGGTGATCGAACAGCTGGAAAACCACAGCAGCGAGATCTCCGGGGTGCTCGACGTGATCCGCGGCATTGCCGAGCAGACCAACCTGCTGGCGCTCAATGCCGCCATCGAGGCGGCGCGGGCCGGTGACCAGGGGCGCGGCTTCGCCGTGGTGGCCGACGAGGTGCGTGGCCTGGCCCAGCGTACCGCGCAGTCGACCCACGATATCCAGCGCATGATCGCCGCCCTGCAGGACGGCGCCCGGGCCGCGGTGCAGGTGATGCAGCAGAGCAGCGCCCATGCCGGGCACAGTGTCGAGCAGGCGCAACTGGCCAGCGACGCGCTGGACAGCATCAGCGTGCGGGTCAACCAGATCAACGAGATGAGCTTGCAGATCGCCGCGGCGGTGGAGCAGCAGAGCCAGGTCAGCGAGAACATCAACCGCAACATCACCCGCATTCGCCAGGCCAGCGAGGCGACGGTCAGCGTCGGGCAGCGCAGCCACAGCAGTGCCAGTGACGTGGCCGAGCTGGCCAAGGACCTGCGGCGGTTGGCGGATGAGTTCTGGCGGCGCTTGTAGGCGCGGCCGAGCCGCTCCTACAAATGGCTTAGAAACCGATGAATGCGTAGTAGACCGGCGCTTCGCCCGTCACCTGCAGTCGTTGACCCTGTAGACCGGCCGCAAGCGCCGCGTCCTGCACATGCACCGCCCACGGTCCATCGACCGCCCGTGGTGCCTGCTCCAGCACCGAGGCAAACGCCGCCATGTCCGGCAACCACGCGGTAAACCCGTTACCTTTCAGCGCACTGGTGGTCATCCCCAGTGCCTGACAGATCGCCACCTTGGCCGCGATATCGTCGCGGTCGGCCTGACGTGAGGCCTCGATCAGGGCACGCAGCGCCTCATCCACCGGCAGGTTGCCGTGAATCAGCACCGGTCCCTGCTCCCAGGCCTCGGGTGGGCAATCCTTGTTTTCCGGGCGCAGCGGCAGGTGCGGGTTGATCTCCGCCGGGTAGATGCGACAGACCAGCGGGCGGCTTTCATAGATGCCGCACAGGTCATTGTCATCGAGGTTGCGGCAGCGCCCCGGATTGAAGGCGGCGAAGGTCACCGAGACCTGCAACTGCGCCTCACCGCAAGCCACCGGGTGCGAACGGCGCAGCACATGCTCGCGCTGGTCTGCCGGCATGCCAGGGCCATCGGCCAGGAAGCCTTCGATCAACACGATCACCTGGCCACCGGACAGCGCCCACTGCCGGGCTTCGGCCAGGGTCAGCGGCACGTGGTGGCCGGTGCAGCATTTACCGCAACCGGTGCAGGCGAAACGCAGTGCCTCGCTCACGGTTTGCCTGGGCTCCATTCGGTGACCACCGCATGCTGCTGCTGGCGGCTGTACAGGCATAGCTCGGTGCCGCTGCGGTTATTCATGTGTTTTTGCGGGTAGACGCCTTCGATCAGCAGTGCGCTGTAGCCGACCTGGTCGTCGAACTCGGCGGGCTTGCCCAGGGCGTGGGCATCCTTGAACTGACTGGCGGCCAGGCAGGCCTTGAGCATCTGCTGGCGCTGGTCGTTCCAGGCCTGGCTGCTGGAGGCGTGGGCTGCGCCGCTGAGGAGCAGGGCGCAGGCGATCAGGGTAGAGCTGAGATATTTCATACGCGATACCGGCAATGAACATCCGAAGGGCGCGAATTATGCCCGAACATTCTCCTGCATCAAGCCAGGAAAATCCTGACTTGATATGTCAGCGCTCCTCGAACACCACTGCCCGAGCCGCGGTCACCAGGCAGTTGGTCAGCTCTGGCGAGGAGAACTTGGTCAGGATCGCGTTGGCCCCGGCCAGCTTGGCCTTGTCGCCGCTCATCGCGCTGTCCAGCGAGGTGTGCAAGAGGATGTACAGGTGCTGGAAATCCGGGGTTTCGCGCAGGGTGCGGGTGAAGGCGAAGCCGTCCATCTCGGACATCTCGATGTCGGAAACGATGATGTTGATTTCCCGCTCGGTGCCTTGCAGCTCCAGTAGCACATTGATCGCGTCCTTGGCGCTGCGTGCGGTGTGGCACTCGATGCCGAGGTTGCGCAGGGTGTGCACCGACTGCTGCAGCGCCACCTGGCTGTCGTCGACCACCAGGATGTTGGCGGCGGCCAGCAGGCTGGCGTCCTCCTCGCTGACTTCGCCTGGGTGCGGCTCGTGGGCCGGCGGGGCGATGCCATGAATGACCTTCTCGATGTCCAGCACCTGCACCAGGGTGTTGTCGACCCGGGTTACGCCGGTGATGAACGAACGGTTGCCCGAGCCGTAGGGCGGCGGTTTGATGTCGGTGCTCAGGCAATGCACGATGCGGCTCACCGCCTGCACATGCAGGCCCTGGCGCGAGCGGCTGATCTCGGTGACGATCAGGCAGCCGCCGTCGGGGTCGGCCAGGGGCATTTCGCCGATGGCGCGGGACAGGTCGATCACCGACAGCGAGTTGCCGCGCAGGGTGGCCACGCCTTTGACGTGCGGGTGGGCCTCCGGCAGCTTGGTCAGCGGCGGGCAGGGGATGATCTCGCTGACTTTCAGCAGGTTGATTGCCATCAGCTTGCCGCTGCGCAGGGTGAACAGCAGCAGGGACAAGGAGTCCGCGCGGGCTTTTTGCGTGGCCATGGGCAACCTTCGCTATGAATGAGGGGGAGGATGCCGGGTTATCGGCTTTTTGCTGTCGGGCTTTAGCTTAGTTTGCTATTGGCGTTTGCAAGCAGGCGCAAGGCTTGCCGGTGCCACCGCGTCGACTGCTTCGCCAGCAAGGCTGGCTCCTACAGGTATTGCAGGCCGTAACCGTTGTAGGAGCCGGCTTGCCGGCGAACACCGGCGTTGCCGGTGCCATGCACCGCGTTGCCTGGTTCGCCAGCAAGGCTGGCTCCTACAGGTATTGCAGGCCGTAACCGTTGTAGGAGCCGGCTTGCCGGCGAACACCGGCGTTGCCGGTGCCATCCACCGTGTCGCCTGGTTCGCCAGCAAGGCTGGCTACAGGCATTGCAGGCCGTAACCGTTGTAGGAGCCGGCTTGCCGGCGAACACCGGCGCAGCCGGTGCCATCCTCCGCGTCGCCTGGTTCGCCAGCAAGCTGGCTCCTACAGGTATTGCAGGCCGTAACCGTTGTAGGAGCCGGCCTTGCCGGCGAACACCGGCGCAGCCGGTGCCATCCACCGCATCGCCTGCTTCGCGCTCAGCGCAAGCCCAAGCGCTTGGCCAGCCGGTTCAGGTTGGCCCGGTCCAGCCCCAATTCCCGCGCGGCGGCGGCCCAGTTGTCTTGGTGGCGATTCAGGCATGCTTCGACAATCTGCCGCTGATAGTCATCCACCGCTTCGCGCAGCCCGCCCTCGGGCAATGGCAGGTCGGCCGACGGCGCTTCGGCGACTATCTGCATGGCCGGTGCCACGTTGCGCAGGTCCAGGTCCGCCGCCTCCAGGGTGAGGATCCTTGGGCGCTGCCCATGCTGCCCCAAGGCTTTGAGCGCCGAGCGGCCGATCAAGTGTTCCAGCTCGCGCACGTTGCCCGGCCAGTCATACCCCAGCAGCGCGGCCTGGGCCTCGGCCGACAGGCGCAGGCTGCCCAGGCCCAGGCGCGAGCGGTTCTGCTCGAGGAAATAACCGGCCAGCAGCAGCACATCGCGGCCGCGTTCGCGCAGTGGCGGCACTTGCAGCGGGTACACGCTCAGGCGGTGATAGAAGTCGGCGCGGTAGTTACCGTTACGCACCTCTTCGGCCAGGTCGCGGTTGGTCGCGGCAATCAGGCGCACATCCACCCGATGCTCGCGGTCCGAGCCCAGGCGCTGCAACTGCCCGCTTTGCAATACCCGTAGCAGCTTGGCCTGTACCGCCAGTGGCAACTCACCGACCTCGTCAAGGAACAGCGTGCCGCCATTGGCCAGTTCGAACTTGCCCCGGCGTTCACCGTGGGCGCCAGTGAAGGCGCCGCGCACGTGGCCGAACAGTTCGCTCTCGACCAAGGTGTCGGGCAGGGCGGCGCAGTTGAGGCTGATCAGCGGTTTGTCCGCGCGGTTGCTGGCGCGGTGCAGGGCCTGGGCCACCAGCTCCTTGCCCACGCCGGTCTCGCCGGTGATCAGCACGGTCAGGTCGCTGCCGCCGACCAGGCGGATCTCCTCGACCAGGCGCTTGTGCGCCTTGCTCTGGCCAATCAGTTCCTTGTCCTGGCCGCTGGCCTGGCGATACACCTCGGCACGCTGGTGCTCGTCCTCGGCGCGCAGGGCCAGGTGCTCGATGCGCTCGGCCACGGTGACGGTGGCGGCGGCCAGGCTGGCGAAGGCTTGCAGGGCCTCGAGCTCGAGGCTCTGGAACTGGCCGGCGGTGAGGGCATCGAGGGTCAGCAGGCCCCAGGGGCGTTCGTCGACCATCAGTGGGCAACCCATGCAGTCGTGCACCTCGAGGTCGACGTGGGCGGCATCCACCAGCCCGTCGTAAGGGTCGGGCAGCGGGCTGTCGCTGGGAAAGCGGGTGGGCTCGGGGCGGCTGAGCAAGGCCTGGAAACGCGGGTGTTCGCTGACCCGGAAGCGCCGGCCGAGGGTATCGGCCGACAGCCCGTCCACCGCCAGCGGCACCAGCCATTCGCCGTCCAGGCGCAGCAGCGCGGCGGCATCGCAGGGGAGCAGGCCGCGCATGGCCTGGAGCAAGCGGCGATAACGTTCCTGGTCGGGCAGGTCGCAGGACAGGTCGCTCACCAGCGGGAGGAGGGCGGTGAGCAGGGGTTTTGCAGTCATATGGACTCCTGTTGGTCTAAATGACTATACGCGCGAGTGTGTCCTTTTGACACCGGTCAATGAAAACCCCCGGTTTTGTTGACGATAAAAGTTGGCACGATTGCTGAAATAGCCTACGCAACCATTCGAAGCCACAGGCTCAGGAGTTGTCGTAATGCTCAATGCCGAACAACGTGCAATCATCAAAGCCACCGTACCCCTGCTGGAAAGCGGCGGTGAGGCCCTGACCACCCATTTCTACAAGATGATGCTCAGCGAGTACCCCGAGGTACGCCCGCTGTTCAACCAGGCCCACCAGGCCAGCGGCGACCAGCCGCGCGCCCTGGCCAACGGCGTGCTGATGTACGCCCGCCACATCGACCAGCTCGAGCAGCTGGGCGGTCTGGTAGGCCAGATCATCAACAAGCACGTGGCCCTGCAGATTCTCCCCGAGCACTACCCGATCGTCGGCAGCTGCCTGCTGCGCGCCATCGAGGAAGTGCTGGGCAAGGAAATCGCCACCCCTGAGGTGATCGCAGCCTGGGCCGCTGCCTATGGCCAGCTGGCCGACATCCTCATCGGCGCCGAAGAGAACCTGTACAAGCAGAAGGAAGAGGCTGCCGGCGGCTGGCGCGGCACCCGCGAGTTCCGCCTGGTGCGCCGCGAGCAGGAAAGCAGCGAGATCGTCTCGTTCTACTTCGCCCCGGTCGATGGCAAGCCGGTACTCAAGGCCGAACCCGGCCAGTACATCGGCCTGAAGCTTGAGATCGACGGCCAGGAGCAGCGCCGCAACTATTCGTTGTCGGCCCTGTGCGACGGCCAGCAGTACCGCATCAGCGTCAAGCGCGAGGCGGGCGGCAAGGTCTCCAACTACCTGCATGAGCAGCTGCAGGTGGGCGATACCCTGCAACTGTTCCCGCCGGCGGGCGATTTCACCCTGGCCGCCAGCGCCAAGCCGCTGGTGCTGATCAGTGGCGGCGTGGGCATCACCCCGACTCTGGCCATGCTCGAGGCGGCCCTCGAGACCGAACGCCCGGTACATTTCATCCATTGCGCGCGCAACGGCGCGGTGCATGCCTTCCGCGACTGGATCGATGGCCTGGCGGCGCGCCACCCGCAACTCAAGCGCTTCTACTGCTACGCCGAGGAGGATGGCAGCCAGGCTGCCGACGCAGTGGGCCTGCTGGACCAGGACCTGCTGGCCGAGTGGCTGCCGCGTGAGCGCGATATCGACGCCTACTTCCTCGGGCCCAAGGGCTTCATGGCGGCGATCAAGCGCCAGCTCAAGGGCCTGGGCGTGCCGGAAGGGCAGAGCCGCTACGAGTTCTTCGGGCCTGCGGCGGCTTTGGAGTGAAGCGCTGAGCCCATCGCGGGGCCAGCCCGCTCCCACGAAGCCGAGGATGGCGGCGTGGGAGCGGGCTGGCCCCGCGATGGACTTCATCCCAATCGCTGCGGTTCGGCGTTCTGTCGGGCCGCCAGCACACGGATGCTCCCGGCCGTGGGTAATCGAGAACGAAGCGGACGATGACATTCGGCGCAGTCGGCCTGACCGAGCGCCGAACCGCAGCGATTGGGCCTATAGCCGATCTTCTATATAAAGAAGAGGTGAACGCGGTTACACGCGCGTTCATCTTTAATCCTCCTTTAATCACTGTATCCTTCACTCCCGAGTGTCGAGGGGCCTGCCCCTGTCCGGCGCTCGGGCCGCCGTGTTTTTCACACGCGGTGGTTGAACCGAAACCGACCCGCTCGGTCCTAGGTCAGCAGTGGATCGCGCGCACGCCCCTCCTCGATGCATTCAAAGGTCATCTCCAGCGTGTAGACTTGGCGCCCCCCGGGCAGCCCGCGCTGCCACACTCCATCGAAGGAATCGGCAATGAACGAACTCTCATCGCGCCTGAATCGGGAACGGCGCTTTCTGGTGCTGCTCGGCGTGATCTGCCTGGCGCTGATCGGCGGCGCCCTGTACATGCAGGTGGTGCTGGGCGAGGCCCCCTGCCCGCTGTGCATCCTGCAACGCTACGCCTTGCTGTTCATCGCCGTGTTCGCCTTTCTCGCCGCGGCCATGCCGGGGCGGCGCAGCCTGACCTTCTTCGAGGCGCTGGTGGTGCTCAGCGCCATCGGTGGCATCGTTGCAGCCGGCAACCATGTGTATATACTCGCCAACCCGATGGTCAGCTGCGGCATCGATACCCTGCAGCCCATCGTCGACGACCTGCCGCTGGCCAAGCTGTGGCCGCTGGCATTCCAGGTCGATGGCTTCTGCGCCACCCCGTACCCGCCGATTCTCGGCCTGTCCCTGGCCCAATGGGCCTTGGTTGCCTTCGTGCTGACCGCGCTGCTGGTGCCGCTGGGCATCTACCGCAACCGTCGCCGCGCTTAGACCAAAGTCCCGAATTGACCTGGGTCTATTGCGCAGCCAGATAAGCCGCAAAGCCTGCGCAACGGTTGACCCAGGTCAGGCTTCGGCCCTTGCGCTACAAGGGGTTGAGGGCTATCAAGCGGGGTGCGACAAACTGTCGCGAAGTTGATTTTTTGAGCAGTATTGTTACGCATTCTGTAAAAGACTGTTGCTCAATAAGTCATAGTCATCGTTGGGCGACCTATCTACAATCGCCCCCAATTTCCGTTCGGCACTGCTTGCGAGTCGCAGGATTGATGGGAGCCGCAGCGCTTTCCATTTGCTGACTTCGACAAGTTTCGCCCAACGGCGATACCGGGCGGACACCCCTCCGCGTTTTCCCGCACCAAATGGACTTGGTCTGAAGTACAGGCCTGTTGCCTACGAAACCATAAGCACCGCTAACCCGCTTGACGCCAAGATCCTGCAGTCGGATCCGGGCAGGGGCGAGTACGGGCGCCAATTGCCGCACTTGGCAGGACGAAGTGTTGGCTACCAAAACACAAATTGCATTGAAGCAAGCTGATCTAGAGGTCGTGAGATGAGTAAAAAGCGTTACCCCAGACTGTTTGGCATATTGCCCTTTTTAGGCATGCTTTTACTCAGTGGGTGCAACTGGACCCTGCTCGATCCGAAGGGCCAGGTGGGCATTGAGCAGAAGAACCTGATCCTGATCGCCACCGGCCTGATGCTGCTGGTGGTCGTGCCCGTGATCATCATGACCTTGGCGTTCGCCTGGAAGTACCGTGCTTCCAACAAGGCAGCCACCTACACCCCCGACTGGTCGCACTCGACCAAGATCGAAGCCGCGGTGTGGATCATCCCGATCCTGATCATCATCGCCCTGGGTTACTTCACCTACCACTCCACCCACAAGCTGGACCCGTACCGTCCACTGGATTCCGACGTGAAGCCGGTGCAGATCGACGTGGTCGCGCTGGACTGGAAGTGGCTGTTCATCTACCCGGAACAGGGCATCGCCACGGTCAACAAGATCGTCTTCCCGGCCAACACCCCGGTCAACTTCCGTGTTACCTCCGACGCCGTGATGAACTCCTTCTTCATCCCGGGCCTGGGTGGCCAGATCTACGCAATGGCTGGCATGACCACCAAACTGCACCTGATCGCCAACGAGAACGGTGAGTTCGACGGTATCTCCGCCAACTACAGCGGCGCCGGCTTCACCGGTATGAAATTCAAGGCAACCGCCACTTCGCAAGCCGACTTCGATGCATGGGTCGCCGAGGTGAAGGCTTCGCCGAAGAAACTGGACCAGGCCGAATACGACGCCCTGGCCAAAGCAAGCGAAAACAACCCAGTCGCGCTGTACAGCGAGGCTCCGGCTGACCAGTTCCAGCGCATCGTCGACAAGTACGAAGGCATGAACCGCGGTCGTCCGAACCACGAAGAAGCAGGCAGCAAAGACCTGGCCACTACCAAGGGTGTGGAATCGAGTATGCAACCAGCTGCCGGTGCAGAGGAGTAAGAGATGTTCGGTAAATTAACTCTGGAGGCGATACCGTATCACGAGCCGATAGTCATGGTGACGCTTGCCATGATCGCGCTCGGTGGTATCGCTGTCGTTGGTGCCATCACCTATTTCCGCAAGTGGTCGTACTTGTGGACCGAGTGGTTGACCACGGTCGACCACAAGAAAATCGGCGTGATGTACATCATCGTCGCGATGGTCATGCTGCTGCGCGGCTTCGCCGACGCCATCATGATGCGTACCCAGTTGGCCGCCGCCACCGGTGGCTCGGAAGGCTACCTGCCGCCTGAACACTATGACCAGATCTTCACCGCCCACGGTGTGATCATGATCATCTTCATGGCGATGCCGTTCTTCACCGGCCTGATGAACCTCGCGGTTCCTCTGCAGATCGGTGCACGTGACGTTGCCTTCCCGTTCCTGAACTCCCTGAGCTTCTACCTGCTGCTGGCAGGCGTGCTGCTGGTCAACATCTCGCTGGGCGTTGGTGAATTCGCCAAGACCGGCTGGGTGGCCTATCCGCCGCTGGCGGGTATCCAGTACAGCCCTGGGGTGGGTGTCGACTACTACATCTGGGCGCTACAGCTCTCAGGCTTGGGTACGACGCTGACCGGCGTGAACTTCCTCGTCACCGTGATGAAGATGCGCGCCCCTGGCATGAAGCTGATGGACATGCCGATCTTCACCTGGACCTGCACCTGGGCCAACGTGCTGATCGTCGCTTCCTTCCCGATCCTGACCGCCGCACTCGCACTGCTGACTGTTGACCGTTATCTGGACTTCCACATCTTCACCAACGAGCTTGGTGGGAACCCGATGATGTACGTCAACCTGTTCTGGGCGTGGGGTCACCCTGAGGTCTACATCCTGATCCTGCCGGCCTTCGGCGTGTTCTCGGAAGTCACCTCGACCTTCGCAGGCAAGCGCCTGTTCGGTCACCACTCGATGATCTATGCATCGGGCGCGATCGCCATCCTCGGCTTTGCGGTCTGGCTGCACCACTTCTTCACCATGGGTGCCGGCGCCAGCGTCAACACCTTCTTCGGCCTGGCGACGATGCTGATCTCCATTCCGACCGGTGTGAAGCTGTTCAACTGGCTGTTCACCATCTACCAGGGCCGTCTGCGCTTCACCGCGCCGATCATGTGGACCCTGGGCTTCATGGTCACTTTCTCGATCGGTGGCATGACCGGCGTTCTGCTGGCCGTTCCAGGTGCCGACTTCGTTCTGCACAACAGCCTGTTCGTGATCGCCCACTTCCACAACGTGATCATCGGTGGCGCAGTGTTCGGCTACATCGCCGGCTTCGCCTTCTGGTTCCCGAAAGCCTTCGGTTTCACCCTGAACGAGAAGTGGGGCAAAGCTGCCTTCTGGTTCTGGATCTCCGGCTTCTACGTTGCGTTCATGCCGCTGTACGCCCTGGGCTTCATGGGCATGACCCGTCGTCTGAACCACTCCGACAACCCGCTGTGGGAACCCTACCTGTACGTAGCCGTGGTCGGCGCCGTGCTGATCCTGTTCGGTATCGCTTGCCAGCTGATCCAGATCTACGTCTCGGTTCGCGATCGCAAGGACAACATGGACGTCACCGGCGACCCATGGGGCGGCCGTACCCTGGAATGGTCGACTTCGTCGCCACCTCCGTTCTACAACTTCGCGCACATGCCTGAGCATGTTGGCCTGGACGCCTGGCACGAAGCCAAGCAAGCCGGTGCTGCGTACAAGGCGCCTGCCAAGTACGAAGCCATCCACATGCCGAGCAACACCTCCACCGGTCTGTTCATGGGCCTGTTGCTGACCGTGTTCGGTTTCGCCTTCATCTGGCACATCTGGTGGCTGGTGGGCGCGAGCCTGGTGGCAACCATCGCAGTCTTCGTTCGCCACGCCGCGCGTGACGACCAGGGCTACATGGTTCCGGCCGAAGAAGTGGCGCGCATCGAAGGCGAGCGCATGAAAGCGCTGGCCAACGCTGGTGCACTGCCTGCCGGCGGCGCACGTGTCGAATCGTTTGAACGGGTGTAATCAATGTCCAGTCAAGTAATCCACGGTGGCGCGCATGGTCATGACCATGCACACGATGACCACCACCACGACTCGGGCCAGATGACCGTCCTCGGTTTCTGGCTGTACCTGATGACCGACTGCATCCTGTTTGCGTCGCTCTTCGCCACCTACGCGGTGCTGTCCGGCGGTTTCGCCGGCGGCCCGTCGGGTCACGACATCTTCCAGCTCGACTTCGTGCTGGTTGAAACCGCGTTCCTGCTGCTGTCCTCGATCACCTTCGGCTTCGCCATGCTGAAGATGTTCGCCGGCAACAAGGCCGGTGTACTGGGCTGGTTGGCTGTGACCTTCCTGTTCGGTGCAGGCTTCATCGCGATGGAAATCTATGAGTTCCATCACCTGATCGCCGAAGGCTTCGGCCCGCAGCGCAGTGGCTTCCTGTCGGCGTTCTTCGCGCTGGTCGGTACCCACGGCCTGCACGTGACTGCCGGTCTGATCTGGATGGCAATCATGATGTACCAGATCAACAAGCACGGCATCACGCCGACCGCCAAGACCCGCATGAGCTGCCTGAGCCTGTTCTGGCACTTCCTGGACGTGGTCTGGATCTGCGTGTTCACCGTCGTCTACCTGCTGGGGGTTCTGTAATGGCTAGCGCACACGACACTCATCACGAAGGCAACCACGGCAGCGTGAAGTCCTACATGATCGGCTTCATCCTGTCGATCATCCTGACCGCGATCCCGTTCGGCCTGGTGATGTACCCAAGCCTGCCGAAGAACCTGACCGTCCTGATCGTGGTGGCCATGGCCGTCATCCAGGTGGTAGTGCACCTCGTGTACTTCCTGCACATGGACCGCTCGAAAGAGCAGCGTTCCAACGTGTCGACGTTCCTGTTCACCGTTCTGGTAATTGCACTGCTGGTCGGCCTGTCGCTGTGGATCATGTTCAGCATCCACTTCGAAATGCTGGCCAAGTGAGGTAAGACTGCATGTCCGTGAAGCACTTTATCCAAATCACCAAACCGGGGATCATTTTCGGTAACGTGCTTTCCGTGGCAGGCGGATTCTTCCTTGCCGCGAAGGGCCATGTGGACTTCGCCCTGTTCCTGGCGGTGGTGGTAGGTACTTCCCTGGTGGTGGCGTCCGGTTGCGTGTTCAACAACTGCATCGACCGCGACATCGACCACAAGATGGAGCGCACCAAGAACCGCGTCATGGTGCAGGGCGGCATGTCGCTGCCCCTCGCGCTGATCTACGCCACCCTGCTTGGGGTGGCGGGTTTCAGCCTGCTGTATGTACAGGCCAATCCGCTGGCGGCGTTCTGCGCCCTGGTCGGTTTCGTGGTCTACGTCGGCTTCTACAGCCTGTGGCTCAAGCGTAAATCGGTGCACGGCACCTTGGTTGGCAGCCTGTCCGGTGCCATGCCTCCGGTGATCGGCTACTGCGCCGTGAGCAACAGCTTCGACCTGGCCGCGGTGACCCTGCTGGTGATGTTCAGCCTGTGGCAGATGCCGCACAGCTTCGCCATCGCCATCTTCCGCTTCAAGGACTACAGCGCCGCCAACATTCCGGTGTTGCCGGTGGCGCGCGGTATCCTCGCGGCGAAGAAGCAGATCGTCCTGTACGTGCTGGCCTTCGTGCTGGCGACCCTGATGCTGACCCTGGGCGGCTACGCCGGCCTGGGTTACCTCGCCGTGGCGGCGGCCATGGGCCTGTACTGGTTGTACATGGCCTGGGGCGGCTACAAGGCCGAGGACGACAGCAAGTGGGCGCGCAAGGTATTCGGCTTCTCCATCCTCACCGTCACTGCGCTGAGCGTGATGATGGGCGTGGACAGCCAGACCGCGGCCGATGTGCTGATGACCTATGCACGCTGAAACGTTCATGCTGTGAAAGACGCCCCGGCTTGCCGGGGCGTTTTTTTTTGCCCCGCGGAACAATTCGCCGAGAGGCCAGTTGACAGCGCATGACCTTTCCAGGATTTTATGCGCCGCAGGTCAGGACGACCTGACGGCCAAGGTTGGCCGCGATCCATCCGGATCCATCCACATGACAAAGGACTGTTCCATGACCGATACGAGCATCGCTCTGTCGGCGTGCGGCGCGTTGCCGCGCCAACGCCAAGCCGCTTCGCCCACCGACACTGCACGGGCCATTCTCGAGTGCCTGTTCCGTCGCCGCAGCCTCGCCCCGGGGCAGGACGGCACCTTGGACGAAGCCGTGCTCGCGCCACATCTGCCCAAGGTTTTGCGGGCGCTCGAGCAAAACCTGCCGGTGGAAATGGTCCTGCCAGCCTTCCCGGGCAAGTCGCCCAATCGTCAGAAAACCCTCGGCCCGCTCCCTGATCTGGCGGAGCACCATGCCCTGGATGAACTGGGCCTGCTGTGCGAGGACATCCGTGCCTTGCATGCGCCGGGGGCAATCATTCGCATCTGTTCGGACGGGTATGTTTTCTCCGACCTGGTCCGGGTGCCTGATGCGCATGTGCAGGCCTATACCGACGATATCCAGCGCTATGCCGATCAGCACCACCCCGGGCGTTTCAGCCTGTTCGACCTCAAGGATGCCTATGCGCAGTTGAGCTGCCTGGACTCCATGCGCGAAGAGCTGATGATCGAGCATGGGCAGTCGCTGCGGGTGTTGCAGCAGCGCTTCGAGAATGAGGAGCACATGAAGCTGATGTATTGCGGCATTCATCGGTTCCTCGCCGAGGACTACTCGGGCCTGCTCGAATTCGCCGGCATGAGCATGAACGCGGTGAAGAAGGTGGCCAAGCCCGCCTCGCAGCGGGTCATCCAACGCAGCGAAGCGTGGAGCGCGTTGTTGCAGAAGCGCTACCCGCACTGCCTGCGCCTGTCGATTCACCCGCAGCTAGCGGTGTCGAGCAAGATCGGCATCCGCCTGGTGCCCACCAGCGACCTGTGGCGAACCCCCTGGCACTCGGTGGCGGTCAAGCGGCGTGGGGTCGTCACCCTCGACCGGCGCAGCAATGTCGACGAACGCTATAGCCGCCTGGTGTTCCGCCGCGGTCGGCCTTGCCACTACGCCAGTGCTCACTGATGGCGACGCACAACGAGGTGCGCGCGGTACTGTTCGATCTCGACGGCACGCTGGTCGATACCCTGCCCGATATTGCCTGGAGCCTGAATCACATACTCGTGCGCCATGGCCTGGCAACGCTGCCCTTGCAACAGGTGCGGGCGATGATTGGCGGCGGGGTATCGGCAATGATCGAGCGCGCCGCCAAGGGCCTCGATGCGCAGCGCCAGGAGCAACTGCTGGCGGATTACGCGCAGTGTTACCAGGGCAACCTGGTCCAGCGCTCACGCGTGTTTGCCGGTTGCCTGGCACTGCTCGAGACGGTCGCCGCCAAGGGCTTGCCCATGGTGGTGGTCACCAACAAGGCCCAGGCGCTCGCCGAGCAGGTGGTGGAGGCATTGCTGCCGAGGCCAGGTTTCGTCGCGGTGCTTGGGCATCGCCAGGGGGCGGCGCTCAAGCCCGCCCCGGACATTGCCCTGCAAGCCTCGCGCTTGCTGGAGGTGGCGCCGGCCCATTGCCTGTTCGTCGGCGACACCCCGACCGACCTGCTGACCGCCCAGGCTGCGGGCATGCCTGCCGCTGCCGTCGCTTGGGGCTACGGCGGGCGCGAGGCCCTGCTCGAACAGCGCCCGAGGTTTTTTTGCGAGCAACCCCTGCACCTGCTCCGGGCCCTGCGCCCGGAGCCGGCGCGCCCCAGTGCGAGCCATCCCGCAGCGGCGACCGGTTCGCGCTAACAGCCCTTTCAAGGAAGACAGGACATGCAAGACAAGGACAGCTGGATCACCGCCGTCAGCCAGGTGCTGGACGGATATCTGCTCAAGGCCGAGGGTGACCGTTTCGAATCGGCGGGCAGGCTGCACCTGGCCCGCGACCTGGCCCACTGTTTCGACAGCGCAGAGCCGCTGCGCATGGTGCTGCCTGGGTTCCCCTGCAAGTCGCCGAACGAGCGCGACAAGACCTTCGGCGTGCTGCCTGACTACGGCGAGGTAATGGCCATCGAGCGCCTGGATCGCCTGGCCCAGGAAATCGCCGAGCTGCATGCCCCAGGCTGCGAGATCGCCATTCTCAGCGACGGCACTACCTTCAACGATATCGTCGGGGTGCCGGACGAGGTGCGCCGTGCCTACAACCGAGCGCTGCGTAGCCTGTGCACCACCCATTGCATCCGCTGGGTGAGCATGCAGGACTTGTTTCCGCAGGCCAGCAGCCCGGAGGCCCTGCGTGCCACGCTGGTCAAGCAGGCGCGGCTGCCATGGAAGAACCTCGAGGCCTTGATTGAGCAGTGCCGCCAGGACGAAGCGCTGGGGCGCACCCACGACAAGCTCTGTAGCCACCTGTACAACGACCTGCGCCTGTGTCGCCAGCCTGGGCAGGATGAGGACGAGCACCTGCGTCAGATCAGCCACAAGGCTTACCAGATGATGCTGCGGGGCCAGGCACTGAACGCCGCGGTCGAGCGCTTCTTCCCCGGCCATGTGCGCTTGTCGGTGCACCAGTACGACAACGCCGGGCCCAAGTTCAGCCTGGCCCTGGCCGAGGGCCTGGCTCGCGTGGCCAGCCCCTGGCACGCGGTACCGCTGCTTCAGCTGGACGGTCGGCAGACCTTGCGCGGTCGTGCCGAGATCGACCCCGCGCGGCATGTGCAGGTGACCTGGCAGGGTCAGCCGTGGCTGTTCCACGAAACAGCCGGCGAGGCGCTGGAGGGGTTCGACTTCGCCTTGCAGAAGCTCCCCTTGTTCGGGCTGGTGGTGACCGATCCGCTGGGCCTGGGCTGGCAGCGCTTGTCCCGCGAGACCTTGCAGGCATTGGTGCGGCGTTTCGGTTTCGTCTGCCTGAGGGGCTGCGAGTATGCCGACCAGCAGCAGTTCGCCAGCGACTGCGAGCGTTTCGGCACCATCTACCGCTGGGCTTTCGGCGAGGTGCACGTGGTCAAGCCGGCCGACCAGCCGCAAGGCGTGGTGCATTCCCTGGAGAAGACGCCCTTGCACTGGGACCTCAACATGCTGCCCGACAGCGATCCGCTGGTGCAGCGCGACCCGAAGTTCTGCGCCCACACCTTCATGCTGTATTGCAAGACGCCGCCACAACCGGGCGAGGGGCAGACCACCATCGTCGACAGCCGCAACGCCTTGCGCAAGGTTGGCCTGCGCACCGCCCGCCAGTGGCAGGGCATCGATTTGACCTACTACACGCGCATGACCTATTTCGGCGGTTCGCCGCGCAGCTACTCGCTGGTCGACCTCGACCCGCGCAGCGGCGAGCGGGTACTGCGCTACCAGGAGGGTTGCCAGTCGTCGTTGCAGACCCTCGAACAGAAAGTGCAGGGGCACGACGATGACTTCCAGCAGGCATTGATCAGCCAGCTCGACGAACTGGTCTACGACCCCGAATGCCTGATTGCCCATGAGTGGCAGGCGGGTGACCTGGTGCTGATCGACAACTACCAGACCTTGCACGGGCGCCTGCCGATGAGCGCCGCCTCGGCGTCGCGTGAGCTGTGGCGGGTGCAGGTGTACTGACTGGCCAGGTCTGTTCTGTGGGAGCGGCCTTGTGTCGCGAATGGGCCGCATCGCGGCTCCAGGATTTATGCAGCACCCCATAAATGCTGGGGCTGCTGCGCAGCCCTTTCGCGACACAAGGGCGCTCCCACAGGGGTTGTGTTGTTCTGTTTTTTTTTGATTTTCAATTTATGCGTCTGAAAAATTCTAATAAAACAGAAAATTACCCTTTACGAAAAATACTCTACGGGATTATCTTCTGATTCGGCCGCCGCTGCGGCCAGCGTCGCTCGGACGGTTCCGGGCGCTTACGTCTCTCGAGGAACACATGGCCAACCCAGGTTCGCCGCGCCGCTTCGCGCGCATCGATCGTCTTCCCCCCTACGTCTTCAACATCACCGCCGAACTCAAGATGGCCGCCCGCCGCCGTGGCGAGGACATCATCGACCTGAGCATGGGCAACCCCGACGGTGCCACGCCGCCGCACATCGTCGAGAAGCTGGTGCAGGTCGCCCAGCGCGACGACACCCATGGCTACTCCACCTCCCGTGGGATTCCACGCCTGCGCCGGGCCATCTCCAACTGGTACCGGGAACGCTACGCGGTCGAGATCGACCCGGAAAGCGAGGCCATCGTCACCATCGGCTCGAAAGAGGGCCTGGCGCACCTGATGCTCGGCACCCTCGATCACGGCGACACCGTGCTGGTGCCCAACCCCAGCTACCCGATCCACATCTATGGCGCGGTAATCGCCGGGGCCCAGGTGCGTTCCGTACCGCTGGTGCCGGGCGTGGACTTCTTCAACGAGCTGGAGCGGGCGATCCGCGAGTCGATCCCCAAGCCGAAGATGATGATCCTCGGCTTCCCGTCCAACCCCACCGCCCAGTGCGTCGAGCTGGACTTCTTCGAGCGCGTGGTGGCACTGGCCAAGCAGTACGACGTGCTGGTGGTGCACGACCTGGCCTATGCCGATATCGTCTACGACGGCTGGAAGGCGCCGTCGATCATGCAGGTGCCGGGGGCCAAGGACATCGCGGTGGAGTTCTTCACCCTGTCCAAGAGCTACAACATGGCCGGCTGGCGGATCGGCTTCATGGTCGGCAACCCCGAGTTGGTCAGCGCGCTGGCGCGGATCAAGAGCTACCACGACTACGGCACCTTCACCCCGTTGCAGGTAGCGGCCATCGCCGCGCTGGAGGGTGACCAGCAGTGCGTGCGCGACATCGCCGAGCAGTACCGCCAACGTCGCAACCTGCTGGTCAAGGGCCTGCACGAGCTGGGCTGGATGGTCGAGAACCCCAAGGCCTCGATGTACGTCTGGGCGAAGATCCCCGAGCAGTATGCACACCTGGGCTCGCTGGAGTTCGCCAAGAAGCTGCTGGCCGAGGCCAAGGTCTGTGTATCGCCGGGGATTGGCTTCGGTGATTACGGCGACGATCACGTGCGCTTCGCCCTGATCGAGAACCAGGACCGCATCCGCCAGGCCATCCGCGGCATTCGCCAGATGTTCCGGGCCGATGGGTTGACCTGCAAGTAAGCTGTCCCCCTGGCTTATCGCGGGGCCAGCCCGCTCCCACATCGTGCATGGCGTGGGGGCGGGCTGGCCCCGCGATGCCTTTGCGCCGATCAGCGGCGATCTTTTTTTGCTGTGCCCCTCTTCTCAGCCGTTCGTGCCTGGATTACAAATAGCGCCGCGGGCGCTCGCCCGGATAACAACAACCTCCCTTCCTGGCCATCATGTCCGAACAGAATCCTTGCATGTCCTGCGGCGCCTGCTGCGGCTACTTTCGTGTGTCTTTCTTCTGGGGTGAGTGCCAGTCCGCCGGCGGCCTGGTGCCCGACGATCTGGTGGTGCAGATCAACCCGACCCGTGTCGCCATGATCGGTACCGACGCCAAGCCTTGCCGCTGCGTGAGCCTCGCTGGCGAGATCGGCACGCAAGTGGCGTGCTCCATTTATGAGAACCGTTCCAGCCCGTGCCGAGAGTTCGAGGCGTCGTGGGAAAACGGCGTGCACAACCCCAGTTGCGATGAGGCGCGTGCCGCCTATGGCCTACCGCCATTGACCCCGCCGGGGGCCAACGAGCCGCATTGGCCAGAGGAGGGCGCCGAGGTCGCTTGATGGCTGCTCGAGCGCCAAGCGCGGCAGGCGCTGCGCAGGCGGCTTTGTCGCAGCGCTGCGAGCATATTGGCCATTCGCCATGACCGTTCGTCGGTTGGATCCAACCAGCAAGCGGCTGAAACCCGCGAAACACGTGCCGCCTCGATAAAGTATTAACACCATTTGATCGACCCTGACCCCCAGCCAGTCGGCTGTGAGCGGCTACACATTCCAGCAAAGGAAAATTTGTAGCCATGGTCAGGTGTTTCGCCGTTCGCGTGCCCAGATTCACTGCAACAAGCGCTGTTCACGCATTCAGGGACTGAACCGCCTGATCCACGAAGGAGCTCTCCGTGGACAGAATTGTTGCCGCCCGTTTGCCTGCCCGTTTATCTCAACTATCCCTGGCCGTCAGTCTGGCGGTTGGGGGCATGGCCCTGGGGCTGACCAGCGAACAGGCACTGGCGGCCTGCACGCTCAACGCGGGGGTGGTGACCTGTAGCGGGGCGGCCAACCCGCTGGCGCCGAGTTATTCCAACAGCACCAACGGCCTGACGGTCAACGTCCAGCCCGGTGCCGGCCTTGGGGTACTGCTGGGGGTAGGGGGCACCGCGCTGACGCTGACCGGCAGCGGCAACACCTTGAACAACTCAGGCACCATCGACCCCACGCTGCTGGGGTTGCTCAGCCTGCAGTCCACGGGCGTGGTGATCGGCAGCACCGGTACCTCCGGCAACCTGACCATCAACAACAACCTGGGCGGCACCATCAAGGGCACGGGGGCGGTGCTCGGCGCGAACCTGCTCAACCTCACCGGCATGGCCATGGATGTGCGCAACGGCGCCGCCGGGACCACCACGATCACCAACGCCGGGACCATCGGTTCCACGCCGCTGGTGGGCCTGACCATCCTCAGCGAGGACACCCCGATCGTCGCCGTGAGCGGCGGCGGCACGGTGAACTTCACCAACACCGGGACGTTGCTCGGGCGTACCGCATTCCAGACCTCTGCCACCGGCAACACCTTCACCAACGTCGGCAGCCTGACCGGCAGCCTGTCGATGGGTGCCAACAGCACCAACCGTTTCAATGCCGTGACCGGCTCCACTGTCAGCGCCGGCGCAGGTGTCGGGCTCGCCCTGTTGGTCACCGGCAACCCCAACCTGGCGTTCGCGCCGGCCGGCAAGATCGACGGCGGCGCCGGCGGCGACAATACCCTGGCGTTGCAGAACGCCATCGGTGGCGGCAGTGGCACCGGTGGCAGTGGCACCATCAACGCCAGCAACTACATCAACTTCAATCGCCTGATCGTCGACAGCGGCACCTGGAGCCTGATCGGCCAGGTGCTCAACGGCACCACCCAGACCACCCTCAACGGCGGCCAGCTCAACTTCGACAACGCCAGTGCCTTCGGCAGCGGGGTCATCACCGCCAACGGTGGCGGCCTGGCGGGCACGGTCGGTGGCTTGAGCCTGGCCAACGCGCTGGTGCTCAATGCGGGCCTGAACGTCGGCGGCGCCACCGACATGACCCTCAACGGCGTGGTTTCCGGGGTTGGTGGGTTGACCAAGACCGGTGCCGGCCTGCTCACCCTCGGCGCGAGCAACACCTATGGCGGTGGCACCACCCTCGCCGCGGGCGGCCTCAACCTGACCAGCGCCGCGGCGCTCGGCAGCGGCGGCCTGACCGTCAGCGGCGCCGGCAGCCTGCAAGGCAGCGTGCCGCTGGTGCTGAACAACGCCGTCACCCTCAACGCGGCGCTGAGCCTGCCCGGCAGCAATGCCCTGACCCTCGGCGGCGTGCTCAGCGGCAGCGGCTCGCTGGTCAAGAGCGGCAGCGCCAACCTGACCCTGAACGGCATCAACAGCTATACCGGCGGCACCACCCTGAACACCGGCACGCTCATCCTCGGCGGCGACAGCGCGCTGGGCACCGGCGCGCTGACCCTCGGCGGCAACGCCACCCTCGACAGCGCCGCGGCGCTCAACCTCGGCAACGCCATCGCCCTGGGCGGCAACACCCTGAGCCTGCCGGGCAACAACGCCACGACCCTGGGCGGCGTGATCAGTGGCAGCGGCGCGCTGGCCAAGACCGGCGCGGCCGACCTGACCTTGAATGGCGTCAACACCTACAGTGGTGGCACCAGCCTGGCCGGCGGCAAGCTGACCCTCGGCAACAGCAGCGCGCTAGGCAGCGGCGCGCTGACCCTGGGTGGCAACGCCACCCTCGATGCCAGTGCCGGCGTGAGCCTGGGCAACGCCATCAGCCTCGCCAGCAATACGCTGACCCTGCCAGGCAGCAATGCCACCACCTTGGGTGGCGTCATCAGTGGCACCGGCGCGCTGGTCAAGAATGGCAGCGCCGCGCTCACCCTCAATGGCAACAACACCTTCAGTGGCGGTACCACGCTCAACGCCGGCGCACTCACCGTGGGCCACAACAACGCCCTGGGCGGCGGTGCGCTGACCCTGGGCGGCAATGCCAGCCTCGATGCCAGCACCGCGGTCAACCTGGGCAACGCAATCAACCTGGGGGCCAATACCCTGAGCCTGCTGGGCACCAGCGCGACGACCCTGGGCGGGGTGCTCAGCGGCACCGGCGCGTTGGCCAAGAACGGCAGTGCCGGCCTGACCCTCAATGGCAGCAACACCTTCAGCGGCGGCACCACCCTCAACGCCGGGGTGCTGACCGTGGGCAACAACAATGCCCTGGGTACCGGCGCGCTGAGCCTGGGCGGCAACGCCAGCCTCGACGCCGGCGTGGCGGTCAACCTGGGCAACGCGGTCAACCTGGGCGGCAACACCCTGACCCTGCCGGGCACCAGCAACACCACCCTCAGCGGTGTCGTCAGCGGTACCGGCGCGCTGATCAAGAACGGCGCCAGCAGCCTGACCCTGGGCGGCGCCAACACCTTCAGCGGCGGCCTGAGCCTCAACGCCGGCACCCTGACCCTGGCCAATGCCGCGGCCCTGGGCACCGGCGCGCTGACCGTCGGCGGCGCCTCGACGCTGTCCACCACTGTGGCCACCACCCTGAACAACGCCGTCAACCTCGGCGCCAACCTGACCCTTTCCGGCGCCAACAACCTCAACCTGGCCGGCACCCTCAGCGGCAGCGGCGGCCTGATCAAGAACGGCAGCGCCACGCTGACCCTCAGCGGCAACAATACCCAGAGCGGTGCCACCGCGCTCAATGCCGGCACCCTGGTGCTGGGCAGCAACACCGCGTTGGGCACCGGCACCCTCAACGCCGCCGCCAACACCACCCTGGACACCAGCGTCGCCGGCCTGAACATCGCCAACGGCCTCAACCTGGCCGGCAACCTCAACCTGCCCGGCAGCAACGACCTGACCCTGAGTGGCGTGATCGCCGGTAGCGGTGGCATCACCAAGGCCGGCAATACCACGCTGACCCTGACCGGCGCCAACAGCAACAGCGGCTCGACCTTCCTCAACGGCGGCACCCTGGTGGTGGGCAGCAATACCGCGCTGGGCACCGGCACCCTCAACACCGCCGCCGGCACCCACCTGGATGCCAGCACCGCGGTCAGCCTGGCCAACGATGCGATCATCGCCGGCCCGCTGACTATCGATGGCACCGCCAACCTGGGCCTGAGCGGCCAGCTCAGCGGCCTTGGCTCGCTGGTCAAGAACGGCAACGCCAGCCTGACCCTGAGCGGCAACAACAACTACACCAACGGCACCCAGCTCAATGCCGGCACCCTGGTGCTGGGCAGCAACACCGCGCTGGGCATCGGCGGCCTGACCCTGGGCGGCAACGCCAACCTCGACACCAGCACCGCCGTCGCCGCCACCAACAGCATCAGCCTGGGCGGCAACACCCTGACCGTGCTGGGCAGCAACGCCACCACCCTGACCGGCCAGATCAGCGGCACCGGTGCCCTGGTCAAGAGCGGCAATGCCGGCCTGACCCTCAACGGCAACAACACCTTCAGTGGCGGCACCACCCTCAACGCCGGGCTGCTGACCCTGGGCAACAGCAACGCCCTGGGCACTGGCGCGCTGACCTTGGGCGGCAACGCCAGCCTCGACGGCAGCGGCACCCTCAACCTGGGCAACGCCATCAACCTGGCCGGCAACACCCTGACCCTGCCGGGCAGCAACACCACCACCCTGAGCGGGGTGATCAGCGGCACCGGCGCGCTGACCAAGAACGGCAGCACCAACCTGACCCTCAGCGGCGCCAACACCTTCAGCGGCGGCTTGAACCTCAACGCCGGCACCCTGACCCTGGCCAGCGCCGCCGCCCTGGGCAGCGGCGCGCTCAACGTCGGCGGCGCCGCGACCCTGGCCAACTCGACGGCGATGACCCTGAACAACGCAGTCAACCTCGGCGCCGACCTGACCTTGCCTACCACCAGCAACCTGACCCTGGCCGGCACGCTCAGCGGCACTGGCGGCCTGGTCAAGAACGGCAGCGCCACCCTGACCCTGAGCGGCAACAACAGCCACAGCGGCGCCACCGCGCTCAATGCCGGCACCCTGGTGGTCGGCAGCAATACCGCGCTGGGCACCGGCGCCTTGAACGCCGCCAACAACACCACCCTGGACACCAGCGCCGCCGGCCTGAACCTTGCCAACGCGCTCAACCTGGCGGGCAACTTCATCCTGCCCGGCAGCAACGACCTGACCCTGAGCGGCACCATCGCCGGCAGCGGCGGCATCACCAAGAACGGCGCCACCACGCTGACCCTGACCGGGGCCAACAGCAACAGCGGCATCACCCGCCTGAACGCCGGCACGCTGGTGGTCGGCAGCAACACCGCGCTGGGTACCGGGGCCCTCAATACCCTGGCCGGTACCCACCTGGATGCCAGCACTGCGGTCAGCCTGGCCAACGATGTCACCATCGCCGGTCCGCTGACCATCGATGGCAGCGCCAACCTGGGCCTGAGCGGCGTGGTCAGCGGCATTGGCTCGCTGGTCAAGAACGGCAGCGCCAACCTGACCCTGAGCGGCAACAACCTCTACACCAACGGCACCCAACTCAATGCCGGCACCCTGACCCTGGGCAGCAACACCGCGCTGGGCATCGGAGCCCTGACCCTGGGCGGCAACGCCAACCTCGACGCCAGCACCGCCGTTGCCGTGACCAACGGCATCAACCTCGGCGCCAATACCCTGACCGTGCTGGGCAGCAACGCCACCACCCTCGGCGGGCTGATCAGCGGCACGGGCGCGCTGGTCAAGAACGGCAGCGCCGGGCTGACCCTCAACGGCAACAACACCTACAGCGGCGGCACCACCCTCAACGCCGGCCTGCTGACCCTGGGCAACAACAACGCCATCGGCAGCGGCGCCCTGAGCGTGGGCGGCAACGCCAGCCTCGAAGGCAGCGGCGCCCTCAACCTGGGCAACGCCATCAACCTCGCCGGTGGCGCCACCCTGACCCTGCCGGGCAGCAACGCCACCACCCTCGGCGGGGTGATCAGCGGCGCGGGCGCCTTGACCAAGAACGGCAGTACCAACCTGACCCTGTCGGGGGCCAACACCTTCAGCGGCGGGCTGAACCTCAACGCCGGCACCCTGACCCTGGCCAATGCCGCGGCGCTCGGTAGCGGCGCGCTGAACGTCGGCGGCGCCGCGACCCTGGTCAACAGCGTGGCGATGACCCTGGGCAACGACGTCAACCTGGGCGCCAACCTCACCCTTGGCGGCAGCACCAACCTGGCCCTGGGTGGGGTGGTCGGCGGTACCGGCGGCTTGATCAAGACCGGCACCTCCGATCTGACCCTGAGCGGCAACAATACCTTCAGCGGTGCCATCGACCTGCTCGGCGGCAGCATCACCACGGTGGGCGGCACGGCCCTGGGCAATACCTTCGGGGTCACCCTCGGCGCCGGCACCAACCTGAACCTCGGCGCCAGTGCCACCATTGGTGGCCTGGGCGGTGCCGGTACGGTGAATATCAGCGGCGGCAGCACCCTGACCCTGGGTGGCAACAACCTCAACAGCGTGTTCAGTGGTGCCCTGGCCGGTGCCGGCGGGCTGACCAAGACCGGTACCGGCAGTTTCGAGCTGTCCGGCAGCAACGTCATCGGCGGCACCACCACGGTCAACGGCGGCCTGCTCAATGTCAGCGGCTCGCTGGCCAGCGCCGGCGTGCAGGTCAATACCGGCGCCAGCCTGGGCGGCACCGGCAGCCTGCTGGGCCCGGTCGATATCGCCGACGGTGCGCACCTGCTGGCCAACAGCGGCGCGACCCTGACCACCGGCGCGCTGACCTTGCACAGCGGCTCGATCTTCGATGTCGGCCTGGGCTCGCCTGCAAGTGGCGGCACCCGACTGGTCAACGTCAACGGCAACCTGACCCTGGACGGTACCCTCAACGTCACCGATATCGGCGGTTTCGGCACCGGTATCTACCGGCTGATCGACTACACCGGCGCCCTGGTCGACAACGGCCTGCTGATCGGCAACGTGCCCGGCAGCATGCTGCCCGGCGACCTGCAGGTGCAGACCTCGATCGGCACCCAGGTCAACCTGCTGGTCGGTGGCGCCAGCAGCACTGTGCAGTTCTGGGATGGCAGCCAAAGCGTCGCCAACGGCGTGATCGACGGCGGCACCGGCACCTGGGATGGCAGCAACACCAACTGGACCGACGTCAACGGCGTGCTCAATGGCAGCTGGGGCAGCGACTTCGCGGTGTTCCAGGGCACCGCGGGGGATGTCACCGTGGCCGGTACCCAGGCCGCTACCGGGCTGCAGTTCGTCACCAATGGCTACCGCCTGATCGGCGCCGGCGGCCTGAATCTGGTCAACGCCAGCAACGGCGCCTTCGCCGTGCGTGTCGACCCAGGCGTCACCGCGACCCTCAACGTTGGGCTCTCTGGCAGCGGCCAACTGGCCAAGCTCGACAGCGGCACCCTGGTGCTCAACGGCGCCAACACCTACACCGGTGGCACCTTGCTCAATGGCGGCACGATCGTGGTCGGCAACAACAGCGCCTTCGGCAGCGGCGCGGTCAGCACCGCCAACAGCACTACCCTGGACAGCAACACCGCCGTCACCCTCGGCAACGCCTTCAGCCTCAGCGGTGCCCTGACCGTTGCCGGTTCCGCCGACCTGGGCTTGTCCGGCGTGGTCTCGGGGCTTGGCAGCCTGGTCAAGAACGGCGGCGCCAACCTGACCCTGGGTAACGCCAACACCTACAGCGGTGGCACCAGCCTGGGTGCCGGCACCCTGACCCTGGGCAATGCCCAGGCGCTGGGCACCGGCGGCCTGACCGTCACCGGTGCTGCCAGCCTGGACACCACCGGCAACCTGGCATTGGCCAATACCATCGCCCTGAACGCCAACCTCAGCTTGCCGGGGAGCAATGACCTCACCCTCAACGGTGCGCTCAGCGGCAGCGGTGGCCTGATCAAGAACGGCGCCGGTACGCTCACCCTCAACGCCAGCAACAGCCAGCAGGGCACTACCAGCCTGAACGGTGGCACCCTTGTGGTCGGTAGCAACACTGCGCTGGGCAGCGGTACCCTGAACGCAGCTGGCGGCACCACCCTGAGCAGCAATGCCAACGTCACCCTGGCCAACCAGATCAACCTGGCCGGCAACCTGAGCATCGCCGGGGCACAGAACCTGACCCTGGGCGGCAACGTCATCGGCGTCGGCGGCCTGACCAAGAACGGCAGCGGCACCCTGACCCTGAACGGCACCAATGGCAATCTCGGCAACACCAATCTCAATGC
Organism: Pseudomonas muyukensis; assembly: GCF_019139535.1. Lineage (NCBI taxonomy): Bacteria > Pseudomonadati > Pseudomonadota > Gammaproteobacteria > Pseudomonadales > Pseudomonadaceae > Pseudomonas > Pseudomonas muyukensis. Next base: position 5,260,076 of record NZ_CP077073.1, on the reverse strand, counting down.
CGGCACCCTGGTGCTCGGCAGCGCCAGCGCCCTCGGCCTGGGCCAGCTCAACGCGGCTGCCGGGACCACGCTGGACAGCGCCTCGGCGATCACTCTTGGCAACACCGTCAACCTGGGGGGCAACCTCACCATCGCCGGCAGCAACGACCTGGGCCTGGGCGGGCTGGTCACCGGTGCCGGCAGCCTGACCAAGAACGGTGCCGGCAACCTCACCCTCAGTGGCGCCAACACCTTGGCTGGCGGCGTGATCCTCAATGCCGGCACGCTTACCCTGGGCAACAACCAGGCCTTGGGTTCCGCCAACCTTGTTGTCGGCGGCGCCAGCAACCTGGCGACCACCGGCGCCCTGACCCTGGCCAACCAGGTGGTACTGAACGACACCCTTGGCCTGACTGGCAACAACGACCTGACGTTGAACGGCGTGATCAGCGGTACCGGCGGCCTGACCAAGACCGGTAGCGGCAACCTGACCCTTGGCGCCGCCAACACCTATCAAGGCCTTACCACGCTTGGCGCTGGCACCCTGACGCTGGGCAACAACACCGCGCTGGGCAGCGGCAACCTGGCGGTGACCGGCAACAGCACCCTGGCCACCACCGGGGCGCTGCAACTGGCCAATGCCATCGGCCTGGGCACTGCTGCCACATTGGCGATCAACAATGCCCAGGGCCTGACCCTCGATGGGCTAGTCAGCGGTGCCGGGGCGCTGAACAAGCTGGGCGCCGGGCAGCTGGTGCTCAATGGCAGCAACACCTATGCTGGCGGCACCTCGCTGCAGGCCGGCAGCCTGCTGCTGGGCAATGCCGGCGCCTTGGGCAGCGGGGCCCTGACCGTCAACGGCGGCGCCGGCCTCGACGCCAGCCAGGCACTGGTGCTGGCCAATGCGGTCAACCTCGCCGGTGGCAACCTGACCCTCGGCGGCAGCCAGGCGCTGACCCTCGGCGGCGTGGTCTCCGGCAACAATGGCCTGGTCAAGAATGGCGCCGCCAGCCTGACCCTCAACGGCAACAACACCTACAGCGGCGGCACCACCCTCAACGCCGGCACCCTGGTGGTCGGCAGCAACACCGCGCTGGGCAGCGGTGCCCTCAGCACTGGCGCCAACACCAGCCTCGATGTCGCTGGCGCCGGTGCCACCCTGGCCAACAACCTGCATCTGGGCGGCACCCTCAACCTGCCAGGCAGCGCCGACCTGACCCTCACCGGCGTGGTGGATGGCGTCGGCGGCCTGAACAAGGCCGGTGCCAGCACCCTGACCCTCAATGGCGCCAACAACTACCTGGGCGGCACCACCCTCGGCGCCGGCCGGTTGGTGGTCGGCAACGACAATGCCTTGGGGCAGGGCGCCCTGACCGTTGCCGGTGCCGCGAGCCTGAGCAGCGCCACCAGCACCACCCTGGCCAACAACGTTACCCTCAATGCCGGCCTGAGCGTCGATGGCGGCAACGACCTGACCCTCAATGGCGTGCTCAACGGCACCGCCGGCCTGAGCAAGAACGGCAGCGGCAACCTGACCCTCAATGGCAACAACGGCTACCAGGGCGGGACCGAGCTCAACGCCGGGCGTCTGACCCTGGGCAGCAGCGGCGCGCTGGGCACCGGTACCCTGTCGGTCACCGCCGACGCCGTCCTGGCCAACAGCGCCCCCATGGCCCTGGGCAACACCATCGCCCTGAGCAATGCTGCCAACCTCACCGTCGATGCCGCCAATGCCCTGATCCTCAGCGGCGACCTCGGCGGCAGCGGCAACCTGGTCAAGACTGGCGTCGACGACCTGACCCTGGTCGGCGTCAAGACCTTCGCCGGCAATGTCGACGTCCAGGCCGGCTCCCTCACCACCCTCGGCAGCGGTGTGCTGGCCAACGTCGATACCCTCAACGTCGGCGCCAGTGGCCAGCTCAATCTCAATGGCAATGCCAGCCTCGGCAGCCTGACCGGCAGCGGCCAGGTGGATGTCGGCGTCGGCAGCGTGCTGAGCCTGGGCAGCAACAACCTCAGCAGCACCTTCGCCGGTGGCCTGGGCGGCCTGGGCGGCCTGACCAAGGTCGGCAGCGGTACCCTGACCCTGACCGGGACCAGCAACCTGGCAGACAATACCCAGGTCAACGCCGGTACCTTGAAAGTCGACGGCAGCCTGACCAGCGCCGGGCTGAACGTGGCCAGTGGTGCCAGCCTGGCCGGTAGCGGCAACGTCGCTGCCCCGGTGACCATCGCCAGCGGCGGCCACCTGGTTGGCAGCAGCGGCGCCACCCTGGGCCTCGGCGCCTTGGTGCTGGGCGCAGGTGCCATCGTCGATGCCGGCCTGGGCGCACCGTCCACCGGCAACACCGCGCTGTTCAACGTCGGCGGCAACCTGACCCTCGACGGTACCCTCAACGTCAGCAACATCGGTGGCTTCGGCAACGGCGTATACCGCATCTTCGACTACAGCGGCGCCTTGACCGACAACGGCCTCGACTTCGGCAGCCTGCCATTGGGGGTCGGCCTGGGCGACGTGGCCCTGCAAACCGCCCTGGCCAACCAGGTCAACCTGCTGGTCAGCGCCGCAGGCCTGAACGTGCAGTTCTGGGACGGCAGCCAGACCACGGCGAACGGCCAGGTCGACGGCGGCAGCGGCGTGTGGAACGCCAGCAACAGCAACTGGACCGACCTCAATGGCACCGCCAACAACACCTGGGGCAACACCTTCGCGGTCTTCCAGGGCACGGCAGGCGATGTCACCGTCGACGGCAGCCAGAGCCTCACCGGCATGCAGTTCGTCAGCAATGGCTATCGCCTGCTGGCCGGCACCGCCGGGGCGCTCAACCTGGTCAACGGCAGCAGCGGCGACACCAGCGTGCGGGTCGACCCGGGCGTGATCGCCACCCTCGATGTCGGCCTGGCCGGCAGCGGCAAGCTCAACAAGCTCGACAGCGGCACCCTGGTGCTCAACGGTGCCAATACCTACAGTGGCGGCACCCGCCTCAGTGGCGGCGCCCTGGTGCTGGGCAGCAACAGCGCCCTGGGCAGCGGCGCGCTCGATGCCGCCAGCGGCACCACCCTGGACGCCAACCAGGCGGTCGCCCTGGGCAATGCCATCACCCTGGACGGCCCGTTGAACATCGCCGGCAGCAACGACCTGGCCCTGGGCGGCGTCATCAGTGGCGCCGGTGGCCTGGTCAAGGCCGGCAGCGCTCGGCTGTCGCTGGCCGGCAACAACAGCTACGCCGGCAACACCGCGCTCAATGGCGGCACCCTGGTCGTGGGCAGCAACAGCGCCCTGGGCAGCGGCTCCTTGAACACCACCTCCGGCACCAGCCTGGACAGCAGCCAGCCGGTAACCCTGGCCAACAACCTCAACGTCAGCGGCGACCTCACTGTGCTGGGCAGCAACGACCTGACCCTCGGCGGCAGCGTCGCTGGCAGCGGCCGCCTGCTCAAGGCTGGCCTTGCCCGCTTCGCCCTGATGGGCGCCAACACCTACAGCGGCGGCACCGAGCTGCAGGCCGGCACCCTGGTGCTCGGCAACAACGGCGCCCTCGGCAGCGGCGGCCTGGATGTCACCGGCAATGCCAACCTCGACAGCGCCAGCGCCGTGACCCTGGCCAACCCGGTCAATGTCGGCGGCGTGCTCAACGTGCTTGGCAGCAACGACCTGCACCTGGCTGGCGTGCTCAGTGGCGCCGGCACCCTGAACAAGAGCGGCCTGGCCGACCTGACCCTGTCGGGCAACAACACCTTCAGCGGTGTCCTCAACCTGCTGTCCGGCAGCCTCAGCACCATCGGCACCACCGCCCTGGGTACCCAGAGCGAGCTGAACGTCAGCAGTGGCGCCACGCTCAACCTCGACGGCAACACCACCCTGGGCGACATCGGCGGCAGCGGCGTGATCGACATCGCCGCCGGCAACAGCCTCAATGTCGAGGGCGGCAACTTCGCCGGCAACATCGGCGGCAGCGGTACCCTCAACAAGTTGGGCGTCGGCGTCCTGGCCCTCAGCGCCGCCAACAGCCACAGCGGCACCACCAACGTCCAGGCCGGCAGCCTGAAAGTCGATGGCAGCCTGGCCAGCAGCACCGTCAACGTCGCCAGCGGCGCCAGCCTGGCCGGTGCCGGCAGCCTGGGCGGCACGGTGAACGTGGCCAACGGCGGCAACCTCAACGCCACCAGTGGCAGTACCCTGAGTGCCGGCGACCTGAGCCTGGGCAACGGCGCCAACTTCAACGCCGCGCTCGGCACCGCCGGCACCGGCGCTGGCCCGCTGGTCAGCGTGGCCAACAACCTGACCCTCGGCGGCACCCTGAACATCACCGATATCGGTGGCTTCGGTGCCGGGGTGTATAGCCTGTTCAGCTACGGCGGCAGCCTGGTCAACAACGGCATGAGCTTTGGCAGCACGCCGGTGCCGGTCACCGACCTCACCGTGCAGACCGCGGTCGCCAACCAGGTCAACCTGGTGGTCGGCGGGGCCAGCAACGTGCTGTTCTGGGATGGCAGCCAGACCGTCGCCAACGGCCTGATCGATGGCGGCAGCGGCACCTGGAACGCCACCAACAGCAACTGGACCGACGTCAACGGCGTGCTCAACGGCACCTGGAACGACACCTTCGCGGTGTTCCAGGGCGCCACGGGCACCGTCACCGTGGACGGCAGCCACAGCATCAGCGGCCTGCAGTTCCTCACCGACGGCTACGTGCTCGACGCTGGCGCGGCAGGCGAGCTGCTGGGCAATGGCGTCACCAACCTGCGGGTCAATCCGGGTGTCAGCGCTACCCTCAACGTTGCCCTCAACGGCACCGGCAGCCTGGCCAAGCAGGATGCCGGCACCTTGGTGCTCAACGCCGCCAACGGCTACAGCGGTGGTACCGCGCTCAACGGCGGCGCCCTGGTGCTGGGCAACGACAGCGCGTTGGGCAGCGGCACCCTGACCGCCGCCGCCGGCACCACGCTGGACAGCAACCGCGCCGTGACCCTGGCCAACGACGCCGTGCTCAATGGCGCCCTGGCCATCGCCGGCAGCAATGCCCTGACCCTCAACGGCGCCATCAGCGGCAGCGGCGGCCTGGTCAAGAACGGCGCCGGCCAGCTGACCCTGGGCGGCAGCAACAGCTACACCGGCGGCACCCAGATCAACGCCGGCAGCGTGGTGGGCAACACCAGCAGCCTGCAGGGCGCCATCCTCAACAATGCCGCGCTGACCTTCGAGCAGAACAGCAACGGCAGCTACACCGGCAACCTCAGCGGCACCGGCACCCTGGCCAAGAACGGCACCGGCGAGCTGCTGCTGACCGGCGTCAACAGCCTTACCGGCGCCACCAGCGTCAATGCCGGCAGCCTGCTGGTGGGCGGTCGCCTGGACAGCGCCACCGTGCAGGTCGCCACCGGCGCCCGCCTGGGCGGCAGCGGCACCGTGGCTGGCGCGGTACAGGTGGCCAACGGCGCCACCCTGGCGGCCGGGCAGAGCACCACGCCGCTCACCGTCGGCAGCCTCGACCTGGCCTCAGGCAGCGCCCTGGACTTCAACCTCGGCGCCCCGGCGGCCTCCACCACCGTGGTCAAGGTCAACGGCAACCTGGTGCTCGACGGCACGTTGAACATCACCGATGCCGGCGGCTTCGGCACCGGCGTGTACCAGCTGTTCAGCTACGGCGGCGTGCTCACCGACAATGGCCTGGTGTTCGGCGCCATTCCGGGCAGCGTGGTGCTGGGCGACCTGGCCTTGCAGACCGCCATCGCCAACCAGATCAACCTGGTGGTGCAGAACTACGGCGAGGAACTGCAGTTCTGGAACGGCGGCAAGACCAACCCCGATGGCAGCATCGGCGGCGGCAGCGGCACCTGGGGCTCGAACACCGGCTGGACCAACGCCAGCGGCACCAGCAATGAAGGCTGGAGCGGCGGCTACGCGGTGTTCGGCGGTACCCCGGGTACCGTCACCGTGGTCGGCAACCAGTCGTTCGAGGGCTTGCAGTTCCTCAGCGACGGCTACCAGGTGGTACCGGGTGCCGGCGGCAGCCTGACCCCGGTCAACGACCCTGACGGCAGCCTGGCATCGGTACGGGTCAACGCCGGCGCCACTGCCACCGTCAGCGCGCCCCTGGTGGGCAGTGGCGGCATCGAGAAGCTCGACGCCGGTACCCTGATCCTGGCCGGTGCCAACACCTACAGCGGTGGCACCACCGTCAGCGGCGGTACCCTGGTCGGCAACACCACCAGCCTGCAAGGCAACATCCTCAACAACGCCAGCCTGGTCTTCGCCCAGGGCAGCAACGGCACCTTCAACGGCACCCTCAGCGGTACCGGCACCACCACCAAGCAAGGCGGCGGCACCTTGCTGCTAACCGGCAACCAGCCATTCAGCGGCGCCTTCAACGTCAACCAGGGCGTGCTGCAAGTGGGCGATGCGGCCAATCCGGGCAGCACCCTCGGCGCCCAGGTCACCGTGGCCAACGGCGCTGCGCTGACGGGCAACGGCACCGTCGCCGGGCTGACCAACAACGGCACCGTGCTGCCGGGGCCGGCTGGCAACCTGAATGTCTCGGGCAACTTCACCAACGGCGCCAGCGGGACCTTGGTCATCGACCTGGGCACCGCGCCGGTGAACTACCTGAACGTGGGCGGCACCGCCAACCTCGGCGGCAGCCTGATGGTGGCCAACCTCGCCAGCGGCAACGGCCAGTACACCGTGGTCAACGCCGCGGGCGGGGTGAATGGCACCTTCGCCACCACCAACCTGGCCAACTCGGCGTTCATCAACAGCGCGCTGGCCTACGGCGCCAACCAGGTGACCCTGTCGGTCAGCCGCAACGGCACCTCGTTCGCCGACGTTGCCGCCACCGGCAACCAGCGCGGCGTGGCCAATGCCCTGAGCAGTGCCGGGGCGCCGGCGACGCTGGTCAACAACCTGCTGCCGCTCGACAGCCAGGGTGCGCAGGCCGCGTTCGACAGCTTGTCCGGCGAGATCCACGCCAGTACCGCGACGGTGCTGATCGAGGATTCGCGCTACGTGCGTGAGGCGGTCAACGACCGCCTGCGCCAGGCCGATTGCAGCAACCAGGACGACCCACGTCGGACCCTGGCGCCGACCGCCAACCAGCAGCTGACCAGCGAAGGTTGCCAGGGCCAGGCGGTGGGCTGGATCCGTGCCATCGGCGGCTGGGGTACCTACGACGGCAGCAGCAGCCATGCCAGTGTCGACCGCGACCTGTCGGGCTTCATGCTCGGCGCGGACCGCGCCCTGGATGACCAGTGGAAGGTCGGCGCCGCCGCCGGCTACACCCGCTCGAGCATCGACGCCCACCGTCGTCGCTCGGACGCCACGGTGGACAGCTACCACCTGACCACCTACCTGGGTTACCAGCTGGATGCCTTCGCCGCGCGCATGGGCGTGGCCTACAGCTGGCACGACATCGACAGCAAGCGTGATGTCCAGGTGGGCAGCTACAGCGACCGCCTGAAAGCCAAGTACAAGGCGCGCAGCGCCCAGGTGTTCGGCGAGGTGGGCTATGCCATCGACGCCGGCGGCATCGCCCTGGAGCCGTTCGCCGGGCTGGCCTACGTCAACTACGACAGCGACACCGCCCACGAGAAAGGCGGGGCAGGGCGCTTGCAGGGCAAGGTCAAGCAGGACGTGACCTTCTCCACCGTCGGTGTGCGGGCGGGCAAGCGCATCACCCTCGACAACGGCAGCCAGATCACCCCGCGGGTGTCGCTGGGCTGGCGCCATGCCTTCGGCGACGACAAGCCTGATGCCGACCTGCGCTTTATCGACGGTGGCGCAGGGTTCAGCACCGAGGGCGTGCCGATCGCCAAGGACGCGGCGGTGGTCGAGGCCGGGGTGGACCTGTCGGTGGGCGCGGCTGGCAAGCTGGGGGTTGGGTACTCCGGGCAGCTGTCCAGCGAGAACCGTGACCATGGGGTGGTGGTGAGCTTCAGCATGGGGTTCTGAGGTAGATCGCTGGGGCTGCCTTGCAGCCCTTTCGCGACACAAGGCCGCTCCTACGGGCGATCGCATTTCCCTGTAGGAGCGGCCTTGTGTCGCGAAAGGGGCGCAAAGCGCCCCCGGCCATCCAGAGCCCAGCGTTTTGGTCCGCATCAGAACCACAGGTGCCCGTCGCAAGTTTTGCAGCGCCAAGCACGCCTGCCCTCGTGTCGCGAAAGGGCCGCAAAGCGGCCCTAGGGATGCCAGACCGAGCCACTGTCGTTAGACTGTCATCTCCCACGATCGGACAGGAGTCCCGGTGTGCCCGACCCCCGCAGTTTCCCCAGCGACCTGAGCCTCGACAGCCCGCGCCTGCAGCTGCGCCCCATGCGCCATGGCGACGCACAGCAGTGGCTGACCATCATGGCCGACCCCGAGGTGATGCGTTACTGGTACCACGCCCCCTGGCAAACCCTGGCCGAGGCCGAAAGCGCCCTGGCCGCCGACCGTGAAGCCTACGCCGCCGGCCAGTTGCTCAAGCTGGGCATGTACCGCCGCGACAACGGCGAGCTGATCGGCATGGTCCAGCTGTTCAACCTCGAGGAAGGCTCGCGCCGTGGCGAGATCGGCTACTGCCTGGCCAAGTCGGCCCAGGGCCGTGGCTACATGGACGAAGCCCTGACCTGTTTCATCGACTACCTCGCCCACACCCTGCACCTGCGCCGCCTGGAGGCGGAAATCGACCCACGCAACCAGGGCTCGGCACGTACCCTCGAACGCCAGGGTTTCGTCCTCGAAGGCACCTTGCGCGCGCGCTGGTGCGTGGCGGGCGAGTTGTCCGACTCGGGGCTTTACGGCCTGCTGCTCGAACCGCCTGTCGCCTGAGGCCAGGGTGCGCTATGGTCGGCGTTCGACACTGAATGGACGGAGTTCGCGGTTGCCTGCTTTCTACCTGACCACAAGCCTGGCCCTGTACCTGCTGAGCCTGGCCTTCGATGGCGCCCTGACGGGGGCGGGCCGGCATGTACCGGCGTTGCAGATGCTGCTCTACGGTCCCTGGGGTATCGCCTTCGGCCTGTACCAGTGGTTCGCCAACCCATTGCTGGCGCTGGCTGTTCTCGCCCATCGACGCTTGCGCCGCCTGGCGCTGGTGTGCGGGCTGGCGGCGCTGTACCTGGCGGCCAGCAGCTTTACCCTCTCTCGGTTGCCGGACAACCAGAGCTACGCCTTCCAGGATGTGACCGGCTTCGGCGCGGGCTTCTACCTGTGGCTGCTGGCGATCCTGGTGTTCTGCCTGGGGCAGCTCTGGTGGTGCTGGAAGGCGCGCTCGGCGGCGGAGGTACCGGGTTGGGGCTGGCTCGATGTGGCGCTGATCGCGGCCCTGAGCGTGGCGATTTACGCCGGTACGCAAATGCCCTCGCTGCGTTTCGAGCCGCACAAGGTGATCGTGCCGCCGGAGCAACCGCAGACCTTGTGATGGTGCATCGCCGGGCAACCCCGCTCCCATGGAGCATCAGCGCAATGTCGGCCTGGGCGCTACGTCATGCCCTCAGCGCGGCGTGCCCCACTGCACCACGATCATCCCGAGCACGATCATTCCCACGCCCGCCAGCCGCAACAGGTTCACCGGTCGCTCCGGCAGGCCCATGAGGCCGAACTGGTCGATCAGTAGCGACGACAGCACCTGCCCGGCCACCACGCAGACGATGAACCCCGCCGCCCCCAGGCGCGGCGTCAGCACCAGCGCGGCGGTGATGTAGAGCACCCCGGCAACCCCGCCGAACCAGGCCCACCAGGGCGCATGCGCCAGTTGCTGCACCTGCGGCACAGGCGCGCGCAGCAGCAACAGGGCCGGCACCAGCATCAGCAGGCTGACCAGCAACGACACCCCAGCGGCCCACAAGGGATGGCCGAGCAGGCGCCCGAGCGCGGCGTTGCTGCCCGCCTGGAAGGGCACGGCGGCCCCGGCGAGCAGGGCGATGAGCAAGGGGAGGGTGGCGAAGAGGCTGGCGGGCATGGTGTCTATTCCTGATCAGAGCACTGGCCTCAGTCTCGGTTATGCACTTCAATGATGGAAATTCGAACTTCGTACAGGCTGTATTCGTTCCATGGATGATCTGCGCCGTATCGACCTCAACCTGTTGCTCACCCTGCACGCGCTGCTCAGCGAGCAACATGTCTCCCGCGCGGCGCTGCGCCTGCACCGCAGCCAGCCGGCGGTCAGCCACGCGCTGGCGCAATTGCGCCAGCTGTTCGCCGACCCGCTGCTGGTGCGCCGTGGCGGCCGTTTGCAGCTCAGTGCCCGTGCCGAAGCCCTGCGCGAGCCATTGCAACAGGCGTTGCAGCAACTCGATGGTCTGCTCGGCAGCCCTGGCTTCGAGCCAGGCAAGGCCCGGCGCACCTTTCGCCTGGCGATGTCCGACTACGGCGCGCGGGTGGCGCTGCCGGCGTTGATGCGCCTGTTGCGCCGCGAAGCACCGGGCATCGATGTGCTGGTGTCGCAGGGCAGTCGCGAGGCGATGCTCGGGCAGCTGATCGATGGCGAGGCGGACCTGGCGCTGGGCGTATTTCCGGAACTGCCGGGGGAGATGGCTCAGCAGGTGCTGTTCGAGGAGTCGTTCGTCTGCCTGGCCGACCGCGCCAGCCTGCCGCCGCGCGGCGGCCTGGGCCTGTCGCAGTGGCTGGCGCGGCCCCATGTGCTGGTGGCGGTGCGTGCCGGTATCGACAACGAGATCGACCTGGCCCTGGACGCCCTGGGCGAGCGCCGGCGCATCGCCCTGACCCTGCCGCACTGGGGCGTGGCCCAGGGGCTGGTCGCCGGTACCGACCTGGTCCTCACCGTCGCCCGCCGTAGCCTGGCCGGGGCACGCCTGGACCCGGCCTTGCGCCAGTTCCCACCGCCCTTGGCCATTGCCCCCTTCGCCTTCGCCCAGGCCTGGCACCCACGCCGCGACGGCGATGCCGGGCACCGCTGGCTGCGCGCGCAGATCGCCGCATTGTGCGTGAATGAAAGTACGACAGGGTGCTAGTGTGGTGTTGCACAAACAACGACCCTAATTGGCACAACACCACACTAAGCTGTGCCACGAACACCCGATAAAGGAATGCCCATGCTCAAGCAATATCTGCTCGGCGCCAGTGCCTGGCTGGCGATGGCCTGCGCCCAGGCCGACGATTATTCGTCCACCTACACCCAGTGCATGGACAAGGCCTCCAGCACCTTGGCCATGGGCGCCTGCATCCAGGCCGAGACCAAGCTGCAGGATGACCGGCTCAACCGGGTGTACAAGCAGCTGATGGCCAAGCTCGACAGCCAGCGGCAGAAAGACCTGCGCGAGGTGCAGCGCACCTGGATGAAGTACCGCGACGGCAATTGCGCGTTCCACGGCAAGCTGAGCAACGGCAGCATCTACCGTATCGAAGGGGCAATGTGCGAAATGGACATGAGCAAGGACCGCGCCGCGGAGCTGGAACGCATCCTCAGCCCCGGGCAGTGACCGTCACCCGCTGCGCTGTTGGCGCCTGGCCCGGGCCTTGAGGTACTCGCGCACCTCCACGCCATCCCCGGCAAACTCGATACGGCCCGACTTGGCCTCGCGCTGGTAGGCATACATCGGGTCGTAGTACTCGTTGAGCAGCCCTTCGATCCAGCCGCGGTGCAGCTGCACATCGCCACTGCGCAGTTGCTCGTCCAGGGCCTGCCCCAGCAACTCGGACAGGCGCTGGAAGCGCTCGCCGCCGAGGCGCTTATGGATATTGGCCATGCTCTGGCGCATGCGCTCGGCGAACAGCCGGCGGCCATCTTCCTCGCCGTGCACCGCGACGAACTCGGCGCACAGGTTGATCACGTAGTCGCGCAGGATGCGCTCCACGCGGTTGGCGAAGCTGTCTTCCAGCCACACCAGCGGGTACTGCTGCATGCCTTGGTACAGCTCCAGCGGCACCGAGCAGCTGCCGACGATACGCCCTTCGTCCTCGAGCACGAACTGCTCGATCCCACGCTCGCGCTTTTTCAGCACATCGATGGCCAGGGCGTTCTCGAAGTCGATCTGCGCCGGCTGCGCGGTGGCGCGCTTGCCGAAGCTGGAACCGCGGTGGTTGGCGTGGCCCTCGAGGTCGAGGACATTGTCCAGCTGGTGCAGCACGTCGGTCTTGCCGGTGCCGGTGAGCCCGCCGACCAGCACGAAGTCGCACTGCTCGACCGCCTGCTGGGTGGTTTCCAGCAGCAGGGTGCGCATGGCCTTGTAGCCGCCGACGACTTTCGGGTACTGGATGCCGGCTTCCTTGAGCCAGCCCTGGACGATCTGCGAGCGCAGGCCGCCACGCAAGCAGTACAGGTAGCCGTCGGGGTGGGCCTGGGCGAACGCCGCCCAAGCCTCCAGGCGTTGTTGCTTGACCGCGCCGTTGACCAGTTGGTGGCCCAGGGCGATGGCGGCGGCCTGGCCCTGCTGCTTGTAGCAGGTACCGACCTTCTGCCGCTCCTGGTCGGTCATCAGCGGCAGGTTGAGCGCGCCGGGGAAGGCGCCCTTGGCGAACTCGACGGGCGCGCGCATGTCCATCAGCGGCAGGTCGTCGAGGAACAGCTGTTTCAGCTCGGTGCAGTCGGGGCGCATCAGATCACCTCGACCGCGTGGCTCTGTCGCTCGACCAGCACGCCGATTGGCGCCAGGTCCAGGCCCAGTTCCCGGGCCACGGCGAGGAACTCGGCCTCACCTTCGGGGCTGATCGCCACCAGCAGGCCGCCGCTGGTCTGCGGGTCGCACAGCAGGTGCTGCTGGTCGTCGCTGAGCGCGCCGATCTTGTGCCCATAGCTCTCGTAGTTGCGCAAGGTGCCGCCGGGGATGCAGCCCTCGGCCAGGTAGTAGTCGACGCTGGGCAGGCGCGGCACGGCGTCGAACTCAAGGCGCGCGGTCAGGCCGCTGCCTTCGGCGACCTCGACCAGGTGGCCGAGCAGGCCGAAGCCGGTGACGTCGGTCATCGCCAGCACGCCATCGAGCTTGCCGAAGCGGCTGCCCGGGGTGTTGAGGGTGCACATCCAGTCGCGGGCCAGGCCCTGGTCCTGCTCGCGCAGCTTGGCTTTCTTCTCGGCGGTGGTGAGGATGCCGATGCCCAGGGGCTTGGTCAGGTACAGCTTGCAGCCGACACGGGCGGTGTCGTTGCGCTTGAGGTGGCGCTTGCTGACAACGCCGGTGACGGCCAGGCCGAAGATCGGTTCGGGGGCGTCGATGGAGTGGCCGCCGGCCAGCGGGATGCCGGCTTCGGCGCACACCGCGCGGCCGCCGCGAATCACTTCGCGGGCCACTTCAGGTGGCAGTACGTTGACCGGCCAGCCGAGGATGGCGATGGCCATCAGCGGGTCGCCGCCCATGGCGTAGATGTCGCTGATGGCGTTGGTGGCGGCGATGCGCCCGAAGTCGTACGGGTCGTCGACGATGGGCATGAAGAAGTCGGTGGTCGAGACCACGCCGCGCTCGTCGTCCAGGGCATAGACCGCGGCGTCGTCGCGCGAGGCGTTGCCGACCCAGAGTTTCGGGTCCAGCGCCTGCGTGCCGCTCTCGGCGAGGATCACATCCAGCACCTTGGGGGAAATCTTGCAGCCACAGCCGGCGCCGTGGCTGTACTGGGTCAGACGAATCGGCTCGCTCATACGCACCTCGGGATTTTCGTGATGGGCGATTGTAGCAAAGCTGGCCTTTGCGCCTGCGCCTCTTATAATTCCACTCCGTCGGCGTTTTGCCGCACCTTCCCCGCTATTGAACCGGAGAACCCCCATGTTCAAACGCCCCCTGGCACTCGCTGCCGGCCTCGCGCTGTCCTGCTGCGCCGTTTTCGCCCAGGCTGCCGACGTACTGCGCGTCAGCGCCATCCCCGACGAAGCGCCGACCGAACTGCTGCGCAAGTTCAAGCCGCTGGGTGAATACCTCGAGCAGCAACTGGGCATGAAGGTGCAGTTCGTGCCGGTGAGCGACTACCCGGCAGTGGTCGAGTCGCTGGCCAGCAACCGCCTGGACATGGCCTGGCTGGGCGGTTTCACCTTCGTCCAGGTGCACCTGAAGGACCCGACCGCGACCCCGCTGGTGCAGCGTGAGCAGGACGCCCAGTTCACCTCCAAGTTCATCACCGCCAACCCCGAGGTGAAGAGCCTGGCCGACCTGAAGGGCAAGACCTTCGCCTTCGGCTCGATCTCGTCCACCTCCGGCAGCCTGATGCCGCGCTACTTCATGTTGAAGCAAGACAACATCAAGCCCGAGGGCTACTTCAGCCGCGTCGCCTACTCCGGTGCCCACGATGCCACCGTGGCCTGGGTTGCCGCAGGCAAGGTCGATGCCGGCGTGCTCAACGCCAGCGTGTGGCAGAAGCTGGTCGATGCCGGCAAGGTCGATACCAGCAAGGTCAAGGTGTTCGCCACCACGCCGACCTACTTCGACTACAACTGGACCGTGCGCGGCAACATGGACCCGGCGCTCAAGGCCAAGATCAAGCAAGCCTTCCTCGCCCTGGACCCGGCCAAGCCTGCCGACAAGGCCATCCTCGACCTGCAGGCGGCCAGCCGCTTCATCGAGACCCAGCCGGAGAACTACCAGGGCACCGAGCAAGCCGCGCGTGAGGCCGGCCTGCTCAAGTGACTATTCGTCTGCAAGGGGCCAGCCTGCGCCACGGCCAGGTCCAGGCCCTGAACGCCGTGGATCTGCGCATCGACCAGGGTGAGCGGGTGGCGATCATCGGCCCGTCCGGGGCCGGCAAGTCGAGCCTGCTGCACCTGATGGCCACCGCCGTGCAACCCAGCACCGGGCAACTGACGCTGCTCGACGCCCAGCCTTGGGCGTTATCGGCGCGCGCCCGCCAGCGCCTGCGGGCACGGCTGGCACTGGTGCACCAGGCGCCGCCCTTGCCGCCGCGCCAGCGGGTGGTGACCGCGGTGCTGGCCGGGCGCCTGGGGCAGTGGGGCACCCTGCGTGGCCTGCTCAACCTGCTGCACCCAGGCGATGTGCCGGGCGCGCGCCAGGCCCTGGCCGAACTGGGGTTGGCGGACAAGCTGTTCGTCCAGTGCGGGCAGTTGTCCGGTGGCCAGTTGCAGCGGGTCGGCATCGCCCGGGCGTTGTACCAGCGCCCGCAGGTGCTGCTGGCCGACGAGCCGGTCTCGGCGATGGACCCGGTGCTGGCCGACCACAGCCTGGCGCTGCTCAACCGCCATGCCCAGGCCCATGGCGTGACCCTGGTCGCCAGCCTGCACGCGGTGGAGCTGGCATTGGCGCACTTCCCGCGGGTCATCGGTATCCGCGAAGGGCAGGTGGCCTTCGACTGCCCGGCTGAGGCAGTGACCGAAAGCCTGCTGGATGCGCTGTATGCCAATGAGCAGTTGGCGTCGCCGGTCACCGCCGGGGCGAGCCTGACGGTGCAGATCCCGCGATGCTGAACGCCGCTGCCCGCGACCCTGCGGCGCTACCTCGCCTGCTGTTGACCTTGCTGTGCCTGGCCCTGCTGTGGCCCGGATTGCAGCTGAGCGAACTGAACCCCGGCGTGCTGTTGCAGGCGGATAACCGGCAGCAGATGGCCAGTTTCGTCAGTGGCTTCTGGCCGCCGGCCCACGATCCCGACTTCCTTGGCCTGTTGTGGCAAGCCACCTTGCAGACCCTGGCCGTGGCCACTGCCGGCATGGCCCTGGCCCTGCTGCTGGCGGTGCCGGCCAGCCTGTTGGCCAGCCGCGCCCTGTCGCTGCGCGCAGCCTCCCGCGGCGGGCGCCCAGGGTTCTGGTCGCGCACCTTGCGCCTGCCGGTGCGCGGCCTGCTGGTGTTTTTACGCAGCGTGCCGGAGATCGTCTGGGCGCTGCTGTTCGTCCGCGCCGTGGGCCTGGGCCCGACTGCCGGGGTGCTGGCCATCGCCATCACCTACAGCGGCATGCTCGGCAAGGTCTATGCGGAAATCTTCGAGTCGGTCGACCAACGCCCGGCCCATGCCTTGTTGCAGGCCGGCAGTAGTCGCTTGGCGGCGTTCTGCTACGGCATCCTGCCCAATGCCGCGGCCGAGGTGGTGTCGTACACTGTCTACCGCTGGGAGTGCGCGGTGCGCGCCTCGGTGGTGATGGGCTTCGTCGGCGCTGGCGGCCTGGGCCAGCAGATCGATTTGTCGATGCGCATGTTCGCCGGCGACCAGGTGGCGAGCATGCTGCTGGCGTTCCTGGTGCTGGTGGTGCTGGCCGACCTGCTCAGCCGTTTTCTGCGCGGGAGGCTGGCATGAACCGGGCAATCAACCTGTTGGTGCTGCTGGGCATCGTCGCGGCGGTGGTGGCGTCGTTCGCCTACCTGGAGCTGGACCTGCACGCGGTGGTCGGCGAGGGCGGGTTGGGGCAGATGGCGGAGTACGCCGGGCGCTTCCTGCAGCCGGACCTGTCGCTCGAGCACTTGCGCGCCGTGGGCCGGGGGGCGCTGGAGACCCTGGCGATGTCCGGGCTCGGCACCTTGCTGGCGATGCTGCTCGGCATGTTGCTGGCGCTGCCGGCGGCGGGGCGATTTGGCTGGCCGCTGCAAGGCGCGGCGCGTTTGCTGCTCAATGCGCTGCGGGCGATTCCCGAGCTGGTGTGGGCGGCGCTGACCGTGCTCGCCGCGGGGCTGGGGCCCAACGCCGGCACGCTGGCGCTGGCGCTGCATACCGCCGGCGTGCTCGGCCGCCTGTTCGCCGAGGCCCTGGAAAACGCCCCGCCGGAGCCGGCGGCGGCGATTCGCCTGCAGGGCGGCAGCCAGGTGGCGGCGTTCTGTTTTGGCACCTTGCCCAACCTGTGGCCGCAGCTGCTGGCCTACAGCCTGTACCGCTGGGAGAACAACATCCGCATGGCCAGCGTGCTCGGTTTCGTCGGCGCGGGCGGCCTGGGGCAGATGCTCTACACCACCCTGAGCCTGTTCCAGGAGGCCCAGGCCAGCACGGTGATCATCGCCATGCTGGTGCTGGTGTTGCTGGTGGATGCGTTCAGCGATGTGCTGCGCCAGCGGTATGTGAGGGCCTAGCAGGCGCTATCCCGGCAGGAGCCGGCCGCGAACACCGGCATAGCCGGTGCCATCCACCGCGTCGCCGGGTTCGCCAGCAAGCTGGCTCCTACAGGTATTGCAGGCCGTAACCCTTGTAGGAGCCGGCCTTGCCGGCGAACACCGGCATCGCCGGTGCCATCCACCGCGCCGCCGGGTTCGCCAGCAAGCTGGCTACGGCATGGCGTTCGCCGCAGACACCTGCTCCCCACGCTGCATCGACTCCAGGTTGCGCTCGATGGTCGCGCAGATGCTGTCCATCGGGATCTGGTGCTCGCTGGCGCGAAACGGGCTCTGCAGGTCGGTGCCGATGCGCTCGATCGCCAGCAGCATGAAGCCCACCACCGTCGAGGCCAGCGGCGTGAACCAGCCCAGCGATTCCACCAGCCCCACCGGCACGATCAGGCAGAACAAGGTGATGAACAGCCGCGGAAAGTACACGTAAGGGTAGGGCAGCGGCGTATTGGCGATGCGTTCCATGCCGCCCTGGGCATTGGACAGGTCCACCAGCGTCGACTCCAGCCGTGCCAGGCGAATGCTGTCCAGCCGCCCGGCCTGGTACTCCCGGGCCAGCAACGCCGCCGAACCACCGAGGATATCGTTGGCGAAGTTGTTCGAACGGTTGCGCCGCTCGAACTCGGCGGGCGGGATGAACGCCATCAGCTCGTCCGGACACTTGTCGCCCTTCAGGTGCGCCGCCAGGCAGTTCACATAGGCGATATGCCGGCGCAGCAAGGTGGCCTTCAGCGGGTTTGGCCCATCCTGCGGGTCGTCTATCAGTGTCAGCACCTGGCGGGCAAAGCTGCGCGAGCCGTTCACCAGCGCGCCCCACAACGTGCGGGCTTCCCACCAGCGGTTGTAGGCGCTGCTGTTGCGAAAGCTCACCAGCACCACCAGCGCCGAGCCCAGCAAGGTCAGCGGGATCAGCGGCAGGCTGAACTTGCTGTTGAAGAACAGCATGAAGTCGATGGTGACCAGCACGTCCCAGATCAGCAGCCAGAACAGCGACCAGCCGATGTAGCCGAAGGTCTTGACCACCAGGCGGTACTTGCGGGTGAGGAGGGTTTTCACGTGGGGGAACCTCGAAGCGATGGATGCAGGTTCCGACGCCGGCGGCGGGGTAAGGTTCGGTGTGTTTCGTCGTGTAGGCGCCCGCCTACCGGGTTATGCGTTGCACATCTGCTTCATCTGCACCAGCGCCACCCGGCTGCCATCGGGCGCGCGGCGTTGTTCGATCGCGAACGGGACGAAACCCAGCTGTGGATAAAGCAGCAAGCCTGCGGTGTTGTGGTTGAAGCACGACACCCACAGTTCCCGCGCGGCGAACTGCTCACGGGCCAGGGCGAGCATGCTTTGCACCAGGTAGCGCGCCACCCCCTTGCCCCGTGCGGCCGGTGCCACCACCACGTTGCCCAGCGCGCAGACGCCGCCGTGCTCGGCCTGGTAGAAATTGGCGAAGCCAACGAGCACGCCATCGGCCTCGATCACCGTCGAGCCGCTGCGCTGGGCGATGGCGTCGCTCAATTGTTCGGGCGTCAGGGGATAGGTGGCCTTGGGGAACATGTAGAACAGTTCGTCCGGGCCCTGTGGGAAGCAGCAAAGGGCGGGGATATCGGCATGCGTGACGGGGCGGTGGCTTAGTTGCATGGGGAAATCCGTGCTCGAGTGAGCGGCCAGCATACGCCATGGCCTCACCCCAGGCAGTAGATGAGGGTAGAGCAGATGATCGTCTGATTGACCACCAGCCCAGCCGTCACCCAGGCAGCGGCCAGCACAACGGCGACCACAGGTGTTGCCCGCCGCGTGAAGCACAGCGCCAGGCAGGCGCCGATCAGTGCACCAGGCAAGCTGAACAGGTAGGCGAACCAAGCCATCACATCGCCTCGTCCGCTGGTGAAGAACCAAAGGTAGAAAAGCCCGAGGTACAGCGCCATGGTCAGTGCGGCGCCGCCGATTACCGGGCTTGGCGCCCGTAGCATCAGCAGAATGACCAGGATGGCGGCCTGCGGCCCCCAGATGTCGACAACGTTCCCCCAGAAAAACTCGCCGAAGGGGGCGATGCAGGTGGTTACCGCCATGCCCCCGAGCAAGCCAGGCAGAACGGTCCAAAGACGGGCTCGCATTCCTGTGTTCGATTGCTGTGCTGGCATACCCTGGACTTCCTGTCGTGGTAGTGGTGAAAACGGCTGGCTCTGGCCTGTTTTTCAGGCACAAAAAAACCGACCATAAGGTCGGTTTTTTCTGGATCTTGGTGCCCCGAGGGAGACTCGAACTCCCACTCCTTTCGAAAACGGATTTTGAATCCGCCGCGTCTACCAATTCCGCCATCAGGGCTTAGGCGCCGCAGTATAGAGAGGTCACTCAAGCCGGTCAATCGGCTTTCATGGTCAATTTTCGCGCATTGGGCTAAACTTCCCGGCCCTGTCGAACCCGAACATCATCATGCGCGTCGCCGATTTTTCCTTCGAACTCCCCGATTCCCTGATCGCCCGCCACCCCCTGGCCGAGCGTCACGGCAGCCGCCTGCTGGTGCTCGATGGCCCCAGCGGCGAGTTGGCCCACAAGCAGTTCACCGACCTGCTCGACTACCTGCGCCCCGGCGACCTGATGGTGTTCAACAACACCCGGGTGATCCCGGCGCGGCTGTTCGGCCAGAAAGCCTCTGGCGGCAAGCTGGAAGTGCTGGTCGAGCGGGTGCTCGACAGCCACCGCGTGCTGGCCCATGTGCGCGCCAGCAAGGCGCCGAAAGAGGGCGCGCAGATCCTCATCGACGGCGGTGGCGAGGCCGAGATGGTCGCCCGTCACGAGACACTGTTCGAACTGCGCTTCAACGAAGAAGTGCTGCCGCTGCTCGAGCGCGTCGGGCACATGCCGCTGCCGCCCTACATCGACCGCCCCGACGAGGGCGCCGACCGCGAGCGCTACCAGACTGTCTACGCCGAGCGTGCCGGCGCCGTGGCCGCGCCCACCGCCGGCCTGCACTTCGATGAGTCGCTGCTGGCGAAGATCGCCGCCAAGGGCGTCGAGCGCGCCTTCGTCACCCTGCATGTGGGCGCCGGCACCTTCCAGCCGGTGCGGGTCGACAAGATCGAAGACCACACCATGCATAAAGAGTGGCTCGAAGTGAGCCAGGACGTGGTCGACGCCGTGCAGGCCTGCCGCGCCCGCGGCGGGCGGGTGGTCGCCGTGGGCACCACCAGCGTGCGCTCGCTGGAGAGCGCGGCGCGCGATGGCGAGCTCAAGGCGTTCAGCGGCGACACCGATATCTTCATCTTCCCGGGCCGGCCGTTCCATGTGGTCGATTGCCTGGTTACCAACTTCCACCTGCCGGAGTCCACGCTGCTGATGCTGGTCTCGGCCTTCGCCGGTTACCCCGAGACCATGGCCGCCTACGCGGCGGCGGTCACGAACGGTTACCGCTTCTTCAGTTACGGTGATGCCATGTTCATCACCCGCAATCCGGCGCCACGCGGCCCAGAGGATCAAGCATGAGTCGCACCTGTCGAATGTCGTTCGAACTGCTGGCCACCGACGGCAAGGCCCGTCGCGGCCGGCTGACCTTCCCCCGTGGCACCGTCGAGACCCCGGCCTTCATGCCGGTGGGCACCTACGGCACGGTCAAGGGCATGCTGCCACGCGATATCGAGGCGATCGGCGCCGAGATCATCCTCGGCAACACCTTCCACCTGTGGCTGCGCCCAGGCACCGAGGTCATCAAGAAACACAACGGCCTGCACGACTTCATGCAATGGAAAGGCCCTATCCTCACTGATTCCGGTGGTTTCCAGGTGTTCAGCCTGGGCGCCATGCGCAAGATCAAGGAGGAAGGCGTGACCTTCGCCTCGCCAGTGGATGGTTCGAAAGTGTTCATGGGCCCGGAAGAGTCCATGCAGGTGCAGCGCGACCTGGGCTCGGACATCGTGATGATCTTCGACGAGTGCACGCCGTACCCGGCCGAGCACGACGTGGCGCGCACCTCGATGGAGCTGTCGCTGCGCTGGGCCCAGCGCTCGAAGAACGCCCACGGCGACAACACCGCGGCGCTGTTCGGCATCGTCCAGGGCGGCATGTACCAGGACCTGCGCATGCGCTCGCTGGAAGCGCTGGTCAACATCGACTTCGACGGCCTGGCCATCGGCGGCCTGTCGGTGGGCGAGCCCAAGCACGAGATGATCAAGGTGCTGGACTACCTGCCGGCGCAAATGCCCGCTGACAAACCTCGTTACCTTATGGGGGTAGGCAAGCCGGAAGATCTTGTAGAGGGTGTGCGCCGCGGCGTCGACATGTTCGACTGCGTGATGCCTACCCGCAATGCGCGCAACGGCCACCTGTTCGTCGACACAGGGGTGATCAAGATCCGCAACGCGTTCCATCGCCACGATGAATCGCCGCTGGATCCGACCTGCGATTGCTATACCTGCAGCAACTTCTCCCGCGCTTATCTGCACCACCTGGACAAGTGCGGCGAAATGCTGAGCAGCATGCTGAATACCATCCACAACTTGCGCCATTACCAGCGCTTGATGGCCGGTTTACGCGAAGCTATCCAACAAGGTAAATTGGCCGCCTTTGTCGACGCCTTCTACGCCAAGCGCGGGCTGCCTGTGCCGCCCTTGGACTGACTGTTCGCATCCATTATTAGAAAATTTGCATTAGGAGTGCCCAATGAGCTTCTTGATTCCCGCCGCCTACGCGGACGCAGCAGCCCCCGCCGCCGGCCCAGCCGGTACCGGCTTCGAGTGGATTTTCCTGGTCGGTTTCCTGGTCATCTTCTACCTGATGATCTGGCGCCCGCAGGCCAAGCGTGCCAAAGAGCAGAAAAACCTGCTGAGCAACCTGCAAAAGGGTGACGAAGTGGTGACCAACGGCGGCATCGCCGGCAAGATCGTCAAGGTTGCCGACGACTTCGTGGTCCTGGAAGTGTCCGACAACGTCGAACTGAAGTTCCAGAAGGGCGCCATTGCCGCGACCCTGCCAAAAGGTACGCTCAAGGCTATCTGAGTTACCGGTTTCATTTTTCCAGTCGGGGCGCGCAAAGCGCCCCGCGTCTTGAACGGGCGGCGTGATGCTGAACAAATACCCTCTGTGGAAATACCTGCTGATCGTGTTGGTACTGACGGTCGGCTTCATTTATTCCGCACCCAACCTCTACCCGGATGATCCGGCGGTGCAGATCAGCGGCGCCAGCTCCGCCCTGCATGTCAGCCAGGCCGACCTCGACCGCGTGACCAAGGCGCTGGGCGATGCCGGCATTACCGTCAAGGGCGGCAGCCTGGGCGAGAAGGGCAGTGCCCTGGTGCGCCTGAGCAACCAGGAAGACCAGCTGCCGGCCAAGGATGTGGCGCGCAAGGCCCTCGGCGACGACTATGTCGTGGCCCTGAACCTGGCCCAGACCACCCCGCAGTGGCTGCGCAACCTGGGTGCAAGCCCGATGAAGCTCGGCCTGGACCTGTCCGGTGGTGTGCACTTCCTGCTGGAAGTGGACATGGACAAGGCCATGACCGCGCGCATGAAAGTCTACGAAGGCGAGGTCAAGACCTTGCTGCGCAAAGAGCGCATCCGCTACCGCAGCCTGCCGCAGCAGGATGGCGGGATCATGCTGGGCTTCGCCGACGATGCCACCCGCGAACAGGCCCGCAGCCTGATCCGCAAGAATTTCAATGATTTCGACCTGACCACCACCGAGCGCAGCGAACTTGCCGTGCTGCGCCTGGCCCTGACCCAGGCCAAGGTCGCCGAGATCCGCGAATACTCCATCAAGCAGAACCTGACTACCGTTCGCAACCGTGTGAACGAGCTGGGCGTGGCCGAGCCGCTGGTCCAGCGCCAGGGCGCCAACCGCATCGTGGTCGAGCTGCCGGGCGTGCAGGACACCGCCGAGGCCAAGCGTATCCTCGGCAAGACCGCCAACCTGGAGTTCCGCTTCGGTGCCGAGCCGGGCGCTTCCAAGGCCACCACCGAGGTGTTCGAGTTCCGCGAAGGCGGCCGCTCCGCCGCGGTCGAGCGCGGCCTGATCATCACCGGTGACCAGGTCACCGACGCCCAGGCCAGCTTCGACGAGCACGGTCGCCCGCAGGTGAACATTCGCCTCGACGGCCATGGCGGCGAGCTGATGAGCCGCGCCACCCGCAGCAACGTTGGGCGCAGCATGGCGGTGATCTTCATCGAGCAGAAGCCGGTCACCCGCTACGAGAAGCAGACCGTCGACGGCGTCGAGAAGGACGTTGCCGTACAGAGCTTCAAGGAAGAGAAGAAGATCATCAGCCTGGCGACCATCCAGTCGCCGCTGGGCAGCCAATTCCGCATCACCGGCCTGAACGGCCAGGGTGAGTCCTCGGAACTGGCCCTGCTGCTGCGTGCCGGTGGTCTGGCCGCGCCGATGTACTTCGCCGAAGAACGTACCATTGGCCCAAGCCTGGGTGCCGACAACATCACCAAGGGTATCGATGCGTCGCTGTGGGGCATGCTGTTCGTCTCGCTGTTCATCATCGCCATCTACCGCGGCTTTGGCGTGATCGCCACCGTTGCCCTGGCGGGCAACATGGTCCTGCTGCTGGCGCTGATGTCGCTGCTGGGCGCCACGCTGACCCTGCCGGGTATCGCCGGTATCGTGTTGACCATGGGTATGGCGGTGGACGCCAACGTGCTGATCTTCTCGCGCATCCGCGAGGAGCTCAAAGCCGGCATGTCGGTGCAGCGCGCCATCCACGAAGGTTTCAACCGCGCCTACACCGCGATCATCGACGCCAACCTGACCAGCCTGCTGGTCGGCGGCATCCTGTTCGCCATGGGTACCGGCCCGGTCAAGGGCTTCGCGGTCACCATGTCCCTCGGGATTTTCACCTCGATGTTCACCGCCGTCATGGTGACCCGCGCCATGGTCAACCTGACCTGCGGCGGGCGTGACATCAAGAAGCTGTGGGTTTGAGGGAGCTGCGATGAAAACCATCAACTTCATGGGCGTGCGCAATGTCGCGTTCGCCATTACCGTGCTCCTGACCGTGCTGGCGCTGTTCAGCTGGTGGCAGAAAGGCCTGAACTTCGGCCTGGACTTCACCGGCGGCACGCTGATCGAGCTGACCTACGAGCGTCCGGCGGATCTCAAGGCCGTGCGTGCCGAGCTGGTCGACTCCGGCTTCCACGAGGCCGTGGTGCAGAGCTTCGGCGCCACCACCGACCTGTTGGTGCGCATGCCCGGCGATGACCCGCAGCTGGGCAACAAGGTGGCCGCGGCGCTGCAGAAGGCCGGCGGCGACAACCCAGCCACGGTCAAGCGCGTCGAGTTCGTCGGCCCGCAGGTGGGTGAAGAGCTGCGCGACCAGGGCGGCATGGGCATGCTCCTGGCCCTGGGCGGCATCCTCATCTACCTGGCCTTCCGCTTCCAGTGGAAGTTCGCCGTGGGCGCGATCATCTCGCTGGTCCACGACGTGGTGGTCACGCTGGGTATCCTGTCGTTCTTCCAGATCACCTTCGACCTGACGGTGCTGGCGGCGGTGTTGGCGATCATCGGTTACTCGCTCAACGACACCATCGTCGTGTTCGACCGGGTGCGCGAGAACTTCCGGGTGATGCGCAAGGCCTCGCTGATCGAGAACATCAACGTCTCGACCACCCAGACCCTGCTGCGCACCATCGCCACTTCGGTGTCGACCTTGCTGGCCATCGCCGCGCTGCTGTTCTTCGGCGGCGACAACCTGTTCGGCTTCTCCCTGGCGTTGTTCATCGGCGTCATGGCGGGTACCTACTCGTCGATCTACATCGCCAACGTGGTGCTGATCTGGCTGAACCTGAACAGCGAAGACCTGATCCCGCCGGTGAAGACCGAGGGTGTGGACGAGCGTCCGTAAGGCTTCGTCCCGCGCCGTTTGGCGTAAAGAAAGGCGCGAGTGTTGAACTCGCGCCTTTTTTTTTGCTCCAAGGCAGGGAGAAGGCGGGCCAAGACCCCGCGGGTATGACTAGGAGGTTCACGTGAACAAATCAATGCTGGTGGGTGCGGTACTGGGTGCTGTCGGTGTAACCGCCGGAGGTGCTGTGGCGACCTACAGCTTGGTCAACAAAGGGCCTGAATACGCCCAGGTCACCGACGTGCAGCCGATCAAGGAAACCATCAAGACGCCGCGCCAGGTGTGCAAGGACGTGGCGGTGACGCGCCAGGCGCCGGTCAAGGACCAGCACCAGATCGCCGGTACCGTGGTCGGCGCGCTCGCTGGCGGCCTGCTGGGCAACCAGGTCGGCGGCGGCACCGGCAAGAAGATCGCCACGGTGGCCGGTGCGGTCGGTGGCGGTTATGCCGGCAACAAGGCCCAGGAGTACATGCAGGAGCGTGACACCTATACCACTACCCAGACTCGCTGCAACACGGTCAATGACCTGAGCGAGAAGGTGGTGGGCTACAACGTGACCTATTCGATCGGTGACCAGGTGGGCAAGGTGAAGATGGACCGTGACCCAGGTTCGACCATTCCGTTGGACAAGAATGGCAAGCTGGTGTTGAGCCAGAATCAGCCGGGGCAGTGATCCCGGCGCGGGCTGCTTTGTGTAGGAGCGGCCTTGTGTCGCGAAAGGGCTGCGGAGCAGCCCCGGCAATCTCGCGGCATATCACAGATCCTGGGGCCGCTTCGCGCCCCTTTCGCGACACAAGGCCGCTCCTGCAAGGGGGCGTGGTTCGCGGGACAATAGGCATAAAAAAAAGCACCCGAGGGTGCTTTTTTTATGCCCGAAGCGATCAGCGCTTCATGTGCTCTGGCAGGTGCGGCTGGATGGCCGTCAGCACGGCCTTGAAGCACTTGATGTTGCCCGCGACGATGTGGCCCTTCTCGAGGTGGTCGTGGCCACCGTTGAAGTCGCTCACCAGGCCACCGGCTTCCTGGATCAGCAGCACGCCGGCCGCCATGTCCCACTCGGACAGGCCCGACTCCCAGAAGGCGTCGAAGCGGCCGGCGGCCACGTAGGCCAGGTCGAGGCTGGCGGAGCCGGCGCGGCGGATGCCGGCGGTCTGGCCGGTCAGGGCGCGGAACATGCCCAGGTAGTTGTCCAGGTCGGCCATCTGGCTGTCGCGGAACGGGAAGCCGGTGCCCAGCAGGGCGCCGTCCAGGCTGGTGCGCGAGCTGACGCGGATGCGCCGGCCATTGACCTGGGCGCCACGGCCACGGCTGGCAGTGAATTCTTCCTGGCGAACCGGGTCGACGATCACGGCGTGCTCAAGGCGGCCGCGGTATTTGCAGGCGATGCTGACCGCAAAGTGAGGAACGCCACGCAGGAAGTTGGTGGTGCCATCGAGCGGGTCGATGATCCACAGGTAGTCCTTGCCTTCTTCACCGGAGCCGGCGTGCAGGCCGGTCTCTTCACCCTGGATCGAGTGGTTCGGATAGGCCTTGCGCAGGGCATCGACGATGACCTTCTCGGCGGCGCGATCGACCTCGGAGACGTAGTCCTTGGCCTGCTTTTCGTCGACTTTGATGCTATCCAGGCGTTCGATGGAGCGGAAAATCAGTTCACTGGCGCTGCGAGCGGCGCGCAGGGCGATATTCAGCATAGGCTGCATGGGCGTTTCACCTGGGATGTTAAAGAGGAAAGCCGCATAGTCTATCAGAAATCCACGACGGCAGAAGGGTCAGATGCGCTTTCGTGGCGTTACGTCCGTCGCTTCTGTAAGATCGTTTGCCCCTTTATCCCTACTCCGTGAGCTCAACACCTTGTTGCAGAATATTCGTGTTGTTCTGGTCAATACCAGCCACCCCGGCAATATCGGCGGCGCTGCTCGTGCCATGAAAAACATGGGCCTGTCGCGCCTGGTGCTGGTACAGCCAAAAGAGTTCCCGTCAGGCGACGCCACCGCGCGCGCCTCGGGCGCCGACGACATCCTGGCCAATGCCCAGGTGGTCGACAGCCTCGAGGATGCCTTGGTCGGTTGCAGCCTGGTGATGGGCACCAGCGCCCGCGAGCGCAGCATCCCCTGGCCGCTGATCGACCCGCGCGAGTGCGGGGCCAAGGCCGTGGAGCACGCCCGTGGCGGCGAAGAGATCGCCCTGGTGTTCGGGCGCGAGCACGCCGGCCTGACCAACGAAGAACTGCAGCGATGTCACTTCCATGTGCACATTCCCTCGAACCCCGACTTCAGCTCGCTGAACCTTGCCGCCGCGGTCCAGGTGCTCTCCTACGAGGTGCGCATGGCCTGGCTGGCGGCCGAAGGCGCGCCGTCGAAAGTCGAGAAGTTCGATGCCAACTCGCTGCGCAGCAACGAGCCGGCGACCATGGACGAAATGGAGATGTTCTACGACCACCTGGAAAAGACCCTGGTGGACATCGGCTTCCTCGACCCGGAAAAGCCCAAGCACCTGATGCCGCGCCTGCGCCGGCTCTATGGGCGCAGCGCGGTCAATCGTTCGGAAATGAGCATTTTGCGCGGCATCCTCACCGAGACCCAGAAAGTCGCACGGGGCGAGCCGCATAAACGGAAGGACTGAAAGATGTTCGAGCGTCTGCGTGAAGATATCCAGAGCGTGTTCCATCGTGACCCGGCGGCGCGCAACGCCTTCGAGGTGCTGACCTGCTACCCCGGCATGCACGCGATCTGGCTGCACCGCCTGGGCAACGCATTGTGGAAGCGTGACTTCAAATGGCTGGCGCGGCTGGTGTCGAACTTCGGCCGTTGGCTGACCGGTATCGAGATCCACCCCGGCGCCACCATCGGCCGGCGCTTCTTCATCGACCACGGCATGGGCATCGTCATCGGCGAAACCGCCGAGATCGGTGACGACGTCACCCTGTACCAGGGCGTGACCCTGGGCGGCACCAGCTGGAACAAGGGCAAGCGCCACCCAACCTTGGAAAACGGCGTGGTGGTCGGTGCCGGCGCCAAGGTGCTGGGCCCGTTCACCGTCGGCGCCGGGGCCAAGATCGGCTCCAATGCGGTGGTGACCAAGGCGGTGCCGGCCGGCGCCACTGCGGTGGGTATCCCCGGGCGGATCATCGTCAAGAGCGAGGATGACGCGCTCGAGGCCAAGCGCAAGGCCATGGCCGAGAAGATCGGCTTCGACGCCTATGGGGTCAGCGGCGACATGCCCGACCCGGTGGCGCGCGCCATCGGCCAGATGCTCGATCACTTGCAAGCTGTCGACGAGCGCCTGGAGGGCATGTGTGGCGCGCTGACCCGGATGGGCAGTGACTACTGTGCCAAGGAGCTGCCGGCACTGCCCGCCGACGAGTTTGCCGAAGCCTGCGTCGAGGCGAAGCAGGGCGACACCCAGGCGCATTGATTGCGCCAGCCCGACACAAGGGGCGTGTGCTCGCGCCCCTTGTCTGCTACACTCGCGCCCGCCTCCCGCATGCATACCCGACTAAAGCACTAGGTCTAATAGTTGACTTAAATGCTCGGGAATCGCATACTCGCACACATCCTGTAACTCCCGTGGTACCCATACGCCATGCGACTGACTACCAAAGGCCGATACGCCGTGACCGCCATGCTCGACCTGGCGTTGCACGCGCAGCATGGGCCGGTGTCTCTGGCCGATATTTCCGAGCGCCAGGGCATTTCCCTCTCTTATCTGGAGCAGCTGTTCGCCAAGCTGCGCCGCAGCAGCCTGGTTTCCAGCGTTCGCGGCCCGGGCGGCGGCTACCAGCTGTCGCGGGGCATGGAAACCATCCAGGTGGCCCAGGTTATCGACGCGGTCAACGAATCGGTCGACGCCACCCGCTGCCAGGGCCTGGGGGATTGCCACGCCGGTGATACCTGCCTGACCCACCACCTGTGGTGCGATCTCAGCCAGCAGATCCATGAATTCCTCAGTGGCATCAGCCTGGCCGACCTCGTCATGCGCCGCGAGGTGCAGGAAGTCGCCCAGCGTCAGGACCTGCGCCGCGTCGCAGGCCGTACCGCCCAGCTGGACAAGATTGAGACGTCCGCCGTCGACTGATAGCAGCGACGAGCGACGCCACCGCCTGATAGGAGATACTCAATGAAGTTGCCGATCTACCTCGATTACTCCGCGACCACCCCGGTCGACCCGCGCGTTGCGCAGAAGATGGCCGAGTGCCTGCTGGTCGACGGGAACTTCGGTAACCCGGCCTCGCGTTCCCACGTGTTCGGCTGGAAAGCCGAGGAAGCGGTGGAAAACGGCCGCCGCCAAGTGGCCGAGCTGATCAACGCCGACCCGCGCGAGATCGTCTGGACCAGTGGTGCCACCGAGTCCGACAACCTCGCCCTGAAAGGCGTGGCGCACTTCTATCAGACCAAGGGCAAGCACATCATCACCTCCAAGATCGAGCACAAGGCGGTCCTGGATACCGCTCGCCAGCTCGAGCGTGAAGGTTTCGAAGTGACCTACCTGGAGCCGGGCGAAGACGGCATCGTCACCCCGGCCATGGTCGAGGCCGTCCTGCGCGACGACACCATCCTGGTCTCGCTGATGCACGTGAACAACGAAGTCGGCTCGATCAACGACATCGCCGCCATCGGTGAACTGACCCGCTCGCGCGGCGTGCTGTTCCATGTCGACGCCGCCCAGTCGGCCGGCAAGGTCGAGATCGACGTGCAAAAGCTCAAGGTCGACCTGATGTCGTTCTCGGCGCACAAGGTCTACGGCCCCAAAGGCATCGGCGCGCTGTACGTCAGCCGCAAGCCGCGCGTGCGCCTGGAAGCCATCATTCACGGCGGTGGCCATGAGCGCGGCATGCGTTCGGGCACCCTGCCGACCCACCAGATCGTCGGCATGGGCGAAGCCTTCGCCATCGCCAAGCAGGAAATGGCCGCGGAAAACGTGCGCATCAAGGCCCTGAGCGACCGCTTCTTCAAGCAGGTTTCCAACCTCGAAGAGCTGTACGTCAACGGCAGCCAGACCCAGCGCGTGCCGCACAACCTGAACCTGAGCTTCAACTACGTCGAAGGCGAGTCGCTGCTGATGTCGCTCAAGGACATCGCCGTTTCGTCCGGTTCGGCCTGCACCTCCGCTTCGCTCGAGCCGTCCTACGTCCTGCGCGCCCTGGGCCGCAACGACGAACTGGCGCACAGCTCGATCCGCTTCTCCTTCGGCCGCTTCACCAGCGAAGAAGAAGTCGACTACGCCGCGCAGGAAGTCTGCAAGGCAGTCAACAAGCTGCGCGAACTCTCGCCGCTGTGGGACATGTACAAAGACGGCGTCGACATCTCCAAGATCGAGTGGGCCGCCCACTAAGCAGTCGCCGGCAAGAGCGGCTCCCTGATGAGGAAGGAATTGCACCATGGCATACAGTGAAAAGGTCATCGACCACTACGAAAACCCACGCAACGTCGGCAAGATGAACGCCGAGGACCCGGATGTCGGGACCGGCATGGTCGGCGCCCCGGCCTGTGGCGACGTGATGCGTCTGCAGATCAAGGTCAACGAGCAAGGCATCATCGAAGACGCCAAGTTCAAGACCTACGGCTGCGGTTCGGCCATCGCCTCCAGCTCCCTGGCCACCGAGTGGATGAAGGGCAAGACCCTGGACGAAGCCGAGACCATCAAGAACACCCAGCTGGCCGAAGAACTGGCGTTGCCGCCGGTCAAGATCCACTGCTCGGTACTCGCCGAAGATGCCATCAAGGCAGCCGTGCGCGATTACAAGCAGAAGAAAGGCTTGATCTGAGTCGACTGACGCAAGGTAGAGGTAAGGAGTTCCGATGGCTATCAGCATGACAGAAGCCGCCGCCAACCACATTCGCCGCTCCCTCGACGGGCGCGGCAAGGGTGAGGGCATTCGCCTGGGCGTGCGCACCACCGGCTGCTCGGGCCTGGCCTACGTGCTGGAGTTCGTCGACGAGCTGGCCGCAGAGGACCAGGTGTTCGAGAACCACGGCGTGAAGGTCATCATCGACCCGAAAAGCCTGGTGTACCTCGATGGCACCGAGCTGGACTTCGTCAAGGAAGGGTTGAACGAAGGCTTCAAGTTCAACAACCCCAACGTGCGCGGTGAGTGTGGCTGCGGCGAAAGCTTCAACGTCTGAGGCTGGCTGTGGGTACTCTTTGCCATTTCGCCCTGTTTGACCTGCAGCCGGGCTTCCGCCTGGACCTCGACCAGCTGGCCATGCGTTATCGCGAGCTGGCCCGCGAGGTCCATCCGGACCGCTTCGCCGATGCTTCCGAGCGCGAGCAACGCCTCGCCCTGGAAAAGTCCGCGGCCCTCAACGACGCCTACCAGACCTTGCGCAGCGCGCCACGCCGTGCCCGCTACCTGCTGGCCATCGGTGGCCACGAAGTGCCCCAGGAAGTCACCGTGCACGACCCGGACTTCCTGCTGCAGCAGATGCAGTGGCGCGAAGAGCTCGAAGAGCTGCAGGACGAAGCCGACCTCGATGGCGTGGGGGTGTTCAAGAAGCGCCTCAAGGCCGCCCAGGACAAGCTCAACGAGGATTTCGCCGCCTGCTGGGATGTAGCTGCCGAGCGCGACCAGGCCGAGCGCCTGATGCGCCGCATGCAGTTCCTCGACAAGCTCGCCCAAGAAGTGCGCCAACTCGAAGAGCGCCTCGACGATTAACCCCGGCGTCGCCCGTGATGACGCCTAAGGTACTCAGATAAGCATGGCCCTACTGCAGATCGCCGAACCCGGTCAGAGCCCCCAGCCGCACCAGCGCCGCCTGGCGGTGGGTATCGACCTGGGCACCACCAATTCTCTCGTCGCCGCCGTGCGCAGCGGGCGCAGCGAACCGCTGCCCGATGCCCAGGGGCAGTTGATCCTGCCGTCGGCGGTGCGCTACCTCGAAGGCCGCAACGAAGTTGGCCAGGCCGCGCGCGACGCGGCCTCCAGCGACCCGCTGAACACCATCCTGTCGGTCAAGCGCCTGATGGGGCGTGGCCTGGCGGACGTCAAGCAACTGGGCGAGCAGCTGCCGTACCGGTTCGTCGGTGGCGAATCGCACATGCCGTTCATCGACACCGTGCAGGGGCCCAAGAGCCCGGTGCAAGTGTCCGCCGATATCCTCAAGGTGCTGCGCCAGCGTGCCGAGGCCACCCTCGGTGGCGAGCTGGTCGGTGCGGTGATCACCGTGCCCGCCTACTTCGACGATGCCCAGCGCCAAGCCACCAAGGACGCTGCGCGCCTGGCCGGCCTGAGCGTGCTGCGCCTGCTCAACGAGCCGACCGCGGCGGCCGTGGCCTATGGCCTGGACCAGAACGCCGAAGGCGTGGTGGCCATCTATGACCTGGGCGGCGGTACGTTCGATATCTCCATCCTGCGCCTGACGGCTGGCGTGTTCGAAGTGCTGGCCACCGGTGGCGATACCGCCCTGGGCGGCGACGACTTCGACCACGCCATTGCCGGCTGGATCATCGAGCAGGCCGGGCTGTCGTCCGACCTGGACCCGGCTACCCAGCGCGCACTGCTGCAAACGGCCTGCGCCGCCAAGGAAGCCCTGACCGACGCCGACGTGGTCAGTGTCAGCCATGGCGCCTGGCAAGGCGAGCTGAGCCGTGCCGCTTTCGAAACCATGATCGAGCCAATGGTCGCCCGCAGCCTCAAGGCTTGCCGCCGCGCCGTGCGCGACAGTGGCGTGGAGCTCGAAGAAGTCAGCGCCGTGGTCATGGTCGGTGGCTCGACCCGCGTACCGCGTGTGCGCGAAGCGGTCGGCGCGCTGTTCGGCCGCACCCCGTTGACCTCGATCGACCCCGACCAGGTGGTGGCCATCGGTGCCGCCATCCAGGCCGACACCCTGGCCGGCAACCGCCGCGAAGGGGGCGAACTGCTGCTGCTCGACGTCATCCCGCTGTCCCTGGGCCTTGAGACCATGGGCGGGCTGATGGAAAAGGTGATCCCGCGCAACACCACCATTCCGGTGGCCCGCGCCCAGGAGTTCACCACCTACAAGGATGGCCAGTCGGCCATGATGATCCACGTACTGCAGGGCGAGCGCGAGCTGATCAGCGACTGCCGCTCGCTGGCGCGTTTCGAGCTGCGTGGCATTCCGGCGATGGTCGCCGGCGCGGCGAAGATCCGCGTCACCTTCCAGGTCGACGCCGACGGCCTGCTCAGCGTGGCAGCCCGCGAACTGGGCTCGGGGGTCGAGTCGAGCATCCAGGTCAAGCCGTCCTATGGCCTGACCGACGGCGAGATCGCGCGCATGCTCAAGGACTCCTTCGAGCACGCAGGTTCCGACAAGCAGGCCCGCCAGTTGCGCGAGCACCAGGTCGATGCCGAGCGTCTGCTCGAAGCGGTGCAGGGCGCCCTCGATGCCGACGGTGAGCGCCTGCTCAGCAGCGACGAGCGCGAGGCCATTGCCTTCCAGATGCAAGAATTGCGTGATTTGCTCACCGGCACCGATGGCGCCGCCATCGAGCAGCAGACCAAGCGTCTGTCGCAGGTGACCGATGCATTTGCCGCCCGTCGCCTTGATTCGACGGTCAAAGCCGCACTGGCCGGGCGCAACCTGAATGAGATCGAGGAGTAACCGATGCCCCAGGTGATTTTCCTGCCGCACGAAAAGTTCTGCCCGGACGGGCTGGTGGTTGAAGTGGAGCCAGGCACCAATATCCTGGAGCTGGCCCACGAGCATCACATCGAGATGGAAAGCGCCTGTGGCGGTGTGTGCGCCTGCACCACCTGCCACTGCATCGTGCGCGAAGGTTTCGACTCGCTCGAGGAAGCCGACGAGCTCGAGGAAGACATGCTGGACAAGGCCTGGGGCCTGGAAGCGCAATCGCGCCTGGCCTGCCAGGTGATCGTCGGCGACGAGGACCTCACCATCGAGATCCCCAAGTACTCGCTCAACCACGCCGCCGAAGCGCCGCACTGAGGTTTGCCCCATGAGCCTGAAATGGATTGATGTACTTGAGATCGCCATCCAGCTTGCAGAAAGCAAGCCGGACGTCGATCCTAAATATGTGAATTTCGTCGATCTGCACCGTTGGGTGCTGGCCTTGCCAGAGTTCAGCGACGATCCGTCACGCGGCGGTGAGAAAGTGCTCGAGGCCATCCAGGCGGCCTGGATCGAAGAAGCCGACTAAGCGTGACGCTGCAGGTTAGGCAATCCCCTGGAACCCGCGTATAATTCGCGGGTTTAATTTTTCGTAACACTCAATATTCTGGAGTTTTCCATGGCTGTTCAACGTACTTTCTCGATCATCAAGCCTGACGCCGTTGCCAAGAACGTGATCGGCAAGATCACCACCCGCTTCGAAGAAGCCGGCCTGAAAATCGTTGCCTCGAAAATCAAGCAGCTGTCCAAAGCCGAAGCCGAAGGCTTCTACGCCGAGCACAGCGCTCGTGGCTTCTTCGGTGACCTGGTTGCCTTCATGACTTCCGGCCCGGTCGTTGTCCAGGTTCTGGAAGGCGAAAACGCCATCGCTCTGAACCGTGAGCTGATGGGCGCTACCAACCCTAAAGAAGCTGCTGCCGGCACCATCCGTGCCGACTTCGCCGAGTCGATCGACGCCAACGCCGTTCACGGTTCGGACTCCGAAGCCGCCGCTGCTCGCGAAATCGCTTACTTCTTCGCTGCTACCGAGGTAACCACTCGCTAAGCGAAAGCTTACGGGTGAGGGTGAATCCATGACGACATCGACTGACAAGATCAACCTGCTGGGGCTGACCCTGGCGGAAATGGAACAGTTCTTCGACTCAATCGGGGAGAAGCGCTTCCGTGCCGGTCAGGTGATGAAATGGATTCACCATTTTGGCGTCGATGATTTCGCCGCCATGACGAACGTCGGCAAGGTCTTGCGCGAAAAGCTCGAGGCCGTTGCCGAGATTCGTGGTCCGGAGGTGGTCAGTGAAGACATTTCCGCCGACGGTACCCGCAAGTGGGTGGTCCGCGTTGCCTCCGGCAGCTGCGTCGAGACCGTCTACATCCCTACCGACGATCGCGGCACCCTGTGCGTGTCGTCGCAAGCCGGCTGTGCCCTGGACTGCAGTTTCTGCTCCACCGGCAAGCAAGGCTTCAACAGCAACCTCACCGCCGCCGAAGTGATCGGCCAGGTGTGGCTTGCCAACAAATCCTTCGGGACCGTCCCGGCCAAGATCGACCGCGCGATTACCAACGTGGTCATGATGGGCATGGGCGAACCCCTGCTGAATTTCGACAATGTCATCGCCGCCATGAAGATCATGATGGAAGATCTGGGCTATGGCATTTCCAAGCGTCGCGTGACCCTGTCCACCTCGGGCGTGGTGCCGATGATCGACGAGCTGGCCAAGCACATCGACGTGTCGCTGGCCCTGTCGCTGCACGCGCCGAACGACGAACTGCGCAACAAGCTGGTGCCGATCAACAAGAAGTACCCGCTGAAGATGCTCCTGGACTCGTGCATGGGCTACATGTCCACCCTGGGTGGCAAGCGTGTGCTGACCATCGAGTACACCCTGCTCAAGGACGTCAACGACCAGCCTGAGCACGCGGCGCAAATGATCGAACTGCTGCGCGACGTGCCATGCAAGATCAACCTGATCCCGTTCAACCCGTTCCCGCACTCGGGCTACGAACGGCCGAGCAACAACGCCATTCGTCGTTTCCAGGACCTGCTGCACCACGGTGGTTTCAACGTCACCACCCGCACCACCCGCGGTGACGACATCGACGCCGCCTGTGGGCAGTTGGTGGGCCAGGTCAACGACCGCACCCGTCGCAGCGAGCGCTACATCGCCGTGCGCCAGCTGGCCGCCGACGAGCCGCAAGACAGCGCCGCGCGCCCCTGACGAGCACCTGCCCATGACCTTGCGCGCCGCGCTGTCGATCCTGACGCTTTCGCTGCTGGCCGGCTGCGTGTCCGGCGGCGCGGGCGATCCCCTGGCCAGCCGCCAGGGACGCGAGGACGCGGGTAGGGCCTATGTGCAGTTGGGCCTTGGGTATTTGCAACAAGGTTTGACCGAACAGGCCAAGGCGCCACTGGGCAAGGCCCTGGCCCTCGACAGCCGAGATGCCGATGCCCACGCCGCCCTGGCGCTGGTGTTCCAGGCCGAAGGCGAACCGGCCTTGGCTGACCAGCACTTCGCCAAGGCGCTGGCGACCCAGCCGAGTGACACACGAATCCGTAACAATTACGGCAGTTTCCTATATGCTCAGGGCCGTTTCGGCGAAGCCCAGGCGAACTTTCGCCAGGCCGCCGCCGATACCCTGTATCCTGAGCGGTCCCGGGTGTACGAGAACCTGGGCCTGACCGCCCTGAAGCTGGGGCAGGCGGCGCAAGCGCGCGACTATCTGGAAAAAGCCCTTCGGCTCAATCAGCGGCAACCGAAGGCTTTGCTCGAAATGGCTGAGTTGTCTTACGAAAACAGGCATTATGTGCCGGCCCGGGACTACTACGATCGATTCAGCCAACTGAGCGACCAGAACGCCCGCAGCCTGCTGCTGGGCAGCCGCCTGGCCCGTGCCCTCGACGAACAGGGCGACGCGGCCCGGTTGGGCCAGCAACTACAACGACTTTATCCCGGTACGCCGGAATATCAGCAATACCTGTCGGAGCAACGATGAAAGCCGCGCACACCGAAGTAGCAGCAGCGACTGGCCAGAACCCCGGTGACGTCTTGCGCCAGGCCCGCGAAAAGCGGGACTGGAGCCAGGCCGAGGTCGCTCGAAAGCTCAACCTCACGGTATCTTCGCTGAACAACCTGGAAAACGGCGCCTTCGACAAGCTGCCGGGGCACACCTTCGCCCGTGGCTACATTCGCGCCTATGCCAAGTTGATGGACATGGACCAGGCGCCGCTGGTCGAGGCTTTCGACCAGATCACCGGGAGCCACGCCAAGGGCAGCGAAGTGCATGCGCTGGGCCGTATCGAAGAGCCGGTGCGCTTGTCCCACAACATCCTGCGGGTGGTCAGCCTGCTGCTGCTGGTGGCCGTGGTCGGCGGTGGTTTCTTCTGGTGGCAGGATCAGAGCAGCCAGCGGGGCAAGGATCTGGCCAAGATCGCCCTGGAGCACGTCGAGGTCGAGAGCGCCGACGGCACCACCCAGATCCACCCGCTGGACGAGCCGGAAGACCAGGCCGTGAGCGAGGGCCAGCAAGCCGAGGGCCAGGCCCTGCCGTTGGAACCCGCCAGCCCTGACGCGGCACCGGCCGAGGCTGCGCAAGCCCCGGCGGCGCCCGCCAGCGCTACCGCACCGGCCGCCCCTGTGGCGCCGAGCGCGCCGCTCGCCAGTGCCCCGGCCCCGGCCGTCGCCAGCACGCAGGCTGCCCCGGTCGCCCCCGTGGTGCCCGCTGCCCCCGTGGCCGCAGCACCGGCGCCGGTCAGCGAGGCCGCTCCGGCCGTCGCCGGTGGCGCCAATGTACACATCCAGTTCACCGCCGATTGCTGGACCCAGGTCACCGACGGCAACGGCAAGGTGCTGTTCAGCGCCATCAAGCGCAAGGGCGACAGCCTGGAACTGACCGGCAAGCCACCGTTTGCGGTGCGCCTGGGCTTCGCCCGCGGCGCCCAGGTGAGCTACAACGGCCAGGCGGTCGATGTCGCCCCGTTCACCAGTGGCGAAACCGCTCGCCTGAAGTTGGGACAGTAAGTCATGCACGGCGAATCTCCGATCAAACGTCGCGAATCCCGCAAAATCTGGGTCGGCAATGTGCCGGTGGGTGGCGATGCCCCCATCGCGGTGCAGAGCATGACCAACACCGACACCAACGACGTGGCCGCCACCGTGGCGCAGATCCAGCGCCTGGTCGATGCCGGCGTGGACATCGTCCGCGTGTCGGTGCCGGACATGGACGCCGCCGAGGCGTTCGGCCGTATCAAGCAGCGGGTCAGCGTGCCGCTGGTCGCCGACATTCACTTCGACTACAAGATCGCCCTGCGCGTGGCTGAGCTGGGTGTCGACTGCCTGCGCATCAACCCGGGCAACATCGGCCGCGAAGACCGCGTGCGGGCTGTGGTCGATGCCGCCCGCGACCGTGGCATCCCGATTCGTATTGGGGTCAACGCCGGCTCCCTGGAAAAAGACCTGCAGAAGAAGTACGGCGAGCCGACCCCGGCCGCGCTGGTCGAATCGGCGCTGCGCCATGTCGAGCACCTCGACCGCCTCGACTTCCAGGACTTCAAGGTCAGCGTCAAGGCCTCGGACGTGTTCATGGCCGTCGAAGCCTACCGCCTGCTGGCCAAGCAGATCATCCAGCCGCTGCATCTGGGCATCACCGAAGCCGGTGGCCTGCGCTCGGGGACGGTGAAATCCGCCGTCGGCCTCGGTATGCTGCTGGCCGAAGGCATCGGCGACACCATTCGCATTTCGCTGGCGGCCGACCCGGTCGAGGAAGTGAAGGTCGGCTACGACATCCTCAAGTCGCTGCACCTGCGCTCGCGCGGCATCAACTTCATCGCCTGCCCGAGCTGCTCGCGGCAGAACTTCGATGTGGTCAAGACCATGAACGA
The DNA here is from genome assembly GCF_019139535.1 of Pseudomonas muyukensis. NCBI lineage: Bacteria > Pseudomonadati > Pseudomonadota > Gammaproteobacteria > Pseudomonadales > Pseudomonadaceae > Pseudomonas > Pseudomonas muyukensis. The sequence goes on along the minus strand of NZ_CP077073.1, from coordinate 5,221,851 downwards.
GCTGGAAGGGCGCCTGGAAGACCTGCTGGTGCCGCTGGACGTGGCGGTGATCGGCTGTGTGGTCAACGGCCCGGGCGAAGCCAAGGAGTCGCACGTGGGCCTGACCGGTGGCACGCCGAACCTGGTGTACATCGATGGCAAGCCGTCGCAGAAACTGAACAACGACAACCTGGTCGACGAGCTGGAAAAGCTCATCCGCCAGAAAGCGGCCGAGAAGGCCGAGGCCGACGCGGCGCTGATCGCCCGCGGCTGAGCACAGATTCGTAAGGACTATTCGTGAGCAAATCGCTGCAAGCCATTCGTGGCATGAACGACATCCTGCCCGACCAGTCGCCGCTGTGGCGCTACTTCGAGGGCACCGTGGCCGGCTTGCTGGACAGCTACGGCTACAGCCAGATCCGCACGCCGATCGTCGAGTTCACCGAGCTGTTCAAGCGCTCGATTGGTGAAGTCACCGACATCGTCGAAAAAGAGATGTACACCTTCGAGGACCGCAACGGCGATTCGCTGACCCTGCGCCCCGAGGGCACCGCCGCCTGCGTGCGCGCCGTGCTCGAGCATGGCATCACCGGCAACGGCCAGGTGCAGAAACTCTGGTACATCGGCCAGATGTTCCGCCACGAGCGCCCGCAGAAAGGCCGCTACCGCCAGTTCCACCAGATCGGCGTGGAGGTGTTCAACCTCGACGGCCCGGACGTCGATGCCGAGCTGATCATGCTGACCTGGCGCCTGTGGGGCCTGCTCGGCATCCAGGATGCCGTCGAACTGCAGCTCAACAGCCTGGGCACCAGTGAAGCCCGCGCGCGCTACCGCGACGCGCTGGTCGACTACCTCAGCGCCCGCCTCGAGCAACTGGACGAAGACAGCCAGCGCCGCCTGAAGAGCAACCCACTGCGCATCCTCGACAGCAAGGACCAGAACACCCAGGCGGTGCTGGTCGGCGCGCCGAAGCTGGAAGACTACCTGGACGAAGCATCCCGCGTGCACTTCGAGGGCCTCAAGGCCCGTCTCGACGCCGCCGGCATTCCGTTCGTGATCAACACCAAGCTGGTGCGCGGCCTGGATTACTACAGCAAGACCGTGTTCGAGTGGGTCACCGACAAGCTCGGCGCCCAGGGCACCGTCTGCGCCGGTGGCCGCTATGACGGCCTGGTCGAGCAGATGGGCGGCAAGCCGACCCCGGGCGTTGGTTTCGCCATGGGCATCGAGCGCCTGATCCTGCTGCTGGAGACCCTGGGCAAGGTGCCCGAGTCGCTCAGCCGCACCCTCGATGTGTACCTGTGTGCCTTCGGTGAACAAGCCGAGCTGGCCGCCCTGCGCCTGAGCGAAGGCCTGCGCGATCGCCTGCCGGGCCTGCGCCTGGCGGTCAACGCCGGTGCAGGCAGCTTCAAGAGCCAGTTCAAGAAAGCCGACAAGAGCGGCGCCTTGTTCGCCTTGATCCTGGGTGACGACGAACTGGCCAAGCAAGAAATCGGCCTCAAGCCCCTGCGTGGCCAGGGCGAACAACAGAACATTGCCTGGGCTGCTCTGGCTGAGCACCTGGAAACCGCGATCGCGCAAGCGTAACGCGGTTCAACAAGCGAATAGGCGAAAAGGAGTATTGGGGTGTCGAGTACCGATGATGATGATCTGGCAGGGATCAAGGACTGGTGGAACCGCAACGGCAAGCCGCTGCTGACCGGTGCCTTGCTGGCCGGCGTGGTGGTGATGGGCTGGCAGACCTGGCACAAGTACCAGGCCAACCAGTCGCAAGGTGCCTCGGCGCTGTACCAGGCCCTGCTGGAAACCTCGCTGACCCCTGACGGCAAGCCGGATGCGACCAAGGTCGCCGAGCTGTCGAGCAAGCTCAAGAGTGAGTTTGGCGGCAGCGCCTATGCCCAGTACGGCAGCCTGTTCGTGGCCAAGGTCGCGGTCGAGAGCGGCAAGCTGGACGATGCTGCCAGCGAGCTCAAGGGCGTGATGGAAAAACCGGCCGATGCCACCCTGGGCGAGATCGCCCGCCAGCGCCTGGCCCGCGTGCTCGCGGCCCAGGACAAGGCCGAGGACGCGCTCAAGCTGCTCGACGGTGATACCGACAAGGCCTTCCAGGCCAGCCGTGAAGAACTCAAGGGCGACCTGCTGGTCCAGCTGGGTCGTGCCGACGACGCGCACAGCGCCTACGAAAAAGCCAAGGCCGCGCTGTCCGACGACGCCGCGATCGGTGGCCTGCAACTGAAGCTGGATGACCTGGCCAAAGGGGACGCCTGAAGTGAAGGGTTGGAAAACAGCAGCTGTGCTCACCCTCGCCGTACTGGCCGCGGGTTGCAGCAGCAACAGCAAGAAGGAACTGCCCCCGGCCGAGCTGACCAAGTTCACCGAGGAAGTGGTGCTCAAGAAGCAGTGGAGCCGTTCGATCGGTGACGGCCAGGGCGAAACCTACAACACCCTGGTACCGGCCATCGAGAACGATCGCATCTACGCGGCCGACGTCACCGGCAAGGTGTTCGCCCTCAACCGCGTCAACGGCGACGTGGTGTGGAAGCAGGACCTGGAGCTGCCGGTATCCGGCGCGGTCGGCGTCGGCTATGGCCTGGTCATGCTCGGTACCCTCAAGGGTGAAGTGGTTGCCCTGGACGCGAGCACCGGTGAGGAACGCTGGCGTTCCCGGGTCACCAGCGAAGTGCTGGCACCGCCGGCCAACAACGGCGACGTGGTGGTGGTACAGACCCAGGACGACCGCCTGATTGGCCTGGACGCCGCCACCGGCGACCGCCGCTGGATCTACGAGAGCAGCCCGGCGGTACTGACCCTGCGTGGCACCGGTGCCCCGGTGGTGACCAATCGCCTGGCCATCGCTGGCCTGTCCACCGGCAAGGTGGTGGCGGTGGACATCAGCAACGGCGTGCCAGTGTGGGAAAGCCGCGTGGCCATCCCGCAGGGCCGTTCCGAGCTGGACCGGGTGGTCGACATCGACGGCGGCCTGCTGCTGTCCGGCGGCACCCTGTACGTCAGCACCTATCAAGGCCGCGTCGCCGGCCTGGACGTGGACAGCGGTCGGGTGCTCTGGCAGCGCGATGCCAGCAGCTATGTCGGTGTCGCCCAAGGCTTCGGCAACGTCTACGTGAGCCTGGCTTCGGGCACCGTCGAGGGTGTCGATGAACGTTCCTCCAGCGCGTTGTGGAGCAACGACAGCATGGCCCGCCGGCAACTGTCGGCGCCGGAAGTGTTCTCCAGCTACGTGGCGGTGGGTGACTTCGAGGGTTACCTGCACCTGCTCAGCCAGGTCGATGGTCGCTTCGTCGGCCGTGAGCGTATCGACAGCGATGGCCTGCGCGCCCGGCCCCTGGTGGTCGGCGACACCATCTACGTCTTTGGCAACAGCGGCAAGCTCGAGGCACTGACCATCCGCTGAAGCTAAGCTTGGGGCTCTGACCGGCCCCGGGCTGCGGCGCACGATGCGCCCCCGAATACCGGCCGCTGCCTTGCAGCGGCCTTTGCATTTTCAAGAATTCAAGAGTGGAGAGCCGCATGGTTCCCGTAATCGCCCTGGTGGGCCGGCCGAACGTCGGCAAATCCACCATGTTCAACCGCCTGACCAAGACCCGCGATGCCATCGTCGGCGACCTGTCGGGCCTGACCCGTGACCGCCAGTACGGCGATGCCAGCTGGCAGGGTCGTTCCTACATCCTCATCGACACCGGCGGTATCACCGGTGACGAAGTGGGCATGGACGAGAAGATGGCCGAGCAGTCGCTGATGGCCATCGAGGAAGCCGACTACGTGTTGTTCCTGGTCGATGCCCGCGCCGGCATGACCGCTGCCGACCAGATGATCGCCGACCATCTGCGCAAGCGGAACAAGGAAGCGGTGCTGGTCGCCAACAAGATCGACAACATCGACCCCGATATCGCCCGCGCCGAGTTCTCGCCGCTGGGCATGGGCAACGCCATCCCGGTGGCCGGTTCCCAGGGCCGTGGCATCAACGCCCTGATGGAGTCGCTGCTCGGCCATATCCCACGCGACCCTGAGGAAGAAGCCCTCGACGAGGACGTCGCCGAAGGCGAGGAAGCCACGCGCATTCCAGGCCCGAGCGAGAAGGATGGCATCAAGATCGCCATCATCGGCCGCCCCAACGTCGGCAAGTCGACCCTGGTCAACCGCATGCTCGGCGAAGAGCGCGTGGTGGTGTACGACCAGCCGGGCACCACCCGCGACAGTATCTACATCCCGTTCGAGCGTGATGGCGAGAAGTACACCTTCATCGACACCGCCGGCGTGCGCAAGCGCGGCAAGATCCACGAGGAAGTCGAGAAGTTCTCGGTGGTCAAGACGCTGCAGGCGATCAAGGACGCCAACGTGGTGATCTTCGTCATGGACGCCCGCGAAGGCGTGGTCGACCATGACCTGAACCTGCTGGGCTTCGCCCTCGACGCCGGGCGTGCCGTGGTCATCGCCCTGAACAAGTGGGATGGCATGGAGTCGGGCGAGCGCGACTACGTGAAGACCGAGCTGGAGCGCCGGCTGTTCTTCGTCGACTTCGCCGACATCCACTTCATTTCTGCGCTGCATGGCACCGGCGTGGGCCACCTGTACAAGTCGGTGCAGGCCGCGTTCAAGTCGGCAGTCACCCGCTGGCCGACCAGCCGCCTGACGCAGATCCTCGAAGACGCCATCAGCGTGCACCAGCCGCCGCTGGTCAACGGCCGCCGGATCAAGCTGCGCTATGCCCACCTCGGTGGCGCCAACCCGCCGCTGATCGTGATCCACGGCAACCAGACCGACAAGATCCCCAACTCCTACTCGCGTTACCTGGAGAACACCTACCGCCGGGTGCTCAAGCTGGTCGGCACGCCGATCCGCATCGAGTACAAGGGAGGGGACAACCCGTACGAGGGCAAGAAGAACACCCTCACCGATCGTCAGGTCAACAAGAAGCGTCGCTTGATGTCGCACCACAAGAAGGCCGAGAAGAAACGCCGCGACAAGCGCTGATAAGCGCGCGCAATCTTTGTAGGAGCGGCCTTGTGTCGCGAAAGGGCTGCATGGCAGCCCCGGCTATCTTGCAGTCCTGCTGAACCCTGGGGCTGCTGCGCAGCCCTTTCGCGACGCAAGGCCGCTCCTACAGGAAAGCGCGTGGACATTGATCTCCCGGCTACGCGTTGACCCAACGCAATCCCCCTATTGTTTCAACCTTTTTCCTGACTGCTCGATCCGCTATGCTCGGATTCCACCCCGTGCCGGACCAACCCCAGGAAAGAGGGCTTCATGATCCGCAGCAAACTGCCGAACGTCGGCACGACCATCTTCACCACCATGTCGCAACTGGCCATGCAAACCGGTGCGCTGAATCTTTCCCAGGGCTTCCCTGACTTCAACGGCCCCCAGGCCTTGCTCGATGCCGTTGGCCGCCACGTGGCCGCCGGGCACAACCAGTACTCGCCGATGACCGGCTTGCCGGCCCTGCGCCAGCAGGTGGCGGCGAAGATCGCCCGGTTGTATGGCGCGCAGGTGGACGCCGACCAGGAAGTGACCATCACCCCAGGTGCCACCGAGGCGATCTTCTGCGCGATCCAGGCGGTGATCCACCCCGGCGACGAGGTGATCGTCTTCGACCCCAGCTATGACAGCTACGAACCCTCGGTAGAGCTGGCGGGCGGGCGCTGCGTGCATGTGCCACTGCGCGACGGCAGCTTCAGCATCGACTGGCAGCGTTTCAGCGACGCCCTCAGCCCGCGTACGCGCATGGTCATCCTCAACTCGCCGCACAACCCCAGTGGCGCGCTGATCAGCCGCGACGACCTGGACCAGCTGGCGCGGCTGATCGAGGACCGCGACATCTACCTGGTCAGCGACGAGGTGTACGAGCACCTGATCTACGACGGCGTGCGCCACGCCAGCGTGCTGGCCCACGCGCAGCTCTATGCACGGGCATTCGTCATCAGCTCGTTCGGCAAGACCTACCACGTCACCGGCTGGAAGACCGGCTACGTGGTCGCGCCGCCGGCCCTGAGTGCCGAGCTGCGCAAGGTGCACCAGTACGTCAACTTCTGCGGCGTCACGCCGTTGCAGTGCGCCCTGGCCGACTTCATGGCCGAGCACCCCGAGCATATCGATGAACTGCCGGGCTTCTACCAGGCCAAGCGCGACTTGTTCTGCGACTTGCTGCAAGGCTCGCGTTTCACCTTCACCCGCACCCCGGGTACCTATTTCCAACTGGTCGACTATTCGCAGATCCGCCCCGACCTCAACGATGTCGACATGGCCCTGTGGCTGACCCGCGAGCATGGCGTGGCCTGCATCCCGGTGTCGGTGTTCTACCAGCAACCCATCCCCGAGCAACGCCTGGTACGCCTGTGCTTTGCCAAACGCGAGGAGACGCTGCGCCAGGCAGCGGAGAAACTATGCGCGATCTGAGCCAACTGCCGAACCTGAAAATCGCCCTGGTGCAGACCACCCTGGCCTGGCACGACCGCGAAGCGAACTACGCGCATTTCGAGGAGATGATCGCGCAGGCCGGCGAGGTCGACCTGGTGATCCTGCCAGAGATGTTCACCACCGGTTTTTCGATGGACTCCGAGCAGCTCGCCGAGCCGGAGAACGGCCCCACCTACAAGTGGCTCAAGGCCCAGGCGAAAAAGGCCAATGCGGTGATTACCGGCAGCGTGATCATCCAGGCCGCCGACGGCAGCCACCGCAACCGCCTGTTGTGGGCGCGGCCCGATGGCGAAATCCTGCACTACGACAAGCGCCACCTGTTCCGCATGGCCGGTGAACACAAGCACTACACCCCAGGCGAGCGCCAGGTGCAGTTCGAGCTCAAGGGCTGGCGCATTCGTCCGCTGATCTGCTACGACCTGCGTTTCCCGGTGTGGAGCCGCGACGCCCAGGACACCGACCTGCTGCTGTACACCGCCAACTGGCCGGCGGCGCGCCGTCTGCACTGGAACCGCCTGTTGCCGGCGCGGGGCATCGAGAACCTGTGCTTCGTGGCCGCGGTGAACCGGGTGGGCACCGATGGCAAGGGCTTTGCCTATTCAGGCGACAGCCAGGTGCTCGACTTCCAGGGCGAGAGCCTGTTGAGCGCGGGCGAGGCCGACGGTGTGTTCACCGTGGTGCTGCGCGCGGCGGAGCTGGCGGCGTACCGCGCGCGTTTCCCGGCCAACCTGGATGCCGATACCTTCGAATTGCATTGAAGAGGTGACCGCCGTGGGTGCCAGCACCGCAGCGCATTTTGGGTAGGAGCCGGCTTGCCGGCGAACACCGGCGTAGCCGGTGCCAAGCACCGCGGTGTTTGCTTCGCCAGCAAGGCTGGCTCCTACAGTTCACGCTACGAGGGGATACCGCGCGATGTGCTCAATACACATCCCGCCGATACCGCCCATCCTCGATCAACTGCTGCACGAACGCTTCACCGAGGATTCCCTGCAACGCCGCATCCACCCCAGCGGCCATCCCTTGCAGGCTGCCGCAGACATACACGCAGGCGCCAGTGTCGATCCAACGCTTGAACTCGGCGGCCTGCTGCAACAGCACATCCTGCACATAGACCTTCTCGGCCTGGTCGCGGGAGAACGCCAGGTCCAGTCGTTGCAGGTCGCCGCGCTCCAGCCAGCCGTGCAACTCGTCGCCACACAGCAGATCGTGGGCGCGGTTGCGTTCGCCGAACAGCAGCCAGTTGCGCTGCTCGCCGGCAGCGATGCGCGCCTTGAGCAGGCTGCGCAGACCAGCCAGGCCGGTGCCATTGCCGATCAGCACCAAGGGCGCCGACTCGGCGGGCAAGTGGAAGCCGCTATTGCGACGCAAGCGTGCGCTGACACTGCGTTCCAATGGTAGGTGCTCGGTCAGCCAGCCGGAGCCCAGGCCCAGGTTGCCATCGGCGTGGCGCTCCTGGCGCACGATCAGCTCCAGCACGCCATCGCTGGCGATGGAGGCAATCGAGTATTCACGGGTGGTCAGCGGGATCAGGGCATCGACCAGTGCCTGGGCATGCAGGCCGACCAGGTGTTCGCGACTGACCGGCAACTGGCGGGTGGCCAGGGCCTGCGCCAGGGTCTCCTGCAGACCTTCGAGCCGCACCGGGCTGCCTGGGTCGAGGCCCAGGCCGGCCAGGAAGGCATCGACACGGGGCTGGCCGTTGCGTGGCAGGATCTCGATCAGGTCACCGGCATCCCACGTGCAGGGTGTTTCGGCTTGCAGGCCCAGCAGGTATACCGGGGCGCCCTGGCTGCCAGGGTTCAGCAAGTCGCGGCGCACCAGGCGCCAGTTGCCGAAGCTTGGCGGTTGCCAGGCGGCGACCGGGCGGGCTCCGGTCAATTGCGCCAGTTCTTGTTGCCACAGTCGTAGCGCGGCGGGGTCGGCGTTGTCCACCTCCACCGGGCTGAAGGCATTGCTGGCGCCGCGCTCGCCGAGCCAGGCCTGGAGCCGCCGGGCGAAGCCGCAGAAGTGCGGATACTGGCGGTCGCCCAGGGCCAGCAGGGCGTAGTTGAGGTGTTCCAGCGCCCAGGGTTGGCCCAGCACCTTGCGTTCAAAGCCACGAGCGCTGTCCGGCGCTTCGCCGTCGCCGAAGGTGCTGACCACGAACAAGGCGCGCTTGGCCTGGCGCAACTCGGGCTCGCCCAGTTCGGCCAGTGGACGCACCTGGACCGGCAAGCCTACGGCCTGCAACTGGCCGGCGCTCTGCCAGGCCAGTTGCTCGGCCAGCCCGCTCTGGCTGGCGAAGCCGATCAGCCAGCTGTCGCCAGTGCTGGCCGTGCTCCCCACTGCGCCGCGGGCGGCACGGACCTGGCGTTTCTTGCGGCGGCGGTCGAGGTACAGCAGCCAGCCGGTGACGAAGAACAACGGCATGCTCAGGCTGGCCAGGGTGACGATGATGCGCCCCGGCAGGCCGAAGTAGCTGCCCACGTGCAGGGCGTAGACGCTCTGCAGCAACTGGGCCTTGAACGATTTGTCGGTATAGCGCTCGTGGCGCTTGATTACGCCGGTGGCCGGATCAAGGGTGAGGGTGTTGAAGGCCCGCTCATGCTCGGCGCCTTGCAGCAGGTAGAACAGGGTCGCCGGTTGGCCGCCAACCGGCGGCAGGCGCAGGTTATAGCTGGCAAGGTTCGGGCCGGCGGCCTCCTTGAGGTTGGCCCAGATGGCGTCGTAGTCGACCAGCAACGGCGGCGCGTTCTTGTCCGCCTTGGGTGGCCCATGGCGTCCGCCACGGCCTTCACCGCGTTTCTGTGCCCCGGCGGTTGGCTGGTCGGCCAGCAGGCGGTTCAGGCCTTCGCGGTACCACTCGTAGGACCAGAACAGCCCGGTCAAGGCGAACAGCAGGTAGAACAGCAGGCACCAGGTGCCGAACACCGCATGCAGGTCCCAGTTGAACGCGCGGCCTTTCTTGGCCCAGTCCAGGGTCAGCCAGGTGCGCCAGTTCAAGGCCTTGCGCGGCCAGCGCAGGTACAGGCCGGACAGGCAGAAGAAGATCAGCATCAGGGTGCAGGCGCCGGTGATCTGCCGGCCGCTGTCGCCCATCGCCAGGAAACGGTGCAGGTTGAGCATGAGGTTGAAGAAACCCAGCCCGGCGACTTCGCCCTTGAGCTCGCCGGTGTAGGGGTCGGCATAGCGCAGTTGGCCGCGGCGCTCGCCGGGCGCGGGCATGAAGAAGATCCGCGCGGCGTTGCCTTCGCGGGTATCGACCCAGAGCATCGACACCTTGTCGCCTTCGGCGGCTTCGACCCGGCGTACCAGTTCGGCCGGTGGCAGCACGCCTTGCTCGCGCACCTCGACCTTGAGCACTTCGGCGTTGAACGCGCGCAGCAGCTCTTCCTGGAACGACCAGATGGCCCCGGTGATGCCCATCAGCGCCAGCACCAGGCCGGCGCTGATGCCAAAGAACCAGTGCACTTGGAACAGCGTCTTCTTCACCACATCGATTACCTTGTCTGGCCGCCTGGTGCGCGGCGTGCATTATGCCTTGATATGCGAAAGCCCCGTTCATGGGAATGAACGGGGCTTTTTGTCACACCATCAGAAGTGGAAGTTGGCGCTCATGAGTGCTGTACGACCCGCTGCAACGTGTGCGTAGTGGGTGGAAAACACTTGGTCGAAGTAGCGTTTGTCCGTAAGGTTTTGCAGATTCAACTGCAGGTCGACGTTCTTGGTCAGACGATAGGTTGCCATCGCGTCATAACGCCAGTAGGACGGCACCTCGACAGAGTTGGCCTCATCCCCGAAGCGTGAATCGACGAAGGTTGCGCCGGCGCCGACCGTCAGTTGAGGAACAATGTCGTAGGTTGACCAGAAGGTGAAGTTGTTCCGCGGCGTGCTTGGCATGTGGTTGCCTTGGTTTGCAGCGGTGGTGGTCTTGACGATTTCACTTTCCATGTAGGTGTAGCCGCCATAGACCTTCCATTTGCTGGTCAGATTGCCGGCATAGGTCAGTTCCAACCCTTGGACGCGTTGTTCTCCGTCCAGTACCTGGTAGGTGGCGTTGTCTGGGTCAGTCACGCGTGCGTTGGTCTTGTCGGTCCGGAACAGCGCTGCTGTCAGCGAGAGGTTTTCGTCGAAGAAGTCCCACTTGGTTCCGATCTCATAGTTGCGGTTGCGTTCTGGATCGAGGTTGCTGTTGTTGGCCGCGAGTTCTAAGCCGCCATTGCCGCTGGTCTCACCCGATGGGTTGCTGGAGGTCGACCAGGCTGCGTAGATGCTGCCATTGGGCAGCGGTTTGTAGACTACACCCAGTTGGTAGTTCCACAGGTGCGCATTGTTCTCACGGGAGAAGTCACCGGCCACTGAGCCGCGTCCGCCGGTGCTGTAACCGCTGGATTTGGTCTGGTAATCGTCATAGCGCAGACCAAGGTTCAGCGACCACTGCTCATTGAATGTCAGCGTATCGAAAACGTAAGCGGCGCGGGTTTTGGTGTCGGTGTCGGTATAGGCCGGGCTGTCGGTGATGGTGCCCGACCAACCGTCCTTCGGAGACGGATCGTACAGGCTGGTGCAGTCACCTGAACCTAGCAGAGCAGGGTTGCAGGTTGTGCCTGTACCGGCACTGGAGGTGATTACATAGCCACGGTTGTGTGTGTCGCTGTAGGTGAACTCCAGGCCTGTAACCAGGCTGTGCTCGATGAACCCGGTGTTGAACTTGGCGCTGAGGTCGGTCTGGTTGACCCAGCCCTTAGAGGTGGAGTTGCGGTTCTTGGTGGACCGATAGACGGTGCCGTTGGCAACGTTGCCCTTGCTGTCATCAGGGTTGGTCACGATGTAGTCGAGCGTCGAGCGCGACATCCGGAAGCTATTGGACAGCGTCAAGTTGTCGTTCAGATCGTGCTCGATCCGGATGGTCCCGCTGTCGTTGCTGGTCTTGCGGTAGTCGCGGCTGTTGAGACCGTAGAAGTTGTCACGGTCGACATGCGCGGGCTTGTCCACGTTGTATTTGCTGCGCGTGGCGCTGCGCGTCAGTGGGATACCGTAGTCCGGCATATCGTCGGTCTTGAGGTGGTAGTAGCCTACCGTCACGCGGGTATCGGTACCCAGGCCAAAGGCGAAAGACGGGGCAACACCCCAACGGCTTACATCCACGCCATCGCGACCCGCGACGTTGGCTTCGTGCTTCATCAGGTTCAAGCGAAATGCCGAACTGTCGGTCATTTGCTTGTTCAGATCCAGCGTGGTGCGCTTGGTTTGATCGCTACCCCAGGTGAACCCACCGTTATAAGCATCACCCAGCTTTGCTGTTTTGGTGACCAGGTTCAGGCTGCCACCTGTGGAGCCCGCGCCAGTGAAGGCCGAACCAGGACCTTTACTGACTTCGACCGATTCGACGTTGAAGATTTCCCGGCTTTGCGAGGCGACGTCTCGCATGCCGTCGACGAAAACGTCGCTCTCGGCGTTGAAGCCACGGATGATCGGGCGGTCGCCGGCAGGGTTGCCGCCTTCGCCAGCGCCGAAGGTGATGCCTGGCGTCGTACGCAGCGCATCTACCAAGGTGGTTGCGCCGGTATCACGAATCACTTGTTGCGGGATGACGGTGACACTCTTTGGGGTTTCGCGCAGTGGCGCCGTGTACTTTTTCGAGCTGGCAGTATCGGCCTTGTAGCTGGTGGTGTCCTGCGTCGCGTTCACGCTGGTCGCATCTAGCGAAATGGCAGCATCGTTGGCTTGCGCGGCGGATGCAACCTGAGCTGCAGCGGCGGTGGTAACGGCGACGCCAATGGCGGAAACGAGCAGGCGTGGTGAACTCACAGCGGTTGGCACGTGACGCATGGTGATGGACCTTCCCCAAGGTATGAAGGCCGCGGATGATAATGTAAGCGAATGTAAGGAACAATTGAGAAGCGTTACCATTCGCTAGAAATTTACATTCTTTACAATTTCACCTTACGGTTTTTACGGGGTCATACGTCGTGGATCAATGCCGGGGGCTTGTCCTGCGTAAAAGGTAATCAATATCATTGCGCCCTTACTCCTTGCCCATCAGGTGCCGTTGCCATGCTGCTTCATATTCCCGGGCTGTTCGATGCCGACGAAATCTTGCGTATCCGCGAGGCCCTGGAGCAGGCCGACTGGGCCGATGGCAAGGTCACCGCGGGCTATCAGTCGGCCAAGGCCAAGCACAACCTGCAACTGCCCGAGGGCCATGCGCTGGCCAAGGAGATCGGCGGCGCGTTGATCGACCGCCTGTGGCGCAACCCGCTGTTCATGTCGGCGGCGCTGCCGCACAAGGTGTTCCCGCCGTTGATCAATTGCTATCGCGAGGGCGGCAGCTTCGACTTTCATATCGACAATGCCCTGCGCCAGCCCAAGGGCAGTGCCGAGCGGGTGCGCACCGACCTGTCCTCGACGCTGTTCCTGAGCGACCCGCACAGCTACGACGGCGGCGAACTGGTGATCCAGGACACCTATGGCGTGCGCGAGGTCAAGCTGGCCGCCGGCGACCTGGTACTGTACCCCGGCACCAGCCTGCACAAGGTCAACCCGGTGACCCGGGGCGCGCGCTATGCCGCGTTCTTCTGGACCCAGAGCCTGGTTCGCGAGGACAGCCAGCGCACCTTGCTGTTCGAGATGGACAATGCCATCCGCCAGCTCGGCGCCGATGTGCCCGAGCACCCCTCGCTGCTGCAGCTGACTGGCACCTACCACAACCTGCTGCGCCGCTGGGCCGAGGTCTGAATCGTGTCTTATCAATTGCGCCGTGAAGAGGTGGTGGACGCGGCCGGGCTGCGGGCAATGCTCGAGCACAGCCCGGGCCAGGCGGCCCAGGCGATCCTCGCCGCAGCCGGGCAGGGAGTGCTCGAGGCCCAGCTGTTGCTGGGGCAGATCCTGCTCGATGGGCAAGGCATCGAAGCTGATGAAGTGGTCGCCCGGCGCTGGTTCGGCATTGCCGCCCAGGGCGGCAGCGCCATGGCCCACAACATGCTCGGGCGTTGCCTGGAGCACGGCTGGGGCGGCGAGGTGAACCTGGCGCAGGCCGCTATTCATTACGCCCACGCGGCGGATGCCGGGCTGGACTGGGGCATGTACAACCTGGGCAACCTGCTGGCTACCGGACGTGGCGTGCCGGCCAACCAGGCCCAGGCGCTGGGGTGCTACGAACAGGCGGCCCAGTTGGGGCATGCCAAGTCGATGAACCTGTATGGGCGTTACCTGGAGCAGGGCATTGCCACCACCGCGAGCCCGGCGCGGGCGGTGCGCTGGTATCGCCGTTCAGCCGAGGCGGGGGATTTTCGCGGGATGTTCAGCCTGGCGCTGGTGCTGGTCGAGCGCGGCGAGGTTGCCGAGGCTGGGCCGTGGCTGGAGCGGGCGCGGGTCGAGGGCAACCTGAACTTCCTGCGTAGCGCGCTGGTGACGTTGCAGGGCGCGGGGCCGGTGCTGGAGGCCTTTGCGGCGCGGTATGCCGAGGAGATCGAGCAGCACAGATTTTAGGACTGATGCAATCCCTGTAGGAGCGGCCTTGTGTCGCGAAATGGCCGCGCAGCGGCCCCAAGATTTCATTGCTGATGCAAAGATCGCCGGGGCCGCTCTGCGGCCCTTTCGCGACACAAGGCCGCTCCTACAGGGGGCGAGGTGGTGTGCGAGTCGGTAAATGAAAACGGGGCCTTGCGGCCCCGTCGTGCATTACAGGTAGTAGGCCTTCAGCGGCGGGAAGCCATTGAACTCCACCGCGCTGTAGCTGGTGGTGTAGGCACCGGTCGACAACCAGTACAGGCGGTCACCGATGGCCAGGTTCAGCGGCAGGCCGTACTTGTAGTTCTCGTACATGATGTCGGCGCTGTCGCAGGTCGGGCCGGCGATCACCACTTCCTCGGTTTCACCTTTCTTCTCGGTCCAGATCGGGAACTTGATCGCCTCGTCCATGGTTTCGATCAGGCCGGAGAACTTGCCCACGTCGGTGTAGATCCAGCGCTCGACGGCGGTGCGCGACTTGCGCGCCACCAGCACCACTTCGCTGACCAGGATACCGGCGTTGGCGATCAGCGAGCGGCCTGGCTCGAGGATGATTTCCGGCAGGTCGTCGCCGAAGTCTTCCTTGAGGAAGCGGATGATTTCCTCGGCGTAGGTTTCCAGGCTGTTGGTGCGGGTGATGTAGTTGGCCGGGAAGCCACCGCCCATGTTGATCAGCTTCAGCTCGATGCCGTCTTCTTGCTTGAGGCGCTCGAAGATCACCTTGACCTTGGCGATGGCTGCGTCCCAGACGCTGATGTCACGCTGCTGGGAGCCGACGTGGAAGGAGATGCCGTATGGCACCAGGCCCAGGTCGCGGGCGAGGATCAGCAGGTCCATGGCCATGTCGGTCTGGCAGCCGAACTTGCGCGACAGCGGCCAGTCGGCGGTGGTGGAGCCTTCGGTGAGGATGCGCACATAGACTTTCGAGCCCGGCGCGGCCTTGGCGATGTTGCGCAGGTCGGCTTCGGAGTCGGTGGCGTACAGGCGCACGCCCTTGTCATAGAAGTAGCGGATGTCCTTGGACTTCTTGATGGTATTGCCATAGCTGATGCGGTCGGCGCTGACGCCACGGCCGAGGACCTTGTCCAGCTCGTAGATCGAGGCGATGTCGAAGCTCGAACCTTTCTCTTTGAGCAGGTCGATGATTTCCACGGCCGGGTTGGCCTTGACCGCGTAGTAGACCTTGGCGAATTCGAAACCTGCGCGCAGGTCGTCATAGGCCTGGCTGATCATCTGGGTATCGATGAGTACGAACGGGGTTTCCTGCTTGTCGGCGAACGCCTTCATCTTCTGGAAAGTGTCACGCGCGAAATAGTCTTCGACCTGGATCGACATGCTCGAGGGCTCCATGGGCAAACTGAAAAGGTAAGTGGCAGCAAACTGAACGCCCTCCGTATCCCCACTTTGGTTCGCCTACTTCCCAAGGCATGTCGCCGAAAGCAAAAAGGTCAACCGTGCCGGAAAGGGCGGCGGGTGACCTTGCTGTCTCGTCGTCAGTACTTGAGCCGGATGGATCGTTTCCAGCATGGACGTTCGGCGCGCACTTTAGGACGTGAAACCGGCAAGATCAACAGCCGAGGAGGGGGTGTTGGCCTGGTTTGGCCACCCTGTGCCTGCAATAACCGACCAGCCTGGCCCGCTGATGTTCCTCGGCGGTGGCAAAACGTAAAAAATTGTGGAACAGGTGGCGATCTGGCTGCGATTGGCTGGAAGCTCCGTTTTTTGCACGATGCCTTGGGTTTCGCTGCAAAACCCCTGAAGAATGCGCGTATGACCGTTGGTCGGTGCCACTTCGATGAGTGCTTGCCTGCGCTGGGTGTTCATATTTATGGCCACGCGCCAAGCCCCGTTTTTTCAGATGAAATCGACATTTTTTTCAACGCAGAGCGCGGGAAGATCGCCTGCGTGGGGGGGCGCAAGGGAAAGGCCTCACGCTGAATCTGCAAATGGATGCCCGCTAGCCTGGGCTCTCATTCAACTGATTCCGATATTTCCCATGCGATATGTTCAAGAGCGATCCTTCATTGCCACGTTCCTTTCGACCACTCCCGGCTATTCGGGTTATCTCGACTCCGTCGAAGGGCTCCCGCGCACGCGGCGCAACAACTGGTTGACCCTGACGAGCCCGTTCAGCGCCGAGCCGCCACAGCGTTTCTGGCTTGGCTATTTCGAGGGGCGCGATGCCGGGTACCAGGTCCGTACCCTGGAAAGTGCCCCGGGCGATTCGCATCATGCGATCTGGGACCTGAGCTTCAGCAACAGCATCGGGTTCTACGTCAGCAGCACCAATCCCGTGTTGTGGCGGGTCCGGGTGGACGACGCCAAGCTGCAGGTGCCCGAGCAGCGGACCTATCGGAATGTCACCCTGGCCGCGCCCGGCAAGGCGCTGTTGAGTGTGGCGACACGGGACAGTTGGGACGATCATTATGTCGGGATCAAGCGCCCCAATCCTTTGACCTTCACCATGGATGTGCTGGAGGTTGGATGCGCACTGTTCGACAGCCACCTGAAGTTCCGCCGGCGGTGAGCCATCCGATGCGGGCAGGCAGTTATTGCTGTGGTTGATGCGAAACATTACTATTCGCAACCTATTCTGCCTCCCTGACGAACCGACCGTGTCCGGACACAAAGGCTTCCTCGACCACTACCACGAGCTGATCGGCACCTGGACGCGCAAGTTGCGCAGTCGTCAGCAGGCCGAGGACCTCACCCACGATGCCTTCGTCCGCGTGCTGGAAAACCCGCGTGAACAGGTCGAGCAGCCGCGCGCCTACCTGCACCAGACCGCGCGCAATATCGCCGTGGACGGCTATCGCCGCGAGGACCGGCGCCAGGCCCTGGCGCTGGAGGCCTTCACGCAACCCGCCGAGGCTTGCGACCCGGAAACCTACATGCACGCCCTGGAGCTGGCCGACCGCGTCGAGCGGGCGCTGGCCGAGCTGCCGCTGAACTGCCGGCGGGTGTTCGTCTGGCAGAAACTGGAGGGGCTGACCCAGGCGGAGATCGCCGAGCGCATGGGTTTGACCAAGAACATGGTCGAAAAGTATATGATCCGCACGCTCCGACATCTGCGTGAGCACCTGGATGTGTCGGCAGGATGAGTCAGGAGACCCCATTGATGAAACAGCACCCCGTGGGCGAGCAGGCGGCCGCCTGGTTCGCCCGGGTCCAGGATGCGCCACAGGACCCGGCCTTGCGCCTGGCCTTGGAGCAGTGGCTGGCGCAGGACCCTCGGCACGCCGAGGAGTATGCGCGCCTGGACCACCTGTGGCGGGCGGCCGACTTGATCCCGCGCCAGCGCCTGGCTGCGCTGTGTCAGGCGCAGCCGGTGCGCCAGTTGCCGCGTCGGCGGCTGTTGCGCCAGGCCTTGGCGGCGGGGCTCGCGTTGGCGGCGTTGGGCCTGGGCTGGAGTGGTTGGCAGTACCGGCAGCTCAACCACCACGACACCCTGAGCACCGCGCTGGGTGAACGCCGCCGGGTCGAGTTGCCCGACGGTTCGCAGCTGGAACTCAACAGCGCCACCCAGTTGCAGGTGGCGTTCTCGGCTGGCCGTCGCCATGTGCAACTGAGCCGGGGCGAGGCGATGTTCATCGTCGCCCATGACAGCAGTCGGCCATTCGTGGTCAGTACCGCGCAAGGCCAGGTGACCGTTACCGGGACCCGCTTCGACGTGCGCCAGGATGCGCACAGCACCCGGGTGGCGGTGGAGCAGGGCTCGGTGCGGGTGCAGGGTGCTGGAGCCTCGCGGGCACAACTGACGGCGGGCCAGGGGGCGCATATCGACCCGCAGGGCCAGGTCGCCGCGCCCTATGCCATCGATGCCAATGCACTGACCGCCTGGCGCCACGGCAAGCTGGTGTTCGACAACGCCCCGCTTGGTGAAGTGGTGGCCGAAGTGTCGCGCTACCGCACCCAGCCACTGCGGGTGGCGCCGGGCAAGGTGGCCAACCTGCGCCTGTCGAGCACCTTCAGCAGCGATGACCCGGATGCCTTGTTGCGGGCCCTGCCGAACATTCTGCCGGTAGCTGTGCGCCAGCACGCGGACGGCTCCAGCGAAATAATCGCGAAATAGATTCAGGTTTTTTTCCGTTCGTTCGTCTTCCCCGCCAGCTGCAACTGCCAAGCATTTACATTCGCATGCAGTTGGCGTTCATCCCGACTCTCAGGACCCCTCGAAGACGTGAACAACAATAAGCCCCTTCTCCCGCTGCGCCGCCTGGCGCTGGCCTTGGCGGTCAGTGCCGCGGCAGGCAACAGCTATGCCGACACCTTGCATATCGCGGCCCAGCCCCTGGCTGGCGCCTTGCAGCAACTCGGCCAGCAGACCCACCTGCAACTGTTTTTCAGCCCGCAACTGGTGGCCGGCAAGCAGGCCCCGGCGGTGTCGGGCGAGTGGGCGCCGGAACAGGCGCTGCAGCAACTGCTGCAAGGCAGCGGGCTGACCTTCGAGCAATCCGCCGACACCGTGGTGCTCAAGCCGGCCGAAAGCGCCGGCGCCCAGGCCACCGGCAGCCTGGAGCTGGCGCCGACCGACATCAAGGTGGTGGGTGACTGGCTGGGCGATGCCGACCAGAGCGTGGTGCAGAACCACCCTGGCGCGCGCACCGTGGTCCGGCGCGAGGCGATGGTCGAGCAGGGCGCGATGAACGTGCGCGATGTGCTGCGCGGTATTCCGGGCGTGCAGGTGCAGGATTCCAACGGCACCGGCGGCAGCGACTTGTCGCTGAACGTGGGGGTGCGCGGCCTGACCTCGCGCCTGTCGCCACGCTCCACGGTGCTGATCGACGGCATCCCGGCGGCCTTCGCCCCCTATGGCCAGCCGCAGTTGTCGATGGCGCCGATCTCCTCGGGCAACCTCGACAGCATCGACGTGGTGCGCGGCGCCGGGTCCGTGCGCTATGGCCCGCAGAACGTCGGTGGGGTGATCAACTTCGTCACTCGGGCGATTCCCGAGAAGGCCACCGGCGAGCTGTCGACCACTGTGGAAACCTCGCGTCATGGGGGCTGGAAGCACACCGAGTCGGCCTTCGTCGGTGGCACCGCCGACAACGGCATGGGCGTGGCCCTGCTGTACACCGGGGTCAACGGCAATGGCTACCGCGAGCGCAACAACGGCAACGACATCGACGACGTGATGCTCAAGACCCACTGGGCACCGACCGATGTCGACGAGTTCTGGCTCAATTTCCACTACTACGATGGCCGCGCCGACATGCCCGGCGGCCTGACCCAGGCCCAGTACGACCATAACCCCTACCAGTCGCTGCGCGACTACGACTACTTCAGTGGCCGGCGCAAGGATGTGTCGTTCAAGTGGCTGCGGCAGATCGACGACGCCACCCAGTTCGAGGTACTGACCTACTACACCGACAGTTTCCGCGGCAGCGCCATTGCCGCGCGCGACATGAAGACCCTGTCATCCTACCCGCGCAACTACCACACCTTCGCCATCGAGCCGCGGCTGTCGCGAATCTTCTTCGTCGGCCCGACCACCCAGGAAGTCAGCGTTGGCTATCGCTACCTGAAGGAAGCCATGCGCGAGCAGTCCACCCGCCTGGCGCTGATCGACAATGTGCCGACCGTGACCCCGACCTCCGATGGCCATGTGTTCCAGGACCGCAGCGGCGGCACCGAGGCCAGTGCCTACTACATCGACGACAAGATCGACGTGGGCAACTGGACCATCACCCCGGGCATACGCTTCGAGCACATCAACACCGACTGGCGCGATCGCCCGGTGCTGGACGCCAACCAGCGTCCGGTGGCGGAGAAGAATCGCAGCATCACCAGCAACGAGCCGCTGCCGGCATTGAGCGTGATGTACCACCTGTCCGACGCCTGGAAGCTGTTCGCCAACTACGAGACTTCGTTCGGCAGCTTGCAGTATTTCCAGCTCGGCCAGGGCGGCAGCGGCGACAGCACTGCCAACGGCCTGGAGCCGGAGAAGGCCAAGACCTACGAGATCGGCACGCGCTATGACAACGGTCATTGGGCAGGTGAACTGACTGCGTTCTACATCGATTTCGACGATGAGTTGCAGTACATCAGCAACGATATCGGCTGGACCAACCTGGGGGCGACCAAGCACCAGGGCATCGAGGCCTCGGCGCGCTACGACCTGTCCGGCCTGGACCCGCGCCTGCAAGGGTTGTCGGTGAATGCCGGGTACACCTATACCCGTGCCACCTACGAAGGCGAGATTCCTGGGTTCAAGGGCCGCGACCTGCCGTTCTATTCGCGCCAGGTGGCCACCGCCGGGTTGCGCTACCAGGTCAACCGCTGGACCTGGAACCTGGATGCCTACGCCCAGTCGAAGCAGCGCGCGCCGGGCACCGGGATGAACGCCAATGGCAGCTTCAACGGCAACTACATCACCGAGCCGAGCGCCGACGGGCAGTATGGCGATATTCCGGGGTACGTGACCTGGCATGCCCGTGGCGGGTATGGATTCGGCCCACAGCTGTCGAACCTGAAGCTGGCGGCGGGGGTGAAGAACCTGTTCGACAAGCAGTATTTCACCCGCTCCAGCGACAACAATGCCGGCATCTATGTGGGTGAGCCGCGTACGTTCTATGTGCAGGCCAGTGTAGGGTTCTGATTCGCGATTGCCGGGGGCGCTTTGCGCCCCTTTCGCGACACAAGGCCGCTCCTACAGGTACGGCATCAGCCTTCAGGTCGGCGCCGTGTTTGTGGGCGGGGGCTGATTTGGGGTTGCCGGGGGCGCTTTGCGCCCCTTTCGCGACACAAGGCCGCTCCTACAGGTACGGCAGCAGCCTTCAGGGCGGCGCCGTGTTTGTGGGCGGGGGCTGATTCGAGGTTGCCGGGGGCGCTTTGCGCCCCTTTCGCGACACAAGGTGTTGTGGCTCAATGTTTTTGGACCATGATGTAGGAGCATCAACCTAAGGACGCATCATGGGTTTTCGTAACGTTCCTGCTGAAGAAAAGGCCGAAGCTGTTCGCTTAGTCGTGGAAATGAACTACTCCGTGCCCAAGGCATGTGAGCAGATGGGAGTAGGGCCTACAGCCCTGCGACGCTGGGTTCGAGCATGGCGCAAGGAGCATGAAGGAGCCACGCAAACGACTCGGCCTCAAGACCAGGAACTCATTGATTCACTGAAGGCCAGACTAGAGCTGCTGGAGGCCGAGAACGACGTTCTAAAAAAGCAGTTGCCCTCTCATCTGAGGGCACTGTTCTGCCGAAGAAAGTGATCGCACGGCTCAAGGGCCGACTGTCCACGCGTCATTTGTGTCGACTTCTGAGCGTGCCACGTAGCAGTCACTACGCGAGCCGTAAGCCTCGGCTGATCAAGCCCATTGAGCGACGCCTGGAAAAGGAAATACGCCAATTGCACAGGACATTTCGCGGTGCTTTGGGTAGTCGAGGTTTTTCCAAGGAACTGCGAAAAAAAGGGTTTGCGGTCGGGCGCTATCGCATGCGTAGCTTGATGAAGAGGCTGGATCTGCACTGGAAACGCCCGCGCTACGCGCATTATCGGCGAGCCACGAAACCAGCCCCTACAGCTGCCAATCTCCTGGATCGCCGCTTCAACCCCGTGCATCCCAACGTGCGGTGGGCGGGAGATATCACCTACATACGGGCAGGTGGACGCTGGCTGTACATGGCAGTGGTGATGGACCTGTTTTCCCCGCCGGATCGTGGGTTGGGCCTGTTCGAAAACAGCTGATACCGATCTCTCGCTCCGGGCCTTGCGGTTAGCTGTTGCCCTGCGCAAACCGGGTTCTGGATTGATGTTTCATTCTGACCAGGGTGTCAGTACACCTCTGATCGTTTTGTAGGGTATTTGGCTGAAAAGAGTATCGTGCAGAGCATGAGCCGACGAGCCAATTGCTGGGATAACGCCGTTGTAGAACGCTACTTCAGGACGTTGAAGCAGGACTGGGTACCGGAGGATGGTTATACAAATCACAGAGAGGCGGAGAAAGATGTGATGGAGTTTATTGCTCACTACAACCATCACCGCTGTCACTACGCTTCGAACGATCTGCCACCAGCTACTTTTGAGGAGCTGGCGGCCTAAAAGCTCCTACGTCGTGGTCCAAAAAAACTGGACCACTACAAGGCCGCTCCTACAGGTACGGCATCAGCCTTCAGGTCGGCGCCGTGTTTGTGGGCGGGGGCTGATTCGGGATTGCCGGGGGCGCTTTGCGCCCCTTTCGCGACACAAGGCCGCTCCTACAGGTACGGCATCAGTCTTCAGGGCGGCGCCGTGTTTGTGGGCGGGGGCTGATTCGGGGTTGCCGGGGGCGCTTTGCGCCCCTTTCGCGACACAAGGCCGCTCCTACAGGTACGGCAGCAGCCTTCAGGGCGGCGCAGTACTTGTAGGAGCGGCCTTGTGTCGCGATGGGCCGCACAGCGGCCCCGGCTTTCTATCAGGAGGTCACGGCTTCGGCAGGCGACACGATACTGGTTTTCGCCCCCCGCGAGCGCCCAGAACTCAGGTACGCCGCAATCGACTCCTGCGTCACCTCGCCGAGGAACACCTGCTCGGCATCCAGCACCGGCAACCAGGCCCGGTTGAACTCGTACATCCGCGACAGCAGGATGCGCAGGTGCTCGTCATGGGCTGCGGTGGCATTGAACGGACGCAGGAAATCGCCGCAGGTCCCCTGCTGGCGGTGCATGTCGCGCCGGCGCACGTAACCCAGCGCCTTGTTCTGCCCATCGGTGACCACCACGTAGCGGCGGTCATGCTCGTCCAACAGTTCCAGCGCATCGCTCACCGGGGTTTGCGGGCTCACCGATGGCGCGTTGTCCGCGGCATCCTCGGCCCGCACCAGCAACAGGCGTTTCAACGTGCTGTCCTGGCCGACGAAATTGCTCACGAAATCGTCCACCGGGTGCGCCAGCAGGGTGTCCGGATGGTCCAGCTGCAACAGCCGGCCCGCGCGGAAGATGGCGATCTTGTCGCCGAGCTTGATCGCCTCGTCGATATCGTGGCTGACCATGATCACGGTCTTGTTCAGTGCCCGCTGCATCTCGAAGAATTCGTTCTGGATCATCTCGCGGTTGATCGGGTCGACCGCACCGAACGGCTCGTCCATCAGCAGCACCGGCGCTTCGGCAGCCAGGGCGCGGATCACGCCGATGCGTTGCTGCTGGCCGCCGGACAACTCGCGTGGGTAGCGTTGCAGGTACTGCTTGGGCTCGAGCTTGATCATGCTCATCAGCTCGCGGGCGCGGTCGTGGCAACGCTGCTTGTCCCAGCCCAGCAGGCGCGGCACCACGGTGATGTTCTCCTCGATGGTCATGTTGGGGAACAGGCCGATCTGCTGGATCACATAACCGATGTGCCGGCGCAGCGTCACCTCGTCCAGGCCGGTGGTGTCCTCGCCGTTGATGAACACCTGGCCGCCGCTGGGGGTGATCAGGCGGTTGATCATCTTCAGCGTGGTGCTCTTGCCACAGCCCGAGGGGCCGAGGAACACGCAGATCTCACCTTCGTTGACGGTGAGGCTTACCGAGTCGACGGCTTTGACGTCCTTGCCGTTGACGTTGAAGGTCTTGCTGAGGTTCTTCAATTCGATCATGAGCGCAGTCCTTCCGGAGTCAGGGCACGTTGCAGGGTTTGCAGGAGCAGGTCGGCGATGATCGCCAGCAGGCTGACCAGCACGGCGCCGACCAGCAGCATCGACATGTCGCTGCGGCTGATGGCGGTGAGGATGAGCACGCCCAGGCCACCGGCGCCGATGGTGGCGGCGATGGTCATCACGCCGATGTTCATCACCACGGCGGTGCGCACCCCGGCGAGGATCACCGGCACCGCGATGGGCAGCTCGACCATGCGCAGGCGCTGGCCGAAGGTCATGCCGATGCCGCGGGCGGCTTCGCGGATGCCAGGCTCGACGTTGGTCAGGGCCAGGTAGGTGTTGCGCAGGATCGGCAGCAGCGAATACAGGAACACCGCGGTGATCGCCGGCAGCGGGCCGAGGCCCTGGCCGAACTTGGAGTAGAACGGCAGCAGCAGGCCGAACAGGGCGATCGAGGGGATGGTCAGCAGCACCGTGGCGCTGGCCTGCAGGGGGCCGGCGAACACAGGGAAGCGGGTCATCAGGATGCCCAGCGGCACGCCGACGACGATGGCCAGGCCCACGGCGATGCCGACCAGGGTGATGTGCTGGCCGGTCAGTTGCAGGACCTGGGCCCAGTCGAGGTGGGCGAAGGTGTCGAGCAGGTTCATGGCTGCACCTCGCTGAGTGAATGCTCGCGCAGGAAGGCGGCGGCTACCCGGGTCGGGCTCTGGTGCTCGACATCGACCTGGGCGTTGAGCTGGCGCATGGTCTGGTCGTCCAGTCGTTCGGCCAGCGGCTTGAGCAGCCCTGCCAGCTGTGGGTGGGCGTCGAGCACGGCCTTGCGCACGACCGGGGCGGCGGTGTAGTCGGGGAAGTAGTGCTTGTCGTCTTCCAGCAGCTTGAGGTCGAAGGCGTTCAGGCGGCCGTCGGTGGTGTACACCAGCCCGGCGAATACCTGGTTGTTGCGCATGGCGGTGTACACCAGGCCGCCGTCCATCTGGCGGATGTTGCGGCGGTCCAGCGGCAGGCCGTACAGCTCGCGCAGGCCGACCAGGCCATCGGGGCGGTTGGCGAACTCGGTGTCCAGCGCCACCAGGTGGGGGCGCTGGTGTTCGTCACGCAGCACCTGGTTGAGGTCGCTGATCGAGTTGATCTGCGGGTAGGCGGCGGCGACCGCTTTGGGCAGGCCCAGGGCATAGGTGTTGCTGAAGCGCGACGGAGCCAGCCAGATGAGGCCCTTCTGCGCATCCAGGGCCTTGACCCGGGCATAGGTGGCTTCGGCGTCGGGCATGCGCTCGTCGATGTGGTTGTACGACACCAGCGAGACGCCGGTGTATTCCCACATCAGGTCGAGCTGGCCGGTCTCCTGGGCCTGGCGCGCGATGTTGCTGCCAAGGCCGCTGGTCACGCGCACCTCGAAGCCATTGGCGCGCAGGTATTGGGCGGTGATTTCGGCGAGCACGGTCTGTTCGGTGAACACCCGCGCGCCGATGCGTACCAGCGGTTTTTCCGCTGCCTGGGCAAATCCTGCGTATAGCAGGGCCGCGCCCAGCAGCAAGGCGATGATTCTTTTCATGGGTTCCCTCTTGTTATCCGGCCAGGCCGCGTTCCAGCCAGCGTTTGCTGGAGAAGCTCACCAGGGCATCCAGCACCAGGGCCAGCAGCGCTGTGCACGCGGCGCCGAGCAACAGTTGCGGCTGGTTGTTCAGGGCGATGCCGGGGAAGATCAGGCTGCCCAGGCTGTTGGCGCCGATCAGGAATGCCAGGGGCGCGGTGCCGACGTTCAGTGCCAGGGCCACGCGCACGCCGCCGACGATGATCGGCACGGCATTGGGCAGTTCCACCTGCCACAGCTGCTGGCGCGGGGTCATGCCGATGCCGGTGGCGGCTTCCTTGAGCGCGGCGGGGACGTTCTTCAGGCCTTCGTAGGTGTTGCGCACGATGGGCAGCAGGGAGGCGAGGAACAGCGCGAAGATCGCAGGACCTGCGCCGATGCCCAGGATACTCAGGGCGATGGCCAGGACGGCCAGGGGAGGGATGGTGTTGCCTACGTTGAAAAACTGCATGAAGCGTTCGGCTTTGTCGACCCGTTGCGGTCGACTCAAGGCGATGCCGGCGGGGATGCCCACGGCCAGTGCCGCCGCCATCGAAGCCAGCACCAGGACCAGGTGCGCTTGCAGGTAGAAACCAAGATCGTCGCGATAGCGCGCGATCGTGTCGATGCCGATCCAGTGGACCAGCAGGGCCAGGATGACGAGCACGGCGGCCCATCCCAACAGCCCTTTTCCGTAGCGTGCAGCCACAGGCGGACTCCTTTTTTATAGTCGGCGATCACACCCCCGTGCGGCCGGCCATTCCTGGCGGCGGGCAGCGTGGTCGCGAGTAGCAGCGCGATGCGTGGCATCAGGCCATGAGCCGAACCCCGTCGGGCTCGTGAAGCAGGTGAAACCAGCCCTGAACCGAAGCGGGTTGCAGGGGAGTGGACGTCTCCGTGAAGGGAAAGGTTCCCATTCGAGGCGGCATTTGGCCAGTGTTAATCACTGGAAAGATGGAAATACATCGAGAAAAAATTACGGATTAATGCGCTCTAGGCATTGAAAACACTGCTTTGTAGCCATTTGTCGTGACCAGGCAGATGCTTGAGCGATCACTGGCCCTTTCGCGGGTAAACCCGCTCCTACAGGATTTCCACAGTCCTTGAGTCTTGTGCAGTACCTGTAGGAGCGGGTTTACCCGCGAAGAGGCCGGAACGAGCGCCTCTGGTTCAGCAGATTTTGGCCCGAGCCCCGACTTCAGGTATGATATCGCCCCTTTTTGAATCCCCAGTCAGGCGATTTCCCATGACCAACCAGGCCGCCGAAGTCGCGAAGCGCCGCACTTTCGCAATCATTTCCCACCCCGACGCCGGTAAGACCACCATCACCGAGAAGCTCCTGCTGATGGGCAAGGCGATCTCCGTCGCGGGTACCGTGAAGTCGCGCAAGTCCGACCGCCACGCCACCTCCGACTGGATGGAAATGGAGAAGCAGCGCGGCATCTCCATCACCACCTCGGTGATGCAGTTCCCCTACCGCGAGCACATGATCAACCTGCTCGACACCCCCGGCCACGAAGACTTCTCGGAAGACACCTACCGCACCCTGACCGCGGTGGACTCGGCGCTGATGGTGCTCGATGGCGGTAAGGGCGTAGAGCCGCGGACCATTGCCCTGATGGACGTGTGCCGCCTGCGTGACACGCCGATCGTCAGCTTCATCAACAAACTCGACCGTGACATCCGCGACCCGATCGAACTGCTCGACGAAATCGAGGCGGTATTGAAGATCAAGGCCGCGCCGATCACCTGGCCGATCGGTTGCTACCGCGACTTCAAGGGTGTCTACCACCTCACCGGCGACTACATCATCGTCTACACCCCGGGCCACGGCCACGAGCGCACCGAAGCCAAGATCATCCAGAAGCTGGATTCCGACGAGGCCCGCGCGCACCTGGGCGACCAGTACGACAGCTTCGTCGAGCAGCTCGAGCTGGTGCAGGGCGCTTGCCACGAGTTCGACCAGGACGAGTTCATCAACGGCCAGCTGACCCCGGTGTTCTTCGGTACCGCCCTGGGCAACTTCGGTGTCGACCACGTGCTCGACGCGGTCGTCGACTGGGCGCCGCGCCCGCTGGGCCGTGTCGCCCACGAGCGGACCGTGGAGCCTGTTGAAGAGAAATTCACCGGCTTCGTGTTCAAGATCCAGGCGAACATGGACCCGAAACACCGCGACCGCATCGCCTTCATGCGTATCTGCTCGGGCAAGTACGAGAAGGGCATGAAGATGCGCCATGTGCGCCTGAACAAGGACCTGCGCATCGGTGATGCGCTGACGTTCTTCTCCTCCGAGCGTGAGCAACTGGAAGAGGCCTTTGCCGGCGACATCATCGGCTTGCACAACCACGGCACCATCCAGATCGGCGACACCTTCACCGAAGGCGAGGCGCTGGGCTTCACCGGTATCCCGCACTTCGCCCCGGAGCTGTTCCGCCGCGTGCGCCTGAAGGACCCGCTGAAATCCAAGCAGCTGCGCCAGGGCCTGCAGCAGCTGGCCGAAGAGGGCGCCACCCAGGTGTTCTTCCCCGAGCGCAGCAACGACATCATCCTGGGTGCGGTCGGTGTGCTGCAGTTCGACGTGGTCGCCAGCCGCCTGAAGGAAGAGTACAAGGTCGAGTGCGCCTATGAGCCGATCACCGTGTGGTCGGCGCGCTGGATCGCCTGCGACGACAAGAAGAAGCTCGAGGAATTCCAGAACAAGGCCATGGAGAACCTGGCCATCGACGGTGGCGGTCACCTGACCTATCTGGCCCCGACCCGGGTCAACCTGTCGCTGATGGAAGAGCGCTGGCCGGACATCAAGTTCCGCGCGACCCGCGAGCATCACTGATCCAGCAGGCCTGCACTTGACCCTGTAGGAGCGGCCTCGTGTCGCGAAAGGGTCGCGTAGCGGCCCCAGGGTTCAGTGTTAGACAAAGATTCTGGGGCCGCTTTGCGGCCCTTTCGCGACGCAAGGCCGCTCCTACAGGGGTCGCGTAATGCCTGCAATCAATTCCCGGCCTTGATACTGGTCCAGATGCGTGTGCGAATGCGGTCGATCTTCGCCGGCATCGCCTCCAGCGCATATAGCTTGTCCATCACATCCGCGCTCGGATAGATCATCGTGTTGCCCTTCAGCGCCGGGTCCACCAAGGCATCGGCCTGCTGGTTGCCGTTGGCGTACTGCACGAAGTTGCTGATCTGCGCCATCACCTCGGGCTGCAACAGGTAGTTCATGTAGGCATACCCGGCCTTCTCGTTGGGCGCATCGGCCGGCATGGCGACCATGTCGAACCACATCGGCGCGCCTTCCTTCGGGATCGAGTAGCCCACCCTCACCCCGTTGTTCGCCTCCTCGGCACGGTTCTTCGCCTGCAGCACGTCACCCGAGAAACCCACCACCACGCACACATCGCCATTGGCCAGGTCGCCGGTGTACTTCGAGGAGTGGAAGTAGCTGATGTACGGGCGTACCTGCATCAGCAACGCCTTGGCCTTGTCGTAGTCCGCCGGGTCCTGGCTATGGTGCGGCAGGCCCAGGTAGTGCAGGGCGATCGGCAGCAGTTCGGGGCCGTTGTCCAGCACCGCCACGCCGCAGCTCTTGAGCTTGGCGAGGTATTCGGGCTTGAAGAACAGGTCCCATGAGTCGATGGGCGCATGGTCGCCGAGCACCGCCTTGACCTTGTCGATGTTGTAGCCGATGCCGGTGCTGCCCCACAGGTAGGGGAAGCCGTACTGGTTGCCCGGGTCGTTGACCTCCAGCGCCTTGAGCAGCACCGGGTTGAGGTTCTTCCAGTTCGGTAATTGCGTCTTGTCGAGTTTCTTCAGGGCCTTGCCCTGGATCTGCCGGGCCATGAAATGGTTGGAGGGAAACACCACGTCGTAGCCGGAGTTGCCGGTCATCAGCTTGCCGTCGAGGGTTTCGTTGCTGTCGAACACGTCGTAGGTAGGCACGATGCCCGTGGCCTGCTGGAACTGCTTGAGGGTGTCGGGGGCGATGTAGCTCGACCAGTTGTAGATCTTCACCGAGTCGGCGGCGCTGGCCACGCTGGCGGCCAGCATCAGGGGAGCGAGAAGGAGGGTGCGCATGTCGGGGTTACCTTGCTTTGTCTGTTGTTATCGAAGGCAGGCGATCAGCGGATCAGAACATCAGTACGTAGGTCTTGCGCACGGTCTCCTGGATATCCCAGGTGCCGAGGCTGTTGGCCGGCAGCATCAGGGCGTCGCCGGCTTCTATGAGTAGCGGCTCGCCACCGTCTGGGGTGAAGGTGCAGCGGCCCTTGATGAAGTGGCAGAACTCCTGCTGCACAATTTGTCGCCGCCAGCGCCCGGGGGTGCACTCCCAGATGCCGGTCTCGACGCCGTCGCTGCGCTCGACGCAGCTGACCGAGGTGACCGCGACCGGCTCGCCGAGGGGCACGGCGACCGGGCTGGAGGTGGTCAGGGGAGCGCTGTCGGTGCGCTTGAACTGGGTGATGCTCATGACCGGTGGATCCTCTGTGATGGTGAAGGGAAATCAGTGCATGAAACCTTCCATGAGGTCGGCCAGCCCGCTGGCCAGGCGTCGCCGCCAGGGCGCGCTGGCCGGGCTGGCGAGGGTGCGGTCCTCGTGCACGAAGCTCTGGATGATCGCGTTGTAGCCCAGCCAGCGGCAGGGCTCGGGGGGCCAGCTGGCCAGGCTCGACAGCGGTCGGTTGTCGTGCACCCAGGGCTGCGCGGTCAGTTCGTTGTGCTGGCCGAGGATCAGCGCGGCCAGGGTGCGTCCACCGAGGTTGCTGGCGCCGACACCCTCGCCGCCATAACCGCCGGCCAGGGCGATGCCGCGCTGGCGGTCGCAGAGCATGTGCGGGCGGAAACGCCGGGCCATGCCGAGGTTGCCGCCCCAGGAGTGGGTGATGCGTACATGCTTGAGCTGTGGGAACAGTTCGCCGAACAGGTAGCGGCGCAGCTCCACCTCGTCGGTGGTCAGGGTGAAGTCCTCGCGCAGACGGCCTCCGAAGCGGTAGCCGCCGCGGGCACCGAACACCAGGCGGTTGTCGGCGCTGCGCTGGCCATAGGTGACCTGGCGGCTGCTTTCGCTGAAGGCCTGGCCCTGGCTCAGGCCGATCTGTTCCCAGGTAGACTCCGGCAGCGGCTCGGTGGCCACCAGCAGGCTCTGCACCGGCAGCTGATGACGGCCCAGGGGCGGCAGGCTGGCGGCGTAGCCTTCCACCGCTGGAACCAGCCAGTGGCTGCGGATGCGCGCCTGTGGGGTCCGCACCTCGCCGGTCTGCCAGTCGAGGGCCGGGGTGTTCTCGTAGATCGGCACGCCCAGGTTCTCCACCACTCGCGCCAGGCCACGTACCAGTTTTGCCGGCTGGATGGTCGCGGTGTGCGGGCTGTAGATGGCGCCGTAGGGGTTGCTCAGTTTCAGCTGCGCATCCAGCTGTTCGGGGCGCAGCCAGCGGTAGTCGTCCTCGCGCATGCCTTGCCGATAGAGGTCGTCCAGCCAGGCGCGCAGGCTGCGTTCCTGCTCGGGGTAACGGGCCGCGCAATAGAGCACGCCGCCCTTGCGGTAGTCGCAGTCGATGGCTTCGCGCTGCAGCACGCTGTGCACTTCGTCGGGAATGCCGTGCAGCAGGTCGATGCTGGCGCGCCGTTGTTGCGGCGACAGGCTGGCAAGCAGGCGGTCCTCGCCCAGCAGGTTGCCCATCAGCCAGCCGCCGTTGCGCCCTGAAGCGCCGTAACCGGCGATGTTCGCCTCGATGATGGCGATCTTCAGCTGCGGCGCCTGGCGCTTGAGGTAGTAGGCCGTCCACAGGCCGGTGTAGCCGGCGCCGATGATGCACACATCGACGTCCAGGTCCTGGCCCAAGGCCGGGCGGGCGCACAGCGGCTCGTCGAGCTGGTCCATCCACAGGCTGATGGTGCGTGGGGGTTGCATCAGGTCTTGCTCCACATCCGTCAAGGTCTGTGGGCGATGCTAGTGGTGTCGGTCCGCGCCTGTCTTACGTGCGTGCACGCAGGGAAATTTGCTTGAGATAGGCCTTGGGGGTGAGGCCGGTGTGCTCGCGAAAGCACTTGTAGAACGCCGAGAGCGAGTTGAAGCCGGCGTTGAACGCCAGGTCGTCGATCGGCGCCTGGACGCTGTCGTCGTCGAGGCTGGCCATCAGGTGATGCAGCCGCGCCTGGTTGACGTAACGGTAGAAGCTTTGCCCGAGCACCTGGTTGAGCAGGTAGGAAATCTGGTTGCGGCTGTAGCCGCTGGCGTCGGCCACCTGTTGCAGGTCCAGTTCCGGGTCGAGGTAGGGGCGCTGGCGCTGGAAGTAATGCTCCAGGTCCTGGGCCATGGTCGACAGTTGCCGTGGCGACAGGCCCAGGTGGCTGGTGGCCGGGCGTGGGCCGCCGCGGACCTGGCCATTGCCGTTCTGGCGAACCAGGGTGGCGTATTCGTTGACCCGCCAGATCAGGCCGTCCCTGACCGTGATCGCTTCGCTGGACTGGAACGCCACCAGCCCGTCGCCGCCCTGCACCGTGACCTGGTACTGGATGAACGCGGTGCAGCCATCGACGCGGATGCGGTCGCTGTGGACGATGTCCTCACCGGCTTCATGGGGCAGGCAGGCGCGCACGTAGTCGCGCAGCTCGACATAGCCGAGCACGCGGTTCTGGAAGAAGTCGTGGTACTCGATGTGCGGGTGGTATAGCGCCATGACCCCGTCCAGGTCGCGATGCTTCCAGCACAGGTGGTAGCGCATGACGGTGTCGGCGGTGAGCGGGGTTTGCCCAGGGCCGTCGGGGAGGGGGGAGGCAGTCATGGGGTCGATAGTGCATTGCAGAACACCCAGGTGCAAGGGTGGGAATCTGGCAATTTGCACGGTTCCGGCAAGCGGCTCAGGGGGTAAGCCGTTGATTCATATAAGTGTAATTTTTTGATACGAGTGGCATGGGCGATGCACCTCTCTTGTCACCATCGAACAGGGAGAAAGGCCATGCGCTCGATACTGCTTTGGATGATTGGGGTGCCGATTCCGGTGATTATCCTGATCTGGTTCTTTATGCATTGAGATCCCTGGGGCTGCTTCGCAGCCCTTTCCGACCGGTCCGACGCCTCGGCAAGGCCGCTCCTACAAGGGACCGCGATCTCCTGTAGGAGCGGCCTCGTGTCGCGAAAGGGCTGCGCAGCAGCCCCAGCGATCTAGAACCTAGAGAAACTGCTCGGCATAGTGACAAGCCACCTGCCGCGTACTCACCTGCCGTAATGCCGGCACTTCCTTGGCACAGCGCTCGGTCGCATACGGGCAGCGCTTGTGGAACGCGCACCCATCCGGTGGATTGAGTGGGTTGGGCAGCTCCCCGGCAATGCGGATCTTCGGCTTCAGCGGGTCTGGATGAATCGCCGGGGTCGCCGACAGCAGCGCCTGGGTGTACGGATGCAATGGCTTGTCGTAGATATCCTGCTTCGGCCCCATCTCCGCCGGCCGGCCCAGGTACATCACCAGCACCTGGTCCGCCACATGGCGCACCACCGCCAGGTTGTGCGAGATGAACACGTAGGCGGTGTTGAACTCTTTTTGCAGGTCCATGAACAGGTTCAGCACCTGGGCCTGGATCGACACGTCCAGCGCCGAGGTCGGCTCGTCCGCTACCAGCACCTTGGGTTGCAGCATCATTGCCCGGGCCAGGGCGATGCGCTGGCGCTGGCCGCCGGAGAACATGTGCGGGTAACGCTGGTAGTGCTCGGGGCGCAGGCCCACTTGCTCCATCATCTTCTGCACTTTGTCGCGGCGTTCGGCCTTGCTCAGCGAGGTGTTGATCAGCAGCGGCTCGGCCAGCTGGTCGCCGATCTTCTGCCGTGGGTTGAGCGAGGCGTAGGGGCTCTGGAACACCATCTGCACGTCGCGGCGCAACTGCTTGCGCTGCTCCTTGCTGGCGCCGTTGACCTCGTGGCCGTCGATTTGCAACGAACCGGAGGAGGGGTCTTCGATCAGGGTCAGGGCGCGGGCCAGGGTGGACTTGCCACAACCGGACTCGCCAACCACGGCCAGGGTCTTGCCGGCCTCCAGCTCGAACGACACGCCATTGAGCGCGCGTACCAGCGCATGCCCCTTGAACAGGCCGCGGGAGACTTCGTAGTGGCGGGTCAGCTCGCGGGCGGAAAGTACGACGGCCATCACGCCACCTCCTGGTTCAGCGGATAGAAGCAACGCACCAGGCTATGGGCCTGGGGATCGAGGGCCGGGCGCTGCCGCCGGCAGTTTTCCTGCACATAGGGGCAGCGCGGTGACAGCAGGCAACCTTGTGGCCGGTCATAACGGCCAGGCACGATGCCTGGCAGGGTGGCCAGGCGCTCGGCGCCAATGCTGTGCTCGGGGATGGCCGCCAGCAGCGCTTCGCTGTAGGGGTGGGCGGGGATGTCGAACAGCTCCGGCACCTGGCCGACTTCGACCGCTTGCCCTGCGTACATCACGCACACGCGCTTGGCGGTCTCGGCGACCACGGCCAGGTCGTGGGTGATCAGGATGAGCGCCATGTTGCGCTCCTTCTGCAGGTTGACCAGCAGCTCCATGATCTGCGCCTGGATGGTCACGTCCAGCGCGGTGGTCGGTTCGTCGGCGATCAGCAGCTTGGGCTCGCCGGCGATCGCCATGGCGATGGCGACGCGTTGGCTCATGCCGCCGGACAGCTGGTGCGGGTAGGCGTCCAGGCGGCTTTCGGCGGCGGGGATCTCGACCTTCTTCAGCAACTCCAGCGCGCGCTGGCGCGCCGCTTTACCTTTGAGGCCCAGGTGCTGGCGCAGCACTTCCTCGATCTGGTAGCCGACGGTGTAGCTGGGGTTGAGCGCGGTCATCGGGTCCTGGAAGACCATGGCGATGTCCTTGCCCACCACCTTGCGCCGTTGCCGGCCGCTGAGCTTGAGCATGTCGATGCCGTCGAAGTTGAGCACGTCGGCGGTGATGCGCCCGGGGGCGTCGATCAGGCCCATCAGGGCCATCATGGTGACCGACTTGCCGGAGCCGGACTCGCCGACGATGGCGAGGATCTCGCCGGCGTCCACCGCAAGCTCCAGGCCGTCGACCACGGGCACGGCATTGGCGTCGCCGAAGCGCACGTTCAGGTTGTTGATCTGCAACAGTGACATGGCGGTCTCCTCAGGCGGCATTCTTGAGTTTCGGGTCCAGCGCGTCGCGCAGCCCGTCGCCCATCAGGTTGATTGCCAGCACACTGAGCAAAATGGTCAGGCCCGGCAGGCTCACTACCCACCAGGCGCGTTCGATGTAGTCGCGGGCCGAGGCCAGCATGGTGCCCCACTCGGGGGTCGGCGGTTGCACGCCGAGGCCGAGGAAGCCCAGGGCGGCGGCGTCGAGGATCGCCGAGGAGAAGCTCAAGGTGGCCTGGACGATCAGCGGCGCCATGCAGTTGGGCAGCACGGTGACGAACATCAGCCGCGGCAGGCCGGCACCGGCCAGGCGCGCGGCGGTGACGTAGTCGCGGTTCAGCTCGCCCATCACCGCGGCGCGGGTCAGGCGCACGTAGGACGGCAGCGAGACGATGGCGATGGCGATCACGGTGTTGATCAGGCCAGGGCCGAGGATGGCGACGATGGCCACGGCCAGCAGCAGCGAGGGCAGGGCCAGCATCACGT
This sequence comes from Pseudomonas muyukensis, assembly GCF_019139535.1. NCBI lineage: Bacteria > Pseudomonadati > Pseudomonadota > Gammaproteobacteria > Pseudomonadales > Pseudomonadaceae > Pseudomonas > Pseudomonas muyukensis. Next base: position 5,187,217 of record NZ_CP077073.1, on the reverse strand, counting down.
CCATCAGGCGCATGATCGACGGGCCGAGGATCTGCGGGAAGAACCCGGCCAGCAGGCCCAGGAGGATGCCCGGGATCAGCGACATCACCACCGACGACAGGCCGATCAGCAGCGACAGGCGTGAGCCCTGGATCAACCGTGACAGCAGGTCGCGGCCCAGTTCGTCGGTGCCGAGGATAAACTGCCAGGTGCCGCCTTCGAGCCACACCGGTGGCGTGAGCAGGAAGTCGCGGTACTGCTCGCTGGGGTTGTGTGGCGCCACCCAGGGGGCGAACAGCGCACAGAACACGATCAGGCACATGAAGGCCAGGCCGGCCACCGCGCCCTTGTTGCGCGAGAAGGCCTGCCAGAACTCTTTGTACGGCGAGGGGTAGAGCAAGCTTTGGTCAACCGCGCTGGTCGGTGTGACGGATTTCGGAATCGGGCTGGTCATGATGGAATCCTCAGCGCTGGTGACGGATGCGTGGGTTGGCCAGGCCGTAGAGGATGTCCACGACGAAGTTGACCAGGATCACCAGGCAGGCGATCAACAGGATGCCGTTCTGCACCACGGGGTAGTCACGGGCGCCGATGGCCTCGATCAGCCATTTGCCGATGCCCGGCCAGGAGAAGATGGTCTCGGTGAGCACGGCGCCGGCCAGCAGCGTGCCGACCTGCAGGCCGAACACGGTCAGTACCGGGATCAGCGCGTTGCGCAGGCCGTGGATGAACACCACGCGCGACGGCGACAGGCCCTTGGCGCGAGCGGTGCGGATGTAGTCCTCGCGCAGCACTTCGAGCATCGAGGAACGGGTCATGCGGGCGATCACCGCCAGCGGGATGGTACCCAGCACGATGGCCGGCAGGATCAGGTGCATGACCGCGTCCTTGAAGGCGCCTTCCTCGTCGCTGAGCAGGGTGTCGATGAGCATGAAGCCGGTTTTCGGCTCGATGTCGTAGAGCAGGTCGATGCGCCCGGAAACCGGGGTCCAGCCCAGGCTCACGGAGAAGAACATGATCAGGATCAGGCCCCACCAGAAGATCGGCATCGAGTAGCCGGCCAGGGAGATGCCCATCACCCCGTGGTCGAACAGCGAACCGCGCTTGAGCGCGGCGATCACCCCGGCCAGCAGGCCGATTACCCCGGCGAACAGCAGGGCGGCCATGGCCAGCTCCAGCGTGGCGGGGAACAGGGTGAGGAATTCGTTCCACACGCTCTCGCGGGTGCGCAGCGACTCGCCCAGGTCACCCTGGGCGAGCTTGCCGACGTAGTCCAGGTACTGGACCGGCAAGGGCTTGTTCAGGCCCAGGCGCTCCATGGCCTGGGCGTGCATCTCGGGGTCGACCCTGCGCTCGCCCATCATCACTTCCACCGGGTCGCCGGGGATCAGGCGTATGAGCGCGAAGGTCAGCAGGGTGATACCGAAGAAGGTCGGGATCAGCAGGCCCAGGCGCCGGGCAATAAAACTCAACATGTTCGTGGGTACCTCATCCAGCCGGTAAAGGCAGTGCCGCCGGCTCCCGTACAGGCTGCCGGCGGTCGTTGTTGTTCTACTTCACCTTGGTGGTGGCGAAGTTGTTGTTGGTCAGTGGGTTGATGACATAGCCCTCGACGTTCTCGCGCATGGCGGTGAACATCTTCGGATGGGCCATGCTGATCCACGGTTGGTCCTCATCGTACACCGCCAGGGCCTCGCTATAGAGCTTGGCGCGTTCGTCGTTGTCGATGATCTCGCGGGCGCGGGTGATCAGCTCCTGGAATTTCGGGTTGCACCAGCGGGCGTAGTTCTCGCCGCTCTTCACTGCGTCGCAGCTGAGCATCGGCGTAAGGAAATTGTCCGGGTCGCCGTTGTCGCCGGCCCAGCCCGCCGAGACCAGGTCGGCCTCGCCCTTCTTGGCGCGGCGCAGCATTTCGGCCCATTCCAGCACCCGGATATCGAGCTTGATGCCGATCTTGGCCAGGTCGGCTTGCAGCATTTCGGCAGACAGGCGTGGGTTGGGGTTGGTCGGGCCACCGCCATTGCGGGTGAACAGGGTGATCACCGTGCCCTCCGGCACACCGGCTTCCTTGAGCAGGGCGCGGGCCTTGTCCAGGTCGTGGGGCGGGTTCTTGTTGTCGGTGTTGAAGCCGATCATGGTCGGCGGGTAGGGGTTGATCCCGACCAGCGCGTTGCCCTTGCCGAACAGCTGGTCGACGTGGGTCTGGCGGTCGAAGGCCATGTTGATCGCCTTGCGCACGCGCACGTCGCTCAGGTACTTGTGCTGGGTGTTCATGGAGATATAGCCGGTGACCAGGGCCTCGATCTCGGCGACCTTGAGCTTGGGATCGGTCTTGATGCCCGGTACGTCGTCAGGCTTGGGGTACAGGGCGATCTGGCATTCGTTGGCGCGCAGTTTCTGCAGGCGCACGTTGCTGTCGGTGGCGATGGCGAAGATCAGGGCGTCGGCCGGTGGCTTGCCGCGGAAGTAGTCCGGGTTGGGCTTGTAGCGAACCTGGGCGTCCTTGTTGTAGCGCTGGAACACGAACGGGCCGGTGCCGATCGGCTTGCTGTTGAGATCGCCGGTCTTGCCGGCCTTGAGCAACTGGTCGCCGTATTCGGCGGAGTAGATCGAGGTGAAGGCCATGGCCAGGTCGCGCAGGAAGGGGGCTTCCGGGCGGGTCAGGGTAATCACCACGGTGTGCTCGTCGGTTTTTTCCACCGACTTGAGCAGGTCCTTGAAGGCCATGCTCTCGAAATAGGGGTAGCCGACGCTGGTCTTGTCGTGCCACGGATGGTCTTTGTGCAACTGGCGGTTCAGGCTCCACAGCACGTCGTCGGCGTTGAAGTCGCGGGTGGGCTTGAAGTAGTCGGTGGTGTGGAACTTGACGCCTTCGCGCAGGTGGAAGGTGTAGACCAGGCCATCGGCGCTGACCTCCCAGCGTTCGGCCAGGGCCGGCTGGATCTCGGTGGTGCCGGGCTTGAAGTCGACCAGGCGGTTGAAGATGGCCTCGGCCGTGGCGTCGGCGGTGACCGCGGTGGTGTACTGGACGATGTCGAAGCCTTCCGGGCTGGCTTCGGTGCATACCACCAGCGGCTTGGCCGCCAGGTTCGATGCGGCGCCCAGGATGACCGCTGCCAGGGCAGCGCGTAACGGTAGCGATTTCATGGAACCTCCCTGCAGTGCTAGTTCCAGCCTAGCCGCCACGGCCCGTGGGGAGTCGGGCCGTGGCGGCAACGGTCAGAGGATGTTGAACGGAATGGTGGTCACGATCCGCAGCTCGTCCAGGCTGCCGTCGGCCTGTGCCTTGCTGGCGCGGTGGGCGGTGTAGGTGGCACGGATGGTGGTGTCCTTGAGCATGCCGCTCTGTACCGCATAGCTGGTACCGATGCCCCACTCGTAGTGGGTCTCGCCGTCCATGCCGCGCACGTCATAGGCAGTGCCCTTGTAGTGGGTACCGTCGATGCCCCAGCCGCGGGCGTTGTACAGGTTGAACTTCAGGCCTGGCACGCCGTAGGGCGCCATGTTCAGCACATAGCTGATCTGCAGCGACTTCTCGTTCGGGCCGTTGAAGTCCGACAGCAGGGAGTTGGCCAGGTAGATGCCGTTGGTTTCGTGCAGGTAGTCGAAGTACTCGTTGCCGTTGACCTGCTGCCAGGAGGCGCTGAGGGTGTGGGCCTGGTGGGTCAGGCCGAACGACAGGCTGTAGGTGTCGTTGTCGATCTCGCCCATCTTCTTGCTGCCGGCGTCGACGGTCTTGTAGTAGTTCAGGCCGGTGGTCAGGCTCAGCACCGCGCTGTCGCCCAGCACGTGGTTGGCGCCGAAGTAGTACTGGTTCCAGAAGTCATCGACCTTGGTGGCGTAGAGGCTGGTGGTCAGGCTCTTGAACGGCTGGTAGTTGATACCGGCGGTGCTGGCCCGGTCGGTCTCGACCCCCTCGGCGCCATACTCGCTGCGGAACTTGCTCAGGCTCTGCTCGGTACGCGGCGAGACCCGGTCGAAGGTGCCGAGGTCGAACGACAGGTTGTCGAACTCGGCGCTGTGCAGGAACGCGCCCTGGAAGCTCGACGGCAACGCACGGTTGCCAATGTAGGCGATCATCGGCGTGTCCACCGACTGGCGGCCCAGGGTCAGGGTGGTGTTGGATACCCGCGCCTTGACGTTGCCCAGGCCCATCTTGCTCCACTGGCCGATCGGATCACCGTCGCTGTGGGTCAGGGTACGGTTGTTCGGCCCGGCCACCGCGGCGCGTCCGCGCTCCAGGGCAATGGCGTTGTAGGCCGCGGCCTCGACGGCGAAGCCCACGGTGCCTTCGGTGAAGCCCGAGCTGTAGTTGAGGATGGTGCCCTGCACCCAGTTGTCGCGGCTGTGGGTCGGGGTGCGGGTGCCGTCGCTCTTGGTGTATTTCCACAGCGGTGCGCGGGTGGCACGTTCGCGGGCATACCAGTTGCGGGTGCTGCCGGACAGGCTCTGGCCGTCGATGAAGCCTTTGGCCTCGGCCTGTTCACTGCTGGACTTGAGCGTGATCGGCACATAGTCCTGGCTGGCGGGTTCGGCCTGGGCGAGGGCGCAGAAGGCGCCGACGGACAAGGCCAATGCGGTGGTTGCGGTACGTCTCGACATGAAAGCTCCCTTTCTTTTTTTTTAGTTATCACCCGGCTTCGTGGGCCGGGCTTGTCACGGTGACGCGGTACTGCGGGTGTCTGCCTGGGGGTTGCCAGGCAAATCCGGGCTGCACGCGGTCGCGGGAGTGGGTTGCACCCCCGGCCTGACGTTGCAGGGTCAATCGATACTGACGCCGGAGAAAACGTTGCGTCCGAAGGGGCTGACCTTGAAGTCTTTCACGCTGATGCTCAGTGGCTGGTTGACCGTCGAGTGCGCCACTGGGGTGATCGGTACCTGTTGCTTGAGGCGTTGCTGGGCTTGCTGATACAGGCTGGTGCGCTGTTCGCGGTCGGTGACTTGCTTGGCCTTTTTCACCAGCGCGTCGTACTGCGTATCGCACCACAAGGAGTAGTTGTTGCTGCCGATGGCGTCGCAGCTGAACAGGGTGCCGAGCCAGTTGTCCGGGTCACCGTTGTCGCCGGTCCAGCCGATCAGGGCGATGTCATGCTCGCCGTTCTTCATGCGCTTGAGGTATTCACCCCATTCGTAGCTGACGATGCGCACCTTGAAGCCGAGCTTGTTCCAGTCGGCCTGGAGCATTTCGGCCATCAGCTTGGCGTTGGGGTTGTAGGGGCGCTGCACCGGCATGGCCCAGAGGGTGATCTCGGTGCCGTCCTTGACCCCGGCCTGCTTGAGCAGCTGCTTGGCCTTTTCCGGGTCGAAGGGCGCATCCTTGATCGACTCGTCGTAGGACCACTGGGTCGGCGGCATGGCGTTCGACGCGGCCTGGCCGGCGTCCTGGTACACAGCCTGGATGATCGCCTGCTTGTTCACCGCCATGTCCATGGCCTGGCGCACTTCGAGGCGGTCGAACGGTGGGTGCTGGGTGTTGTAGGCGATGTAGCCGAGGTTGAAGCCCGGTTGGGTCATGACCTGCAGCTTGTCATCCTGCTTGAGCGCCGGCAGGTCGGCGGGACGGGGGTGCAAGGTGACCTGGCATTCGTTCTTGCGCAGTTTCTGGATGCGTACCGACGGGTCGACGTTGATGGAGAAGATCAGGTTGTCGATTTTCACCCGCTCCGGCGCCCAGTAGTCCTTGTTGCCCTTGAAGCGGATCTGCGAGTCCTTCTGGTAGCGCTGGAACACGAACGGTCCGGTGCCGATCGGCTTCTGGTTGATGTCGCTGGGCTTGCCGCTGGCCAGCAGGTGTTCGGCGTATTCGGCGGAAAGGATCGAGGCGAAGGCCATGGCGATGTTCTGGATGAACGCGGCATCGACGCTGTTGAGGGTGAAGACCACGGTCAGCGGGTCGGTCTTCTCGACCTTGGCGATGTTCTTGTCCAGGCCCATGCTGACGAAGTAGGGGAACTCGGTGGGGTAGGCCTGGCGGAACGGCTGCTGCTTGTCGAGCATGCGGTTGAAGGTGAACAGCACGTCGTCGGCGTTGAAATCGCGGCTGGGCTTGAAGTCCTTGTTGCTGTGGAACTTCACCCCGGGGCGCAGGTGGAAGGTGTACTTCAGGCCGTCCTCGGACACCTGCCAGTCGGTGGCCAGGCCGGCTTGCACGGCGGTGCCACCGCGCTCGAACTCGACCAGGCGGTTGTAGATGGGCTCGGCGGCGTCGTTGTCGGTGGCCGCGGTGTACTGGGCGGTGTCGAAGCCTGCCGGGCTGCCCTCGGAGCAGAACACCAGGTTGCTGGCCAGGCTGGTCGATGCCTGGCCCAGCAGGCCAAGGGCGATCAGGGTGGAACTGAGCAGGGTGAGGCGCATGGCAGATCCTTTGTCCGTGTAGGTGCTGGCCGCGCAGGCAATACGCGGCTGTGACGTCCCGGTCCTGACGATAGAGGCGTCAGGATGCGGGAGCCAGGGTTCAGAGACTGGAATGGGGGCGGGACGGTTCTGGCGAGCGTGCGGGAATAGCCCTACGTATCGCCAAGTCGCGTCATCGCCCTGTCGCCAACCGCGGCAACAGGGCGATCACGGCCGTTACTTGTCCACGCTGACCCCGTAGAAGGAGTTCAGGCCGAAGGGGCTGATCTTGAAGTCCTTCACTTTCGCGCTCATGGGCTGATACACGGTGGAGTGGGCGATCGGGGTGATCGGCACCTGTTCCTTGAGGATATGTTGCGCCTGCTTGTACAACTCGGTGCGCTTGGCCTGGTCGGAGGTCGCCTTGGCTTGCTTGATCAGGTCGTCGTAGGGCTTGTAGCACCACTTGGAGAAGTTGTTGCCGTCCATGGCATCGCAGCCATAGAGGGTGCCCAGCCAGTTGTCCGGGTCACCATTGTCGCCACTCCAGCCAATCAGCATGGCGCCCTGCTCGCCGCCCTTGGAACGCTTGATGTACTCGCCCCATTCGTAGCTGACGATCTTGGCCTTGATGCCGATCTTGGCCCAGTCGGACTGGAGCATCTCGGCCATCAGCTTGGCGTTGGGGTTGTAGGGGCGCTGCACCGGCATGGCCCACAGGGTGATCTCGGTGCCTTCCTTGATGCCGGCTTCCTTGAGCAGTTGCTTGGCCTTCTCCGGGTCGTATGCGGCGTCCTTGATGGTGTCGTCATAGGACCATTGGGTCGGTGGCATGGCGTTGACCGCCAGCTGGCCTGCGCCCTGATACACCGATTCGATGATCTGCTGCTTGTTGACCGCCATGTCCAGGGCCTGGCGGACCTTGAGTTGGGACAGGGGGTTCGCTTGGTTGCTGCCCTTGACCTTGTCCATCACGTTGTAGGCGATGTAGCCGAGGTTGAAGCCGGCCTGGTCGGGCATCTGCAGTTTCTTGTCCGCCTTCAGCGGCTCGATGTCGGCAGGGCGTGGGAACAAGGTGACCTGGCACTCGTTCTTCTTGAGCTTTTGCATGCGCACCGAAGCGTCGGTGCTGATGGCGAAGATCAGGTTGTCGATCTTCACGTCCTCAGGATTCCAGTAGCTCTTGTTGCCGGTAAAGCGAATGTTCGAGTCTTTCTGATAGCTCTTGAACACGAACGGCCCGGTGCCGATCGGCTTCTGGTTGATGTCGGCGGGCTTGCCCTGCTTGAGCAGCTGGTCGGCGTATTCGGCCGACTGGATCGAGGCGAAGTGCATGGCCATGTTCTGGATGAACGCGGCGTCGACCTGGGCGAGGGTGAACTTCACCGTGTGGTCGTCGAGTTTCTCCACCTGGGTGATGTTCTTGTCCATGCCCATGTCGGTGAAGTACGGGAACTCGGTGGGGTAGGCCTTGCGGAAGGGCTGGTCCTTGTCGAGCATGCGGTTGAAGGTGAACAGCACGTCGTCGGCGTTGAAGTCGCGGCTGGGCTTGAAGTAATCGGTGGTGTGGAACTTGACGCCTTCACGCAGGTGGAAGGTGTAGGTCTTGCCGTCATCGGAGACGTCCCAGCTGGTGGCCAGGCCGGGGATGACCTTGGTGCCGCCGCGTTCGAATTGCGTCAGGCGGTTGAAGATGGTCTCGGCGGAGGCGTCGAAGTCGGTTCCGGTGGTGTATTGCCCCGGGTCGAAACCGGCCGGGCTGCCTTCGGAGCAGAACACCAGGTTGGACGCGGCGTGGGCGATCGGTGCGCCGGCTAGCAAGCCTGCGCCTACCAGGAACGGAATGACTGCGTGTTTGAGCATGGTGGCCTCATTGTTGTCATTTTTCGAATTGAGGCGGCCTCGTGAGCCGACCTGCGGATACTTATGCAGGGGGTATTCCCAATGCAACACTCAGCAGGATGGTTGACGGCAAAAACGTGGTACGGACGTACATGGATGTCGCATCCGTATAACTTTGGCGAATGTTGATCGTTTGCGTAGTCAAACGGAGCGAAATTTTCAGGATATTTCGCACTTTATGTGACAAGCGGATGCACCCGTTTGGTGCGTAGGAAGGGTCTGAAACAGTTGTCCGAGACGGTTTTGACCGCCTCGGATATTCAAATGGAGGATTCAGGGCACCTGGACTTCGATCAGGCCATCGGCGCTCATGCTGACTTCGCTGGTACCGGCCTCGATATCCGGTGCTGGCGCGGCTTCGTCGGCGGCGCCCTTGGCCATCATCGCCATCGGCGCGTTGCGCAGGTACGGGCGTGGGTAGCCGCTGCTGTTGAGGTTCAGGCTGACCACTTTGTAGCCCTTGCCGCCGAGGGCCTCGGTGGCCAGCTGGGCGCGGGCCTTGAAGGCGGCGACGGCGTCCTTGAGCAGGGCGTCCTCGCTGCTCTTGCGCGTGGCCGGGGCGATGGAGAAGTCCATGCCGCCCATCTTCAGGTCTTGCAGCAGCTCGCCGGTGAGCTTGGACAGGGCCGGGAAGTCGGCGCTTTCCAGGCGCAGTTCGGCGCGCTCGCGCCAGCCGGTGATCTTCTGCCCCTTGGTGTCGTAGATCGGGTAGCTGTTGCGGCTGCCCTGGCTGATCTTCACGTCCTTGACCTGGCGGGCCTGCTGCACGGCCTTGTTCATGGCCTCGGTGATTTCCTTGGCCAGTTTGCCCGGGTCGCTGTTCTGCGCTTCGCTGTACAGGGTCACGACCATCAGGTCGCGGGCCACTTCCTTGCTCACTTCGGCGCGCAGCGACACCTGGTTGTAGTAGCGCGGCTCGTCGGCGGCCAGGGCGGGCAGGCTGGCGAGCAGGCCGCAGGACAAGGCAACGGCGGCGGCGCCGCGACGGGGAATATGCATGTGGAGCTCCTTGGCAAGATAAGGCGTGGCATCGAGACCACGCATGGCCGATCAGACCGTGAAACAGTGTAGTGGGTTCAAAAGTGCCATCATGTACCTGTGACAAAGTGTGGCGCTTTGCCGCATTGCTGCAGCGAGGCGCCCGGCTTCGGTATACTCCAGCCGATTTTCCTGGAGCACTCATCGGGAGAGCTCATGCTCGCCGCCGCACATCCGCTGTCCGCTACACGCCAGAACCTCTGGCGCCTGACCATCATTCGCATCCTCGTCCTGGCCGCCCAGGCCGGCTCGGTAGGCGTGGCCTACTGGACCGAGCTACTGCCGCTGCCATGGTTCTCGCTGGCGGTGACCCTGGCCCTGTCGTCGTTGCTGTGCGCCTTCACGGCTTTGCGCCTGCGCTTGTCGCTGCCGGTCACCGAGCTCGAGTATGCCCTGCAGCTGGCCTGCGACCTGTTGATCCACAGTGCCCTGCTTTATTACTCGGGCGGTTCGACCAACCCCTTCGTCTCCTATTACCTGGTGCCGCTGGCGATCGCTGCGGTGACCTTGCCGTGGATCTATTCGCTGGTGCTCTCGGGCATCGCCCTGGTGGCCTACAGCTTGTTGCTGGTGCAGTACTACCCGCTGGAAACGCTGCCGCTGGCCCGCGACACCATGCAGGTCTACGGCATGTGGCTGAGTATCGCCCTGGCCGCCGGGGTGATCACCTTCTTCGCCGCGCGCATGGCCGAGGAGCTGCGTCGGCAGGAGAACCTGCGTGCCGAGCGGCGCGAGGAGAGCCTGCGCGACGAGCAGTTGCTGGCGGTGGCCACCCAGGCGGCCGGTGCCGCCCATGAGCTGGGCACGCCGCTGGCGACCATGAGCGTGCTGCTCAACGAAATGCGCCAGGACCACGCCGACCCGCAGTTGCAGGAAGACCTGCAGATCCTTCAGGACCAGGTCAAGCTGTGCAAGGAGACCCTGCAGCAACTGGTGCGCGCCGCCGAGGCCAATCGCCGCCTGGCGATCATCGAGCAGGAGGTCACCGCCTGGCTCGACGAGGCGCTCAACCGCTGGCACCTGATGCGCCCCGAGGCCAGCTACCGCTTCCAGCGCCTGCGCGATGGCGCGGTGCCGCGCCTGACACCGCCGCCGGACCTGACCCAGGCCCTGCTGAACCTGTTGAACAATGCCGCCGATGCCTGCCCGGACGACCTGGAGGTGCGCCTGGACTGGGACGCCCAGGACATCGTCATCAGCATCCGTGACCATGGCCCCGGCGTGCCGGCGGCCATCGCCGAGGCGATCGGCAAACCCTTCATTACCACCAAGGGCAAAGGCTTCGGCCTGGGCCTGTTCTTGAGCAAGGCCAGCGTGACCCGTGCGGGCGGTTCGGTGAAACTCTATAGTCATGAGCAGGGTGGCACCCTGACCGAATTGCGCCTGCCCCATGGCAAGCGAGGAGATGAACGATGAGCGAAGAAATCCAGGTCGAAGGCGAAGAACTGCCGCACCTGTTGCTGGTGGACGACGACGCCACCTTTACCCGGGTCATGGCCCGTGCCATGAGCCGCCGGGGTTTCCGTGTGAGTACCGCCGGTTCCGCCGAGGAAGGCCTGAAGCTGGCCGAGCAGGACCTGCCTGACTACGCCACGCTGGACCTGAAGATGGAAGGTGACTCGGGCCTGGTGCTGCTGCCCAAGCTGCTGGAACTGGACCCGGAGATGCGGGTGGTGATCCTGACCGGCTACTCGAGCATCGCCACGGCGGTCGAGGCGGTCAAGCGCGGCGCCTGCAACTACCTGTGCAAGCCGGCCGACGCCGATGACGTGCTGGCGGCGCTGCTCTCGGAGCACACCGACCTGGACACCCTGGTGCCGGAAAACCCGATGTCGGTGGATCGCCTGCAATGGGAGCATATCCAGCGTGTGCTGGGCGAGCATGAAGGCAATATCTCCGCCACCGCGCGGGCGCTGGGCATGCACCGGCGCACCCTGCAGCGCAAGCTGCAGAAGCGCCCGGTACGGCGCTGAGATCACGCGGTCTGGTCTGCTGAGCAGGTGACACGCATCCCTGTAGGAGCGGCCTTGTGTCGCGATAGGGCTGCACAGCAGCCCCAGGCCCGGTGAAGCCCTGAAGCCGCCGGGGCCGCTTTGCGGCCCTTTCGCGACACAAGGCCGCTCCTACAGAGACTGCGCATGGCTTGATCAGAGGCACGGCCTGTGGGGCGAAAGGGCTGCACAGCAGCCCCAGGCCCAGTGAAGCCCTGAAGCCGCCGGGGCCGCTTTGCGGCCCTATCGCGACACAAGGCCGCTCCTACAGAGACTGCGCATGGCTTGATCAGAGGCACGGCCTGTGGGGCGAAAAGGCTGCACAGCAGCCCCAGGCCCGGTGAAGCCCTGAAGCCGCCGGGGCCGCTTTGCGGCCCTTTCGCGACACAAGGCCGCTCCTACAGAGACCGCGCATGGCTTGATCAGAGGCACGGCCTGTGGGCGAAAGGGCCGCGCAGCGGCCCCGCCAGCTATCAGGCTTGCACCCCCGAGCGGTCCACCCGCACCGCCAGTTGCCCCGCACCTGCTGGCGCCTCGAACGCCACCAGCCCACCTGCCGGCACCTTGGCCCGGCCGATCACCTTGCCATCACGCAGCAACTCCAGCGGCATCCCTGCCATCGACTGGCCCGACGCCAGTTCCAGCTTGATCTTGATTGTCATGAGTGACCTCCCTGTCACGCGTTGCGATCGATGTAAGTGGTTGCCACGCCATCCAGGCTGGCGATCAGTTCCGGCGAGCCGCCACGGAACTGACGGAACAGGTTGCGCCCGCGCTGCTTGCCATCCACCGGCACCTGCACGCTGGGATGGAACTGATCGGTCAGTTCGGCATAGGCGCTCCAGGGGCCAATGTACGACTCGTTGAGCACATCGGTGATGCTGTAGGCATAACGCACCGCATTGCCCGCTTGCCAGTTCAGGCCATCCGGCTCGCGGCGCTGCCAGCCGGTGATGACCGGCGCCCCGGCAGGTGGGGCGATGAAGCCGGCGGGCGTGTTCGGCTTGTAGTCCTTGAGCAGCAGGTAGGTGCTCCATCCCCACCAGTCGGCAATGCGCTTGCGGTCGTTGAGGTCGTTGACATCCTTGCGTCGCAGCACGGCCTTGCCGTCCAGGAAGTACAGCGGGGCGAAGTTGCCCGGCACCAGGTCCTGTTCGGCGGCGCGCAGGTCCGGGGCCAGGCGCAGGGCGCCATAGTCCTTGGCCAGTGGCACGCGGCCATCGACAAAGGCCTGGAACACCTCATCGGCCGAGCGCTGCACGGCGCGGCCCACCTGGCGGCGGTTGGCCACATCCACCGTGTCGAAGTAGCGCTTGTCGCCGTAGGCGCGCCATTGCTCGCCCTCGGCGTTGCGCACCGCCAGGCCGTACTTGCTGTCCTCGTCGTGCATGAAGCGCGAGATCAGCGAACCGACATCGCTGGGGGTGACGGTGTCGGCCAGGGCCTTGCGCGGCACCCGCAGGTGGCCGGCGGAGAACAGGTCGGTCAGGAAGTGGTCGGCGAAGGCGTTCATCGCATAGGCCAGTTGCAGGTCGCGCTCGTTGCCACTGGCGCGGGCCTTCACGGCTTGCTGCAGGGCGACGGCGTGACCTGCCTGGTAGGCCAGCAACGCCCAGGGGCCGAAGTGGTCCCAGTTGCTGGCGGCCAGCTTCAGGTAACGCCCCAGGGGGAACAGGTCGGAGGCAAAACTGCCGCCGCCGGTGATGCGGTTCCAGCGCGCCGACAGGCTGTCGCCCAGCGCATCGTAGGCTTCGTGGGGCTGGCGCCCGTCCTTGATGGCCTGGTTGGCGGCGCGGATTTCTTCCTGCATGACCGCAAGGATCTGCTCGGCTTCGGCCTTGGCCGCCGGCAGACGGGCCAGGGAATCGAACGCCTGGGTGAAGCGCTCGAGGCGTTCGGCGTCGGTGCTGCCATCGGCGATGGGGCGCTCGGGCAGGCCGAAGAAGTCGCCACCCAGGGCGATCACCTGGCCGTAGGTCAGGCTCAAGCCATTGGGGAGCGGCAGCGGCGCTTGGTGGGCGAGGATGCCCGCTTGGCCGGGCTCGAAGCGCAGCAGGGTGTTGTCGCCGATAGCGGTGTGCTCGGCGCCTTCGAAGTACAGCTCAGGGCCCCGTTGCTCGGCCGTGGCGCTGCTCGGCGGCACGCCGAAGCGGTGGTACTTGAGGGTGTGGTGGCCGTGCATGACCAGCACCAGGTGGCTGTCCGGGCCGGGGAGGGCGACGCCTTGCGGGTCGAACAGCTGGTCGAGGTCGGCGACCACCAGGGTGGCCTGGGCTTTGGCGGCCGCAGGCGCAGTGTGTGTTCCTGACATGATTTGCTCCTTGCAATGTCGGGATAATCCATTTTTATACTGTATGCATATACAGTAATCGCTATCATATTCAGGAAATTTCCTACGTCAAGGTCTGTTTGTGCGGGCAACTGGCAGCTACGGCGGGCGCAAGCCCCCGGCACTGGCGTATGATTGCCCCCCTCGACACCCAGCCTCAGGATCGCGCTGCATGCTCGCCCTTCTTATCCAGACACTGAACATCACGGCCCCTGTGTTCGCCATGCTGTTCATGGGCGTGTTGCTCAAGCGCGTTGGCTTGATCGACGACAATTTCAACCGGGTCGCCTCCAAGCTGGTGTTCAACGTGTGCATGCCGGCGCTGTTGTTCCTCGGCATCTACCACGCCGACCTGGCGGCGGCGGTGCAACCCGGGGTGATCCTCTACTTCGTCATCGCCACCCTGGCGGGCTTCGCGCTGGCCTGGGGGCTGGCCATCTGGCGCTGTCCGCGGGCTGACCGCGGCATCTATACCCAGGGCGCGTTTCGCGGCAACAACGGCGTTATCGGCCTGGCCCTGGCGGCCAGCCTGTATGGCGACTACGGTATCTCCCTTGGCGCCGTGCTCGCGGGCCTGGTGATCCTGCTGTACAACTCGCTGTCGGCGGTGGTGCTGGCGGTGTACAGCCCGGACCTGAAGTCCGACCCCTGGAGCATCGGCAAGAACATCCTCAGCAACCCGTTGATCATCAGCGTGCTGCTGGCCACGCCCATGGCCTACGGCCAGGTGCCGCTGCCCAACTGGCTGCTGACCAGCGGCGACTATCTGGCGCAGATGACCCTGCCGCTGGCGCTGATCTGCATCGGCGGCACCCTGTCGCTGGCCGCGCTGCGCGACAGCGGCCGGCTGGCGCTGGATGTCAGCCTGGTGAAGATGGTCTGGCTGCCGGTACTGGGCACCCTGGGCGCGTGGTTGTGCGGTTTTCGCGGCGCCGAGCTGGGCATCCTGTTCCTGTACATCGGCAGCCCGACCGCCGCGGCCAGCTACGTGATGGCACGTGAGGCCAACGGCAACCACGAATTGGCGGCGTCGATCATCGTGCTCACTACACTGATGGCGGCGGTCACCACCAATATCGGGATCTTCTTCTTGCAATGGGGTGGATGGATCTAGCCCAGTTGCAAGCAAAACCAACAATACTGCCTCACCTAAAGGACACTTCATGCAAGACCAGAGCACGCCCGAGCGCTTGCAGCGCGGGCTGAAGAATCGCCATATCCAGCTGATCGCGCTGGGCGGTGCCATCGGCACCGGGCTGTTCCTGGGCATCGCCCAGACCATCCAGCTGGCCGGCCCCTCGGTGCTGCTGGGCTACGCCATCGCCGGCCTGATGGCCTTCCTGATCATGCGCCAGCTGGGCGAGATGGTGGTCGAGGAGCCGGTCGCCGGCAGCTTCAGCCACTTCGCCCACCAGTACTGGAGCGAGTTCGCCGGGTTCGTCTCGGGCTGGAACTACTGGGTGGTGTACGTGCTGGTCGGCATGGCCGAGCTCACCGCGGTGGGCATCTACGTGCAGTACTGGTGGCCGGACTTCCCCACCTGGGCCACGGCGGCGATCTTCTTCGTGGTGATCAACGTCATCAACCTGACCCAGGTGAAGGTCTACGGGGAAATGGAATTCTGGTTCGCCCTGGTCAAGGTGGTGGCGATCGTCAGCATGATCGCCTTCGGCGCGTGGCTGCTCGCCAGCGGTGATGGCGGGCCGGATGCCAGCGTTGCCAACCTCTGGCAGTACGGCGGTTTCTTCCCCAATGGCGTGGTCGGGCTGGTCATGGCGCTGGCGGTGATCATGTTCTCGTTCGGCGGCCTGGAGCTGGTGGGCATCACCGCCGCCGAAGCGGCCAACCCGCGCGAGAGCATTCCCAAGGCCACCAACCAGGTGGTCTACCGCATCCTGATCTTCTACATCGGTGCGCTGGCGGTGCTGTTGTCGCTGTACCCCTGGCAGAAGGTGGTGCAGGGCGGTAGTCCGTTCGTGATGATTTTCCACAACCTCGATAGCGACCTGGTGGCGACCATCCTCAATATCGTGGTGCTGACTGCGGCGTTGTCGGTGTACAACAGCTGTGTGTATGCCAACAGCCGCATGCTGTTCGGCCTGGCTACCCAGGGCGACGCGCCGCGCCAGTTGCTCAAGGTCAGCCGTCGCGGCGTACCGCTGACTGCGCTTGGGGTGTCGGCGTTCGCCACGGGCCTGTGCGTGCTGATCAACTACCTGATGCCGGGTGAGGCGTTTGGCCTGCTGATGGCGCTGGCGGTGTCGGCGCTGGTGATCAACTGGGCGAGCATCAGCATCACCCATCTCAAGTTCCGCAAGGCCAAGTTGGCGGCGGGGATCACGCCGTTCTACCAGAGCCTGTGGCACCCGCTGAGCAACTACCTGTGCCTGGCGTTCATTGTGCTGATCCTGGTGGTGATGTATCTCACCCCGCCGATTCGTATTTCGGTGATGTTGATTCCGGCGTGGATTGCTGTGTTGTGGGTGGCGTTTCGAATGAAGAAGGCGCGGCGGGCCTGATTTGATCCAGTTCGGTTTCGGGATATTACGGTATCCTGAAACCGAGTTGGCTGGATGGCGTCTTATTGTTATTCAAGCCTGTTTCAATCTCTCGGTTGCCCTCCCAGGCAGTCAACACATTGCCAACTGTCCAACCACTAACTCCGTATCTCTTGATCTTGATCTTGCTTCTAAGTGCGCGATAGTTCAGGCGCCGCCAATTGCGACTTCAGGAGGCCGAGCGGAGTTCTTGCGTAGTGGGGCGACGGCCATGGATGGCCGTCGAGCGCTGCGCCCCAGGATGGGGCGTACAGCGCGGTACCCACGGGAGCAAGAACGGAGCGAGGGGACCCCGGAGCGAAGCGTAGGGGCCGGATGAATGGAGCGAGCGGTTTTTGCCTACTTTTGCCCGCGTGCAAAAGTAGGTCGCCGTAAAGGCGAAAAGGTGACTAAGCGTCGACATAGCCAATGAATGCGCATATAACTTTCAAAACCCACGCTCTGAAAGTCAAAGTCAAAGTCAAAGTCAAAGTCAAAGTCGGTCGGTGTGGGTGTTTACAGGTGTAAGCGCATTCATTGGCTATATCGACGCTTAGTCACCCTTTCGCCCTTACGGCGAGTCACTTTTTGTCAAACGCGACAAAAAGTAACCAAAAAACGCTGCGCTCCATTCATCCGGCCCCTACGCTTCGCTCCGGGGTTCCCTCACCCCGGCCTTGCTCCCGGGAGGACCGCGCTGTAGGGCCCATCCTGGGCCCCAGCGCTTGACGGGCATCCATGCCCGTCACCTCCCTACGCAAGGCCTGCGTTCGGCCTCCTGAAGTCGCGAAGTTACCGGCGTCGCCTGGGCTGACGCAGCTGTCGCTAGGCTCTATATGAAAAGTCTTGAGACGAAGGTCAGGCGAGGCTGTTTTCAACGCAGCATGAACGCGTATCAAGGCTTTTCGTGCAGCGCACTAAGCGCACTAGTGGACAGGTTGGTCAATCTCTTGATCGCCAAGCTGCACGGACCACCTACATGGGTTACACAGGCGTTCACTCACATAGGTAACAGTCACGAGGCCAGGGTGCGAACGCTTAATCGCTTGAACCTGCCTGATAACTATCAATCACTTCCTGCGCCGCCCGAAACGCATCGACCGCCGCCGGCACCCCGGCATACACCGCGCAATGCAGCAATGCCTCGCGGATTTCCTCAACGGTGCAGCCATTGTTCAAGGCCCCACGCACATGCCCCTTGAGCTCCTGTGGGCACTTGAGCGCGGTCAGCGTGGCCAGGGTGATCAGGCTGCGGGTTTTCAGCGGCAGGCCATCGCGGCCCCAGACGCTGCCCCAGGCGTGCTCGTTGACGAAGTCCTGAAGCGGCTGGGTGAATTCGCTCGCGTTGCCCAGGGCGCGGTCGACGAAGGCATCGCCCATGACCTGGCGGCGAATGCGCTCGCCGGTGGATTTTGAATCTGCCATGTTGTTTTCCTTAGTGTTGGCGGCGCCAGGCGCGGACCGTGGTGTACAACAACACGATTCCGAGCACCGGCAGGACGTAGAACAGCATCCAGCGCTCGAGGCGGCCAGCCAGCGGCATGCCGGTGGTGAAGGTCACCACGTGCAGGCCGTAGGCCAGGTACAGGCACAAAAACACCAGGCCTTCGGCGCGGGTGACCCGGTAACCGGAGTAGAACACCGGCAGGCACAGCGCGGCGACGCCGAGCATCACCGGCAGGTCGAAATCCAGGGCATTGGGCGAAATCGACAGCGGCTCGGGGGTGACCACCGCAGTCAGGCCCAGGACCGCGAGCAGGTTGAACAGGTTGCTGCCGATCACCGTGCCCACGGCAATCTCCCGCTCGCCCCGCAGGGCGGCGATCAGCGCGGCGGCGAGCTCCGGCAGCGAGGTGCATACCGCGACCACGGTCAGGCCGATGATGCGCTCGGACAAGCCCAGGTCGGTGGCCACCTCGACGGCCGCCTCCAGCAGCAGGTGCCCGGCCAGGCTCAGCAGGCCCAGGCCCAGCACAATCAGCAGCAGCGCGCCGCTCCAGAAGCGCCCGGCGCCGGTGTGCGCGGCGCTGGGCGCGGGGTAGGTACGGGCGTAGTGGCGCGACTGGTGCCAGAGCATGCCCAGGTAGGCCAGCAAGCCAAGCAGCAGCAGAGCACCCTCCAGGCGGCCCAGTTGGCCGTTGAGGGCGAGCAGGTAGACCAGCGCGCTGGCCAGGATCATCAGCGGGATGTCCAGGCGCACCAGCTGGCGCGACACGCGTAGCGGAATGATCAGCGCGGCCAGGCCGAGGATCACCAGCACATTGAAGATGTTGCTGCCGATCACGCTGCCGACGGCGACGTCCGGCGCGCCCTGGTAGGCGGCCTGCAGGCTGACCGTCAGCTGTGGCGCGGTGCTGCCGAAGGCGACCAGGCTCAGGCCGATGATCAGCGGACGCACGTGCAGGCGCCCGGCCAGGCGCAGTGCAGCGCGCACCAGCAGCTCGGCGCCGATGATCAGCAAAAGCAGGCCCAGGCCCAGTTGCAGCAGGCTGAAGGCGGGAAGGGTGGCCAGGTCGAAAATGGCGAAGGCTCCAGTCAGGTCAGTCGCTCAGACCTTGTACTCGCACGCGCGCCGTTCCGCTACGCAGCATGCCGATTTTTTCTGCGGCGGCGCGTGACAGGTCGATCAGGCGGCCACGGGTATGCGGGCCTCGGTCGTTGATGCGCACCACGACGCTGCGCTGATTGCTGAGGTTGGTGACCAGCACCCGGCTGCCGAAGGGCAGGCTGCGGTGGGCGGCGCTCAGGCCATGCTGGTTGAAGGGCTCGCCGCTGGCGGTGCGCTTGCCGTGGTGGCGGGCGCCGTAATAGGAGGCGGTACCGGTTTCGTCGTAGCCGCGTGGGTCGATGTCTTGGCTGGCGCAGCCGGCCAGCAGGGCAAACAGGCTGAGGGTGGCGAGGGGGTGCTTCAGCAATTTGGATGCTCCGCAAATGGGGCCGCTGTGCGGCCCATCGCGGATGAATCCGCTCCTACATATACCTGTAGGAGCGGATTCATCCGCGATCGAGGGCGAAGCCCTCGCCGCGCTTTCAGATCACCCTTCGAGCTTGGCCTTGAGCAATTGGTTCACTTGCCCCGGGTTGGCCTTGCCCTTGGAGGCCTTCATCGCCTGGCCGACGAAGAAGCCGAACATCTTGCCGCGCTTGGCCTCGTCGGCGGCGCGGTATTGTTCGACCTGTTCGGCGTTGGCGGCGAGCATCTCGTCGAGCATCTTGTCGATCGCGCCGGTGTCGGTGACCTGCTTGAGGCCGCGGCTTGCGATGACGCTATCGGCATCGCCCTCACCGGCGGCCATGGCCTCGAACACGGTCTTGGCGATCTTGCCGCTGATGGTGTTGTCGCGGATGCGCAGCAGCATGCCGCCCAGGTGCTCGGCGCTGACCGGCGACTGGTCGATGTCCAGGCCCAGCTTGTTCAACAGGCTGCCCAGCTCGACCATGACCCAGTTGGCCGCGAGCTTGGCGTCGCCGCCAATTTTTACCACGTGCTCGAAGTAGTCTGCCTGTTCGCGGCTGGATGCCAGCACGTTGGCGTCATAGGCCGACAGCGCGTACTGCTGCTGGAAGCGCTCGACCTTCTGCGTCGGCAACTCCGGCAGGGCGGCGCGCACGGTCTCGAGGAAGCTCGGCTCGATGACCACCGGCAGCAGGTCCGGGTCGGGGAAGTAACGGTAGTCGTTGGCTTCCTCCTTGCTGCGCATCGAGCGGGTCTCGTCCTTGTTCGGGTCGTACAGGCGGGTTTCCTGGGTCACCTTGCCGCCGTCCTCGATCAGCTCGATCTGGCGCTGGACCTCGTAGTTGATCGCCTTTTCGACGAAGCGGAACGAGTTGACGTTCTTGATCTCGCAGCGGGTGCCGAACTCGGCCTGGCCCTTCGGGCGCACCGAGACGTTGCAGTCGCAACGCAGCGAGCCTTCGGCCATGTTGCCGTCGCAGATGCCCAGGTAGCGCACCAGGGCGTGGATCGCCTTGACGTAGGCCACGGCTTCCTTGGCGCTGCGCATGTCCGGCTCGGAGACGATTTCCAGCAACGGCGTGCCAGCGCGGTTCAGGTCGATGCCGCTGGCGCCGTTGAAGTCTTCGTGCAGGCTCTTGCCGGCGTCTTCCTCAAGGTGCGCGCGGGTCACGCCGATGCGCTTGATGGTGCCGTCTTCCAGGGCGATGTCCAGGTGGCCCTTGCCGACGATCGGCAGGTCCATCTGGCTGATCTGGTAGCCCTTGGGCAGGTCGGGGTAGAAGTAGTTCTTGCGCGCGAACACGTTGCGCGGGCCGATCTCGGCATCGATCGCCAGGCCGAACATGCACGCCATGCGCACGGCTTCCTGGTTGAGCACCGGCAGTACGCCGGGCATCCCCAGGTCGACCAGGCTGGCCTGGGTGTTCGGCTCGGAGCCGAAGGTGGTGGCGCTGCCGGAGAAGATCTTCGACTGGGTGGCGAGCTGGGTATGAATCTCCAGCCCGATCACAACTTCCCATTGCATGTGTGAACTCCTCAGAAGCCGTTGGGGGCGCGGGTGTGCCAGTCGGTGACTTGCTGGTACCGGTGCGCGATGTTGAGCAGGCGGCCTTCCTGGAAGTACGGGGCCAGCAGTTGCACGCCCACCGGCAGGCCGTCGACGAAGCCGGCCGGCATCGACAGGCCCGGCAGGCCCGCCAGGTTGGCGGTAATGGTGTAGACGTCCTCGAGGTAGGCGGCGACCGGGTCGCTGCTCTTGGCGCCGAGTTTCCAGGCCGGGTTCGGCGTGGTCGGGCCGAGGATCACGTCGACATCGTGGAAGGCGGCCATGAAGTCGTTCTTGACCAGGCGGCGGATCTGCTGCGCCTTGATGTAGTAGGCGTCGTAGTAGCCGGCCGACAGGGCGTAGGTGCCGACCATGATGCGGCGCTGCACTTCCGCGCCAAAGCCTTCGCCGCGGGAGCGTGCGTACAGGTCGGTCAGGTTCGCCGGGTTCGCGCAGCGGTGGCCGAAGCGCACGCCGTCGAAGCGCGACAGGTTGGAGGAGGCCTCGGCCGGGGCGATCACGTAGTACGCCGGAATGGCGTGCTGCATGTTCGGCAGGCTGATTTCCTTGACCACCGCGCCGAGCTTTTCCAGCTCCTTGACGCTGGCCTGGACCAGCTCGGCGATGCGCGGGTCGAGGCCGGCGCCGAAGTATTCCTTCGGCAGGCCGATGCGCAGGCCCTGCAGCGAGGCGTTGAGGTTGGCGCTGTAGTCCGGTACCGGTTCATCGACGCTGGTCGAATCCTTGGCATCGAAACCGGCCATGCCTTGCAGCAGCAGGGCGCAGTCCTCGGCGGTGCGGGCCAGCGGGCCGCCCTGGTCGAGGCTCGAGGCGTAGGCGATCATGCCCCAGCGCGAGACGCGGCCGTAGGTCGGCTTGAGGCCGGTGAGGTTGGTCAGCGCCGCCGGCTGGCGGATCGAGCCGCCGGTGTCGGTGCCGGTGGTGACCGGCAGCAGGCGCGCGGCCACGGCGGCGGCCGAACCGCCGGAGGAGCCGCCTGGCACGTGCTCGAGGTTCCACGGGTTCTTCACCGGGCCGTAGTGGCTGGACTCGTTGGCCGAGCCCATGGCGAATTCGTCCATGTTGGTCTTGCCCAGGGTGACCATGCCGGCCTCGCCCAGCTTGGCGACCACGGTGGCGTCGTAAGGGGCGTTGAAGTTGTCGAGCATCTTCGAGCCGCAGCTGGTGCGCACGCCATTGGTGCAGAACAGGTCCTTGTGGGCGATCGGCGCGCCGAGCAGGGCGCCGGTTTCGCCGGCGGCGCGGCGGGCGTCGGCGGCACGCGCCTGGTCCAGGGCCTGGTCTTCGGTGACGGTGATGAAGCTGTTGAGCTGCGGGTCGAGCTGCTTGATGCGCGACAGCAGGGCGCCGGTCAGTTCCTGCGAAGAGAACGATTTGTCGGCCAGACCGCGGGCGATCTCGGCCAGAGTGAGTTGATGCATGGCAGGCGCTATCCCTTATTCGATGACTTTCGGAACCAGGTACAGACCGTTCTCGGTCGACGGGGCGACGGCCTGGTAGCGGTCGCGCTGGTTGCTTTCGGTGACTTGGTCGGGGCGCAGACGCTGGGTGGTCTCCAGCGGGTGGGCGAGCGGTTCGATGCCGGTGGTGTCGACGGCTTGCATCTGGTCGACCAGCCCGAGAATACTGTTCAAGGCATCGGTAATGCGTGGCAGTTCGCCTTCATTCAGGCCCAGGCGGGCCAGATGGGCGATCTTTTCCACGTCGGAGCGTTGAAGCGCCATGGGGATCTCCAGGAAATCGAGAAACGGAATGGGTCCGTGGTGAGGAACATGCCGGGATTCTGGCGGTCAAAGGGCCGCGATCATCGGCAGGCATGCTCGGAAAAACAGCCAATTTAACATATTGGCTCCTTGCCCAAAATCCCTGCCATTGTTAGAGTTTGCCGCACTTTTTTACCCACGCTTTCCCCAGGGTCACTTTCCCATGTTCAAGAAACTGCGTGGCATGTTTTCCAGCGATCTGTCCATCGACCTGGGTACTGCCAACACCCTTATCTACGTGCGTGAGCGCGGTATCGTCCTGAATGAGCCCTCGGTTGTTGCCATCCGTACCCACGGCAACCAGAAAAGCGTCGTCGCTGTCGGTACCGAAGCCAAGCGCATGCTCGGCCGCACCCCCGGCAACATCGCTGCCATTCGTCCGATGAAGGATGGCGTGATCGCCGACTTCAGCGTTTGCGAAAAAATGCTGCAGTACTTCATCAACAAGGTGCACGAGAACAGCTTCCTGCAGCCCAGCCCACGCGTGCTGATCTGCGTGCCGTGCAAGTCGACCCAGGTCGAGCGCCGCGCCATCCGTGAGTCGGCCCTCGGTGCCGGCGCCCGTGAAGTGTTCCTCATCGAAGAGCCGATGGCCGCCGCCATCGGTGCCGGCCTGCCGGTCGAAGAAGCCCGTGGCTCGATGGTCGTCGACATCGGTGGCGGTACCACCGAAATCGCCCTGATCTCGCTCAACGGCGTGGTCTACGCCGAATCGGTACGGGTCGGCGGCGACCGCTTCGACGAGGCTATCGTCACCTACGTGCGCCGCAACTACGGCAGCCTGATCGGCGAATCCACCGCCGAACGCATCAAGCAGGAAATCGGCACCGCCTACCCAGGCGGCGAAGTGCGCGAAGTCGACGTCCGTGGCCGCAACCTGGCCGAGGGCGTGCCGCGTGCCTTCACCCTGAACTCCAACGAAGTGCTCGAGGCGCTGCAGGAGTCCCTGGCGACCATCGTCCAGGCGGTCAAGAGCGCCCTGGAGCAATCGCCGCCGGAGCTGGCCTCCGACATCGCCGAGCGCGGCCTGGTGCTGACCGGTGGTGGCGCGCTGCTGCGCGACCTGGACAAGCTGCTGGCCCAGGAAACCGGCCTGCCGGTGATCGTCGCCGAAGACCCGCTGACCTGCGTCGCCCGCGGCGGTGGTCGGGCCCTGGAAATGATGGACAAGCACGCCATGGACCTGCTCTCCAGCGAGTGATCGCCGGGCCGCAAGGTATCCCAGGTTTACAGGTGGCACGCACAGTGCTACCTGTATGCGCTGTGCTGGCGCCCGCGCGGGCGCCGTTTCCGTCAATCCGCAAGCAGGCCGGTGCGTTGTCCCATGCCCAATGACTTCCTGAGTCGTCCACGAGGAACGGCCCATTAAACCGCTTTTCTCCAAAGGCCCCTCGCTGGGCGTGCGCCTGCTCGTGCTGGTGGTGATGTCGGTCGCGCTGATGGTGGTCGACTCGCGTTTCGACCTGCTCAAGCCCGTGCGCAGCCAGATGGGCCTGGTCCTGATGGAATCCTACTGGATCACCGACCTGCCGCAGCGTCTGTGGCAAGGCGTGGCCGGCCAGTTCGGCAGCCGCACCGAGCTGATCGCCGAAAACGAGAAACTCAAGACCGAGGCCCTGCTGCTGCAGGGGCGCCTGCAGAAGCTGGCGGCCCTGACCGAGCAGAACGTGCGCCTGCGCGAGTTGCTCAATTC
This sequence comes from Pseudomonas muyukensis, assembly GCF_019139535.1. NCBI lineage: Bacteria > Pseudomonadati > Pseudomonadota > Gammaproteobacteria > Pseudomonadales > Pseudomonadaceae > Pseudomonas > Pseudomonas muyukensis. Next base: position 5,163,129 of record NZ_CP077073.1, on the reverse strand, counting down.
GTCGGCGCTGGTCAACGAGAAGGTCGAGGTCGCCGAGCTGATCGGTGTCGATCCCAACCCGTTCACCCACCGTATCCTGATCAACAAGGGCGAGCGTGACGGCGTGTTCCTCGGCCAGCCGGTGCTCGACGCCCGGGGCCTGATGGGCCAGGTGGTCGAGCTGATGCCCTACACCTCGCGGGTACTGCTGCTCACCGACACCACCCACAGCATCCCGGTGCAGGTCAACCGCAACGGCCTGCGCGCCATCGCCAGCGGTACCGGCAACCCAGAGCGCCTGGAACTGCGCCACGTGGCCGATACCGCCGACATCAAGGAAGGCGACCTGCTGGTCAGCTCCGGCATGGGCCAGCGTTTCCCGGCCGGCTACCCGGTGGCCACGGTCAACGAAGTGATCCACGACTCCGGCCAGCCGTTCGCCATTGTCCGCGCCATCCCGACCGCCGCGCTCAACCGCAGCCGCTACATGCTGCTGGTATTCAGCGACCGCCGGACCCCGGAAGAACGCGCCACCGAGGCGGCCATCGCCCAGGAAGAAGCCGACCGGCAGGGCGCCAGCCACGGCCAGGCCCCGGTCAACCCGGCAACCCCGGCAACCCCGGCAACCCCGGCAACCCCGGCCCCAGCCCCGGCCGCCCCCGCGACCCCGGCAGCGGCCCCCGCTGCCAACGGCGCCGCCCCGGCACAGCCGGCCGCCGCGCCCGCCCAACCCCGGAGACAATAATGGCCAGCACCCGTAGCAGAAACGGCTGGGCCATCTGGCTGACCTTCGCCCTCGGCCTGTTGCTCAGCGTCTCGCCCATGCCGCAGTTCATGGAAGTGTTCCGGCCCATGTGGCTGGCGCTGCTGCTGGCCTTCTGGACCTTGGCCGTGCCGAGCAAGGTCGGCATGACCACCGCTTTCGTGCTGGGCCTGGCCGAGGATGTGCTGTACGGCACCTTGCTGGGGCAGAACGCGCTGATCCTGACCTTGATCACCTTCCTGGTGCTGTCGCTGCAACAGCGCCTGCGCATGTTCCCGATGTGGCAGCAGAGCCTGGTGATCCTGGTGATCTTCGGTATCGCCCAGCTGATCCAGCTGTGGCTCAGCGCCCTGACCGGCAACCGCCTGCCGACCCTGGCCCTGGTCTGGTCGGCGGTGATCAGCGCCTTGCTCTGGCCCTGGGTCAGTTTCGCCCTGCGCGGCCTGCGCCGTCGCCTGCACATTCACTGACGATCCGCGCCACTGACAGGGAGATGTCCCCATGACACAGCTGTACCTGGCATCCGGCTCGCCGCGTCGCCGTGAACTGCTGACCCAGATCGGCGTGCCGTTCACCGTGGTCAGCGCTCCCATCGACGAAACCCCGCTGCCGGGCGAGGCCCCGGCCGCCTATGTCGAGCGCCTGGCCCAGGCCAAGGCCGTGGCGGGTTTCGCCCATACCGATGGCCGCGGCGTGGTGCTCGGGGCCGACACCACCGTGGTGCTCGATGGGCAGATCCTCGGCAAGCCAGAGAACCGCGAGCAGGCCTTGGCCATGCTCGGCGACCTGTCCAAGCGCGAGCACCAGGTGCTCACCGCCGTGGCGCTGACCGATGGCCGGCGCAGTGTCAGCTGCTGCGTCAGCACCCGCGTACGTTTTCGCACCATTTCCTTCGAGCAAGCGCTGCGCTACTGGGACAGCGGCGAGCCCGTCGACAAGGCCGGAGGCTATGCCATCCAGGGCCTGGGCGCGGTTTTCGTCAGCGCGATCGAGGGTAGCTATTCCGCCGTGGTCGGCTTGCCGTTGAGTGAAACCGCCGAACTGCTCGAGCAGTTCGCCATTCCCTGCTGGCAGCTGCAAGAGGATGCGCACGGAGCCTAGCCAGGTAGATCGCAGCAATCCATCATTACCCCAGACCCCTGACGAGAGCGCGCCATGAGTGAAGAGATCCTGATCAACATCACCCCGATGGAATCCCGCGTGGCAGTGGTGGAGAACGGTGTCCTGCAAGAGGTGCACGTCGAGCGCACCCAGCGTCGCGGAATCGTCGGCAACATCTACAAGGGCAAGGTGGTTCGGGTGCTGCCGGGCATGCAGGCGGCGTTCGTCGATATCGGCCTGGAGCGCGCGGCGTTCATCCATGCCTCGGAAATCTCCCAGCGCGAAGGCTCGGCGGTGGAGACCATCACGGCGCTGGTGCACGAGGGCCAGGCGCTGGTGGTGCAGGTCACCAAGGACCCCATCGGCACCAAGGGCGCGCGCCTGACCACCCAGTTGTCGATCCCGTCGCGTTACCTGGTGTACATGCCGCGCAGCAGCCACGTCGGCATTTCCCTGAAGATCGAGGAAGAAGCCGAGCGTGAACGCCTCAAGCAGGTGGTCACCGACTGCATGGCCCAGGAAGACATGAAAGACGCCGGCGGCTTCATCCTGCGCACCGCCGCCGAAGGCGCCCGGGCCGAGGATATCTTCCAGGACATCCGCTACCTGCGCCGCCTGTGGGAGCAGATCGGCTCGCAGATCCAGACTTGCGGGGCGCCCACGGTCATCTACGAGGACCTGGGCCTGGCCTTGCGTACCCTGCGCGATCTGGTCAACCCGAAGATCGAGAAGATCCGCATCGATTCGCGGGAGACCTTCCAGAAAACCACGCAGTTCGTCGCCGAACTGATGCCGGAAATCGCCGACCGCCTGGAGCACTACCCCGGCGAGCGGCCGATCTTCGACCTGTATGGCGTCGAGGACGAGATCCAGCGCGCCCTGGAGCGCAAGGTGCCGCTCAAGTCCGGCGGTTACCTGGTGGTCGACCCTGCCGAGGCAATGACCACCATCGACGTCAACACCGGGGCCTTCGTCGGCCACCGCAACCTTGAAGAAACCATCTTCAAGACCAACCTCGAGGCGGCCACCGCCATTGCCCGGCAACTGCGCCTGCGCAACATCGGCGGGATCATCATCATCGACTTCATCGACATGGAGGACGAGGAGCACCAGCGCCAGGTGCTGCGTACCCTGGAGAAGCAGCTCGAGCGTGATCACGCCAAGACCAACATCATCGGCATCACAGAGCTGGGCCTGGTGCAGATGACCCGCAAGCGCACCCGCGAAAGCCTCGAGCAGGTGCTGTGCGAACCCTGCGCGGCGTGCCAAGGGCGCGGCAAGCTGAAAACCCCCGAGACGATCTGTTACGAAATCTTCCGCGAGATCCTGCGCGAAGCCCGTGCCTATCAGGCCGAGGGCTACCGGGTACTCGCCAACCAGAAGGTCGTGGACCGCCTGCTCGACGAAGAGTCGGGCAACGTCGCCGAACTGGAGACGTTCATCGGGCGAACCATTCGCTTCCAGGTCGAGTCCATGTATTCCCAGGAACAATACGATGTGGTGCTGCTCTGACCCTGCATGAAAGCGGTTGCCCCAAGGACGGGCTGGCAAAGCGCTATACACCGGCCATAGTTAAGGGACGACTTGGAGGGCCATGGCCATGGAACGTCTGACCCGCGTTCTGGGCGCCTTGACCCGCTGGGGGTTGGGAATCTGCGCCCTGCTGGCGGTGCTGGTGGCGCTGTATGTCAGCCTCGGCCGACAGCTGGTGCCGCTGGTCGCCGAATACCGCGCCGACGCCGAGCTCAAGGCCGAACAGGCCCTGGGCCTGCCGGTGCACGTCGGTGCCCTGGAGGGCCGCTGGAGCGGCTTGGCGCCGGTGCTGCGGGTGCGCGACCTGCAACTGGGCGAGGGCGCCGCGGCGCTGCGCCTGGACGAGGTCAAGCTGGTGCCGGACCTGTGGGCCAGCCTCAAGGCCCGCGAAGTGCGCCTGGCGCGTGTGCAGCTCAGCGGCTTGCAGCTGATTTTGCGCGAGGACCAGCAGGGCGCCTGGGCGCTCGAAGGCCTGCCGAGCCAGGACGACAAACCCCTCGATCCGGCCGAGGCGCTCAAGCGCCTGCGCCAGTTGGGCCGCATCGACGTGTTCGACAGCCAGGTCACCTTGCATCCCTGGCAGCGCGACCCGCTCACCCTCACCTATGTCAGCCTCGGCCTGCAGGCTGGGGCCTCGCGCCAGAGTGTCGACCTGCGCGCCACCTTGCCCGATGGCCAGCCACTGGCCTTGAGCCTGAACAGCCGCGCCAGCGCCAAGGCCTGGCGCGACGGGCGCCTGCAAGCTTATCTGAGCCTGCCGCAGAGCGACTGGGGGCGGTGGCTGCCGCCGAAGTTGCTGGGTCAGTGGCAGGCCAGCACCTTGCGTGCCGGTGGTGAGTTCTGGGTCGACTGGAACCAGGGCCAGTTGCAGCAGGCCGTGGTGCGCCTGAATGCCCCGCAACTAAAGGGTGCCTACACCGGGCGCAAGGCTATCGCCCTGGACAATTTGGCCGTCTCGGCCTGGTTCCAGCGCCAGGACCAGGGCTTCGATGTCAGCGTCGATTCATTGGCCATGAGCCTTGGCAAGACCCGCTGGGAATCCCACCTGCAACTGGCACAGCGCGAGGGCGCGACTCCGGCCGAGGAAAGCTGGCAGGTGCAGGCCGACCGCCTCGACCTGACCCCGTTGACGCCGCTGATCGACGCCCTGGCGCCACTGCCGGAAAAACTCATGACCGTGGTCGACGCGCTCAAGGTCACTGGAGCCCTGCGCAACGTGCGCCTGGACATCCGGCCCAAGGCCGAGGGCGACCAGCGCGTGCAGTTTGCCGCCAACCTGGAGAAGGTCGGCTTCGATGCCTACCACGGCGCCCCGGCCGCCGGTAACGTCACTGGGGCCATCAGCGGTGACCTTGGCCATGGCGAGCTGCGCCTGGATACTCAGGCGTTCATGCTGCACCTGTACCCGATCTTCGGCAAACCCTGGCACTACCCGAAAGCCAACGCGCGCCTGACCTGGACCCTGGACAAGCAGGCCTTCACCCTGGTCGCCCCCTATATCAAGGTGCTGGGCGACGAGGGCAAGATCGCCGCCGACTTCCTGATCCGCATCCACCTGGAGCCGGGCCACGAGGACTACATGGACTTGCGTGTCGGCCTCACCGAGGGCGACGGGCGCTACACCGCCAAGTACCTGCCCGAGGTGCTCAGCCCGGCGCTGGACGAGTGGCTGCGCAGCGCCATCGTCAAGGGCAATGTCGACGAAGGGTACTTCCAGTACCAGGGGTCGCTGCACCACAACGCGCCGCCCCATGCCCGCGACATCAGCCTGTTCTTCAAGGTGCACGATGCCGCGCTGGACTTCCAGCCAGGCTGGCCGCAGGTGCAGCAGGTCGATGGCAACGTCTATATCGAAGATACCGGGGTGCGCATCCAGGCCAACCACGGCCTGTTGCTGGACACCCAGGTCAGCGATGTCAGCGTCAACATTCCCCATGTCGACGGCGACCAGCACAGCCACCTGTTCCTCGATGGCGATTTCGACGGCAGCCTCGGCGATGGCTTGAAGATCCTCAAGCAAGCGCCCATAGGTACCGGCGAGATCTTCGCCGGTTGGGAGGGCGAGGGCCCGCTCAAGGGCAAGGTTAAGCTGGACATCCCGCTGGCCCACGGCCAGCGCCCTAAGGTACTGGTGGACTTCGCCACCCAGGACGCGACGCTCAAGGTGGCACCGCCCACCCTGGAGCTGAGCCGCCTGACAGGCGACTTCAGCTTCGACTTCGACAAGGGCCTGAGTGGCAAGAACATCAGCCTGAACGCCTTCGGCAAGCCGGTCAGCGCGCAGATCGTCGCCGAGGGCCAGGGCGGCAACATCCAGACCCGCATCAATGCCACAGGCCAGGTCGGCCTCAAGGCGCTCACCGACTGGCTGCAGTTCAAGCAGGCCCTGCCAGTGTCGGGCGACCTGCCCTACCAGCTGCAGGTGACGCTGGGCAGCCGTGACAACCGCCTGACCGTCAATTCCTCGCTCAAGGGCCTGGCCATCGACCTGCCGGCGCCGTTCGGCAAGGCCAGCGGGGAAACCCGTGACAGCCGTTTCAGCCTGACCTTGCAAGGCCCCGAGCGGCGTGTCGATGCCAGCTACAGCGACCTTGCCCGCTTTGCTTACGCAGCCCCCGCCGACAAGCTGGGCCAGGGCCGCGGCGAACTGTTGCTGGGCACGGGGGATGCCAGCCTGCCCGCCGGGCAGGGCCTGCGCGTGCGCGGCCGGCTCGAGGCGCTGGATTTGGCGCCGTGGCAGCAACAATTGGAGCGCCTTGGCGGCCAGGACCCGGGCGGTAATGCCCGGCAGATCCTGCAAGGCGTCGATTTGAGCATCGGCCAGTTGAAGGCCTTCGGCATGGACCTCAACCAGAGCGTGATCCGCCTGGCCCGCGGCGGCCCGGCCTGGGACCTGCGCCTGGACAGCAAGGAAGTCATCGGCAACGCGCGGATCCCCGATGCCAGGACGACGCCGATGAGCATCCGCCTGCAGACCTTGCGCCTGCCGCCGGCCGACCCCGCCGAGGCCGAAGCCGAGCACGGTCCCGACCCGTTGGCCGGTGTCGACCCGCGCAAGGTGCCGCCGTTGGACCTGACCATCGACAAGCTGTACCGCGGCGACGACCTGTTCGGCAGCGCCAGCCTGAAGCTGCGCCAGACCGCGCAGGGCATGGCCATGAGCGATATCGACCTCGACCTCAAGGGCTTGCACATCGACGGCAGCGGCGGCTGGGAAGGTACCCCGGGCAGCACCGCGAGCTGGTACAAGGGGCGCATCGACGGCAAGAACCTGGCTGACGTGCTCAAGGCCTGGGGCTTTGCGCCCACGGTCACCAGCCGCGACTTTCGCATGGACGTCGATGGTCGCTGGCCGGGTTCGCCAGCCTGGGTCAGCCTCAACCGTTACTCCGGCAGCCTCGACGCGGCGCTGCGTTCGGGCCAGTTCGTCGAAGTCGAGGGCAGTGCCCAGGCCCTGCGGGTGTTCGGCCTGCTCAACTTCAACTCCATTGGCCGGCGCCTGCGCCTGGACTTCTCCGACCTGTTCAGCAAGGGCCTGGCCTATGACCGGGTCAAGGGGTTGCTGGTGGCCAGCGAAGGCGTGTACGTGACCCGTGAGCCGATCACCGTCACCGGTCCGTCGAGCAACTTCGAGCTCGACGGCACCATGGACTTCGTCCGTGACCGGGTCGATGCCAAGCTGCTGGTCACCCTGCCGGTCACCAACAACCTGCCGCTGGCGGCGCTGATCATCGGTGCGCCGGCGGTCGGCGGCGCGCTGTTCCTGGTCGATCGGCTGATCGGCGACCGGGTGGCGCGCTTCGCCAGCGTGCACTATCGCGTCGAAGGTCCGGTCAAAGAGCCTAAAATCACTTTTGTGAAACCTTTCGACAAATAAGCCCGGGGTGGTCATGACGTCAGCTGTGATCCAGATGGTCAGCCAGGACGATGTCCTGGCCAACCTGCAACGCGCCACGGCGCTGCTGGAGCGGGCCGCAGCCGGCGGCGCACGGCTGGCGGTGCTGCCGGAAAACTTCGCCGCCATGGGCCGGCGCGACGCAGCCGCCATTGGCCGCGCCGAGGCCTTGGGCGAGGGGCCGATCCTGCCGTGGTTGAAACGCACCGCCCGTGACCTCAGGTTATGGATTGTCGCCGGTACCTTGCCGCTACCACCGGTCGGCCAGCCAGAGGCCAAGGCGCATGCCTGCTCGCTGCTGGTCGACGAACACGGCGAGATTGCCGCGCGCTACGACAAGCTGCACCTGTTCGACGTGGACGTGGCCGACAACCGCGGGCGTTACCGGGAATCCGATGACTATGCCCACGGCAGCCAGGTGGTGGTGGCCGACACGCCGGTCGGCCGCCTGGGCCTGTCGGTGTGCTACGACCTGCGCTTCCCCGAGCTGTACAGCGCCTTGCGCGCCGCCGGGGCCGAGTTGATCAGCGCCCCGGCGGCGTTCACCGCGGTGACCGGGGCGGCGCACTGGGAAGTGCTGATTCGCGCACGGGCCATCGAGACCCAGTGCTACCTGCTGGCGGCGGCCCAGGGCGGCGTGCATCCAGGGCCACGGGAAACCCATGGCCAAGCGGCGATCATCGACCCCTGGGGGCGGATCGTCGCGCAACAGGCGCGGGGCGAAGCAGTATTGCTCGCCACCCGCGACCCTGAAGAACAAGCGTCCATCCGGGCGCGCATGCCGGTGCTGACCCACCGGCGCTTTTTCTCGCAGGACGCATTGCGGCCTGCGCATACCTCGGAGTGACTATGAGCGAGATTCTTTCCACCGTCAGCGAGCAGCTCCTGGCCCCCGGCGGTTTGACCCTAGACAGCCTGCAGACGGTGCTGGGCGATCTGGCCGGGCCCGGCATCGACGCCGCCGACCTGTACTTCCAGGGCCAGGTCTCGGAAACCTGGGCGCTTGAAGACGGCATCGTCAAAGAGGGCAGTTTCAACCTCGACCAGGGCGTGGGCGTGCGTGCCCAGTCCGGCGAGAAAACCGGTTTCGCCTATAGCAATGCGATCAACCTCGAAGCCCTGACCTCGGCGGCGCGTGCCGCCCGCTCGATCTCCCGCGCCGGGCAGCACGGCACGGTCCAGGCCTTCCGCAGCCAGGCGGTGACCGCGCTGTACGGCCAGGACAACCCGCTGGATGTGCTCAGCCGTGCCGAGAAAGTCGAGCTGCTCAAGCGGGTCGACGTTGCCACCCGCGCCCTCGATCCGCGTATCCAGCAGGTCAGCGTGAGCATGGCCGGTGTCTGGGAGCGCATCCTGGTGGCCGCTGCCGACGGCAGCCTGGCCGCCGATGTGCGCCCGCTGGTGCGCTTCAACGTCAGTGTGATCGTCGAGCACAACGGCCGTCGCGAGCGCGGCGGGCAGGGCGGCGGCGGGCGTACCGACTACCGCTACTTCACCGAGGAACGGGTGATGGGCTATGCCCGCGAGGCGTTGCGCCAGGCGCTGGTCAACCTCGAGGCGATCCCGGCCCCGGCCGGCACGCTGCCGGTGGTGCTTGGCTCGGGCTGGTCCGGTGTGCTGTTGCACGAGGCCGTGGGGCATGGCCTGGAAGGCGACTTCAACCGCAAGGGCAGCTCGGCGTTCAGTGGCAGGATCGGCGAAAAAGTCGCCTCGAGCCTGTGCACCATCGTCGATGACGGCACGCTCGAAGGACGCCGTGGCTCGCTGAGTGTCGACGACGAAGGCACGCCGACCGAGTGCACCACGCTGATCGAGAACGGCATCCTCAAGGGCTACATGCAAGACAAGCTCAACGCCCGCCTGATGGGCATGGCGGTAACCGGCAACGGCCGCCGCGAGTCCTACGCGCACCTGCCGATGCCGCGCATGACCAACACCTACATGCGCGCCGGCGACAGCGACCCGGAGGAAATCATCCGGTCGGTGAAGAAGGGTATCTACTGCGCCAACCTCGGTGGTGGCCAGGTGGATATCACCAGCGGCAAGTTCGTGTTTTCCACCAGCGAGGCCTACCTGATCGAGGACGGCAAGATTACCGCGCCGGTCAAGGGCGCGACCCTGATCGGTAACGGGCCGGAAGCGATGAGCCGGGTGTCGATGGTCGGCAACGACCTGGCGCTGGACAGCGGCGTGGGTACGTGTGGGAAGGATGGGCAATCGGTGCCGGTAGGCGTTGGCCAGCCGACCCTGAAGCTGGATGCGATCACCGTCGGCGGTACCGGGGCTTGATCAATGATCGCGGGGCAGGTCCGATCGCTGCGCCGCCGCTCCCACAGATGCCTGCGAAGGCTGCGTGGGAGCGGCGGTACGCCGCTGCGACCTGCCCCGCGATGGCCTCAACGCAGGCCGCGCTGGAGCTCGTCGAGGTCGCGGATGTACTTGAACACCTTGCGCGCAGCGGCAGGCGGCTTGTTCCGCGCCTTTTCGTGCTGGGCATGACGGATCAGCGAGCGCAGGTGCTGGCGATCGGTGTCGGGGTACTCGTTGACGAAGCGCTCGAGGTCCTCGTCGTTGCCGTCGATCAGGCGGTCGCGCCAGCGCTCGAGGCCGTGGAAGCGTTCGTTGTACTGGCGGGTGGAACTGTCGACCTGCTCGAGCATGGCATGGATGGCGTCCAGGTCCTGCACGCGCATCAGCTTGCCGACGAACGACATGTGGCGTTTGCGGGCGCCATGAGCGGTGTGCTTGCTGGCTTCGTCCAGGGCCTTGCGCAGTTCGTCGGTCAGCGGCAGGCGCGCCAGGGTATCGGCCTTGAGCGTGGTCAGGCGCTCGCCGAGTTCGACCAGCGCATGCAGCTCGCGCTTGATCTGGGTTTTGCTTTTTTCGCCATCGAAGGCGTCGTCGTAAGAATCAACCATGGGGGCAGTCCGCAGGAAATCGCCGCCATGATAACCAGTCGGGGGCCACTTGTCCGGCCCGGTCGTAGAATGACCCAAGCCGTACGCAGAATTTTCAGTGGAGAGAACCATGAGTGCAGTCCAGAGCGTAGGCCCCAAGGACCTGCCGGCGTTGCAGGAACAGGTCGAGGCGATCGTCGCCGAGGCGCGCCGCCAGGGCGCCAGCGCCTGCGAAGTGGCGGTGTCGCTGGAGCAGGGCCTGTCCACCACGGTGCGCCAGCGTGAAGTCGAGACGGTCGAGTTCAATCGCGATCAGGGCTTCGGCATCACCCTCTACGTTGGCCAGCGCAAAGGCTCGGCCAGCACCTCGGCGAGCGGCCCTGATGCCATTCGAGAAACCGTCGCCGCGGCCCTGGCGATTGCCAGGCATACCTCCGAGGACGAGTGCTCCGGCCTTGCCGACGCGGCGCTGATGGCCCGCGAAATCCCTGACCTGGACCTGTACCACGACTGGGATATCGAGCCGGAGCAGGCCATCGAGATGGCGCTGACCTGCGAGGCTGCCGCCTTCGACGCCGACCCACGTATCCTCAATGCCGATGGCACCACCCTCAACACCCACCAGGGCGTGCGGGTGTATGGCAATAGCCACGGCTTCATCGGTGGCTACGCCTCAACCCGGCACAGCCTGAGCTGCGTGATGATCGCCGAAGGCGACGGGCAGATGCAGCGCGACTACTGGTACGACGTCAACCGCCAGGGCAACTTGCTGGCCGACCCGCGCAGCATCGGCCAGCGCGCCGCGCAGCGTGCCGCCAGCCGCCTGGGCGCGCGCCCGGTGCCGACCTGCGAGGTGCCGGTGCTGTTCTCGGCGGAGCTGGCGGGCGGGTTGTTCGGCAGCTTCCTTTCGGCCATTTCCGGGGGCAACCTGTACCGCAAGTCATCGTTCCTCGAAGGCACTATCGGCCAGCGCCTGTTCCCCACCTGGCTGACCCTCGACGAGCGCCCGCACATTCCGCGTGCACTGGGCAGCTCGGCGTTCGATGGCGATGGCCTGGCGACCTATGCCAAGCCGTTCGTCGACAAGGGCGAGTTGGTGTCCTACATCCTCGGGACCTACTCGGGGCGCAAGCTGCAGTTGCCCAGCACCGCCAACGCCGGGGGCGTGCACAACCTGTACGTGACCCATGGCGTGGAAGACCAGGCCGCCCTGATCCGGCGCATGGGCCGCGGCTTGCTGGTCACCGAGTTGATGGGCCATGGCCTGAACATGGTCACTGGCGACTATTCCCGTGGCGCGGCGGGTTTCTGGGTCGAGAATGGCGAGATCCAGCATGCCGTGCAGGAAGTGACCATTGCCGGCAACATGAAAGACATGTTCCAGCAGATCGTCGCCATTGGCAGCGATATCGAGACCCGCAGCAATATCCATAGCGGCTCGGTGCTGATCGAGCGGATGACGGTGGCGGGCAGCTGACTGACGCCTTGTGCAGAGGGGGCTGGGAGCGGCCCCGCTCATGCCTGGCAAAGGACCCGGCCATCGCGCCGGGTTTTATTTGCCTTTCGTCTGTCTTGAACTGATTCTAATTATCAATTAATAATGAATATCATTATCCAGTCACCCGGCGATGATGTTCATGAAACCTGTCCTCCACGAACTGCCCTACCTGGAAAACTGGCGCTGGCTCAGCCGGCGTATCCGTTGCGCGCTCGAACCTGACGAGCCGCGCCTGATCGACCATTACCTGGCCGAGGGGCGCTACCTGGTGTGCTGCACCGAAACCTCGCCCTGGACAGTCGCCCTGACCGCCCTGCGCCTGCTGCTGGATACTGCCAACGACCGCATGTTGCCTTGGCACTGGCGCTGCCTGTGCCTGGACCAGGCCTGGCGTCCGTTGCTCGACCTGCGCAACCTCGACCGCTGCGAGCACAACCAGCGCTGGCAACCCTATGCGATGCAGCTCGCCAATTGCGTGCTGCTGCCGTCGATTACTCCCGAAGAACTGATGCAAGGACTTGAAGATGAGTGATACCCGTATCGAGCGCGACAGCATGGGTGAACTGCAGGTGCCGGCCCAGGCCCTGTACGGCGCCCAGACCCAGCGCGCGGTCGACAACTTCCCGGTCAGCGGCCAGCCGATGCCGGCCCAGTTCATCCGCGCGTTGCTGCTGGCCAAGGCCGCGGCGGCCAAGGCCAACATCGAGCTTTCGCAACTGAGCGCGGGGCAGGGCGAGGCCATCGTCAAGGCGGTGGAGCAACTGCTGGCCGGCGACTTCATCCAGCACTTCCCGGTGGATGTGTTCCAGACCGGCTCCGGCACCAGCTCGAACATGAACGCCAACGAGGTGATCGCCACCCTGGCCAGCCGGGTGCTGGGCGAGCCGGTCAACGCCAATGACCATGTCAATTGCGGCCAGAGCAGCAACGACATCATCCCCACCACCATCCACGTCAGCGCCGCGCTGGCCCTGCACGAGCAGTTGTTGCCAGCCCTGGGCCACCTGAACCAGGTGATCGAGGCCAAGGCCGTCGAGGTGCACAAATACGTCAAGACCGGCCGCACCCACCTGATGGACGCCATGCCGGTGCGCATGAGCCAGGTGCTCGGCGGCTGGGCGGCACAGATCAAGGGCGCCCAGGCGCACCTCGAAGCGACCCTGCCGAGCTTGCAGGCACTGGCCCAGGGCGGCACCGCGGTAGGCACCGGGATCAACGCCCACCCGCAGTTCGCTGCCGGCTTCGCCCGCCAACTCAGCGGGCTGACCGGTGTCGCGTTCACCCCGGGCGATAACCTGTTCGCCCTGATCGGCTCCCAGGACACCGCGGTGGCCTTGTCCGGCCAGCTCAAGACTACCGCCGTGGCGCTGATGAAGATCGCCAACGACTTGCGCTGGATGAATTCCGGCCCGCTCGCCGGCCTTGGCGAGATCGAGCTGCAAGGCCTGCAGCCGGGGTCGTCGATCATGCCGGGCAAGGTCAACCCGGTGATCCCGGAGGCCACCGCCATGGTCGCCGCCCAGGTGATCGGCAATGACGCCACCATCGCCGTCGCCGGCCAGTCGGGCAACTTTGAGCTGAACGTGATGCTGCCGGTGATCGCCCGCAACCTGCTGGAGAGCATCGAGCTGATGGCCAACGTCAGCCGCCTGTTGGCCGACAAGGCCATCGCCAGCTTCAAGGTCAACGAGGGCAAGCTCAAGGAGGCGTTGTCGCGTAACCCGATCCTGGTCACCGCGCTCAACCCGATCATTGGCTACCTCAAGGCCGCCGAGATCGCCAAGACCGCCTACCAGCAGGGTCGACCGATCATCGACGTGGCGCTGGAGCACACCGACCTGTCGCGTGACCAGCTCGAGGCGTTGCTGGACCCGGAAAAACTCACCGCCGGCGGCATCTGAGCCAGGGCCGCCCAGGAGGCACGTCATGCAGCACTGGAGACGCACCACGCAAACCGCCAATCGCCTGTTCGAACAGGGCGAGCTGGTCGACGCCCGGGAGCATTACCTGCAAGCGCTGGCCTTGGCCCAGGTGCTGTTCGAGCGCTGGCATGACGCCGACGAGGCGGTGGCCGCGCTGGTCATCGCCCACCACAACCTGGCCGACCTGCACCTGCGCCTGAACCAGCCCCAGGAAAGCGCCGATTACCTGTGCGCCGCCCACCAGCGGCTGCTCCAGGCCAGCCAGGCGCAGCGCCTGCCCCAGGCGCTGCGTGAGGCCGCCTTGCGCCATAGCGCACGGACCTACACCGAGTTGCTGAGTTTCATTGCCGAATACGGCCAGTACCCGCGCACCGAACGCCTGCTCAATCGCCAGGCGGCGGTGGCCAGCGAGCTGGTCGCGCACACGGATATCGCTCATCGCACACCTGCCTACGGAATCCACTGACATGCCCCATACCTTGCCTGCATTGCCTTACGCCTACGCTGCACTGGAGCCGCACATCGATACCCAGACCATGGAGATCCACCACAGCAAGCACCACCAGACCTACATCAACAACCTGAACGCCGCCATCGAGGGCACCGAGTGGGCCGAATGGCCGGTGGAACGGCTGGTCGGCGCGGTCAAGCAGCTGCCCGAGAAGCTGCAAGGGGCGGTGATCAACCAGGGGGGCGGCCATGCCAATCACAGCCTGTTCTGGACCGTCATGTCGCCCAAGGGCGGCGGCCAGCCCGCAGGGCAGGTGGCCCAGGCCATCGATGCCCAGCTCGGCGGTTTCGAAGCCTTCAAGGAGGCCTTCACCAAAGCTGCGTTGACCCGCTTCGGCAGCGGCTGGGCCTGGCTCAGCGTCACCGCGGACAAGCAGCTGGTGGTGGAGAGCAGCGGCAACCAGGACAGCCCGCTGATGCACGGCAACACACCGATCCTCGGCCTGGACGTCTGGGAGCATGCCTACTACCTGAAGTACCAGAACCGTCGTCCGGAATACATCGGCGCCTTCTACAACGTGGTCGATTGGGCCGAAGTGGAACGCCGCTACCTTGAAGCCTTGAAGTGAGCCAGGCCGGTATGCGTACCGAGGTGATGTCTGTCAGCAGTGTGCGCCTGTTTCGTCTGGCGCTGGGGACCTTGCTGTTGCTGGTCGGCACCGCGTTGCTGGTGGCCCGCGGCATCGCCTGGCTAGACCTGGAGCCGCGCATGTTGCGCGCCCTCGAAGGGGGCGCGCTGTGCGCGCTGGGGACGGCCCTGGGTGCGGTACCGGTGCTGGTGATCCGCAACATGCCGGTGGCCGTGGCCGACACCTTGCTCGGCTTTGGCGCCGGGGTGATGCTGGCGGCCACGGCGTTTTCCCTGATCATCCCCGGGCTGGATGCCGCCCAGGCCATCGGTTTCAGCCCTTGGGGCGCCGGTGGGCTGATCAGCAGCGGCCTGCTGTTCGGCGCGCTGTGCCTGTTCCTGATCGACCTGAAAGTGTCCGGGGCCTCGCCCGAGGCGCTGGTCGGTACCGCGCAGCAGCCGGTGATCGCGGCGCGGATCTGGCTGTTCGTCATTGCCATCATCGCCCACAACATCCCCGAGGGCATGGCCATCGGCGTATCCGCCGGGGGCGGCATGCCCGATGCCGACAGCCTGGCCATGGGCATTGCCCTGCAGGATGTGCCGGAAGGGCTGGTGATCGCGTTGGTGCTGGCCGGGGCGGGCATGCCGCGGTTCAAGGCATTTCTGATCGGGGCGGCGTCCGGCCTGGTCGAACCTTTGGCGGCGGTGATCTGTGCCTGGTTGGTGAACATTGCCGAGTTGCTGCTGCCGCTGGGCCTGGCCTGCGCGGCGGGGGCGATGCTGCTGGTGGTGACCCAGGAGATCATCCCCGAGTCACGCAGCAACGGCCACCACCGTTTGGCGAGCCTGGGGCTGTGTGTCGGGTTCTGCCTGATGATGGTGATGGACACGGCGATGTCCTGAGCCTGGCACTGCCCCCTGTAGGAGCGGCCTTGTGTCGCGAAAGGGGCGAAGCGCCCCCGCGATTTATGCATCAAACCACTATTGCTGGGGCCGCTCTGCGGCCCTTTCGCGACACCAGGCCGCTCCTACAGGGGCCGCGTTGTATCAGTCACTCGCCTTCGTCGAAGAAGTTCTCGATCAGCGCGACCAGCGCCTCCATGGCTTCAGCGTCCTGCTCGCCTTCGGTGTGCAGGTGTACCGGGGTGCCCTTGCCGGCGGCCAGCATCATCACTGCCATGATGCTCTTGCCATCCACCAGCTTGTCTGGCGCGCGACCCACCCGTACCTGGCAAGGAAAGCGCCCGGCCACGCCGACGAACTTGGCAGCCGCACGGGCGTGCAGGCCCAGCTTGTTGATGATGGTGATTTCGCGGGCGGGCATCGTGGGGCGGATATCCTGTGGGCTAGAGGTCGCGATGGCGGACCTGGACATTTTTCAGGGATTGCTGGAGCAACTGGCCGAGCCGCTCGGTGATGTACACCGAGCGGTGATGGCCGCCGGTGCAGCCAATGGCCACGGTGACATAGGCGCGGTTGCTGGCGGCGAAGCGCGGCAGCCACTTGAGCAGGTAGCTGGAGATGTCCTGGAACATCTCCTCGACATCCGGCTGGGCGGACAGGTAGTCGATCACCGGCTGTTCGAGGCCGGAATGCTCGCGAAGTTCCGGCTTCCAGTAGGGGTTGGGCAGGCAGCGCACGTCGAACACCACGTCGGCATCCACCGGCATGCCGCGCTTGAAGCCAAACGACTCGACCAGGAATGCGGTTCCCGGCTCCGGTTGGTTGAGCAGGCGCAGCTTGACCGAGTCACGCAGCTGGTACAGGTTCAGGTTGGTGGTATCGATCTTGAGGTCGGCCAGGTCGGCGATTGGCCCCAGCAGCTCGCTTTCGACGCGAATGGCCTCGGCCAGCGAACGGCTGTCGTTGGTCAGCGGGTGACGGCGGCGAGTTTCCGAGAAGCGCTTGAGCAGGGTGTCCTCGTCGGCGTCCAGGTACAACACGTCACACTGGATGTGCCGCGCGCGCGCCTCCTGGAGCAGGTCCGGGAAGCGTGACAGGTGGCTGGGCAGGTTGCGCGCGTCGATGGAAACGGCCACCTTGGGCTGCAGCAGCTCGGTGTTGATCAGCGCGTTTTCCGCCAACTGCGGCAACAGGCCCGCCGGCAGGTTGTCGATGCAGTAGTAGCCGTTGTCTTCCAGTACGTCGAGGGCGGTGCTCTTGCCGGAGCCGGAGCGGCCGCTGACGATGATCAGGCGCATGGTCAGTGCTCGTTCTGTACGTCCAGGACGACCTGGAACAGGGCCTCGCTGCTGTCGGCGGCACGCAGGCGATCGCGAACCTCCTTGCGATCGAGCATGCTGGCGATCTGGCGCAGCAGTTCAAGGTGGGCATCGGTGGCAGCTTCCGGGACCAGCAGCACGAACAGCAGGTCGACCGGGGCTCCGTCGATGGCGTCGTAATCGATGGGGGCGTCCAGGTGCAGCAAGGCGCTCACTGGCGCGGTGCAGCCCACAAGCCGGCAATGGGGAATGGCGATGCCATTGCCAAAACCGGTGGAGCCCAGCTTTTCGCGAGCGATGAGCTTGTCGAAGACGTCTTGCATCTCCAACTCGGGCACTTGCTCGGCGATCAGGGTGGCGACCTTTTCCAGGGCGCGCTTTTTACTGCCGCCCGGCACGTTCACCAGGGAACGGCCGGGGGTCAGGATGGTTTCAAGTCGGATCATGGATGAGGGGGATCAGCGGGCGGCTGCACCTTGCAGCAGGCTTTGCTGTTTTTCCTTGTGTTTTTTCAGTTGGCGGTCGAGCTTGTCAGCCAGGGCGTCGATCGCGGCATACATGTCTTGGTGTTCGGCGTTGGCGACCACTTCGCCACCGGGAATCTGGAGTGTGGCTTCAACCTTCTGCTGCAGCTTTTCGACTTTCATGATCACCGTTGCATTGGTGATCTTGTCGAAATGGCCCTCCACGCGGGCGAGCTTCTCGAGCACGTAATCGCGCAGTGGTTGGGTGACTTCTACATGCTGTCCACTGATGTTGACTTGCATACAGCTTCTCCTTTGTTGCCCGTGCATAAAGAGGCAGGTCTTGCACCTGCCGCTGAAACGCTGTGGCACATCCCGGGGCTACATCAGTCGCTTGCGCTCGCTCGAAGGGGCGATCCCCAGCGACTCGCGGTACTTGGCGACGGTGCGACGGGCTACCTGGATGCCTTGTGCCTCCAGTAAACCAGCGATCTTGCTGTCACTCAATGGCTTTTTCTGATTTTCCGCCGCCACCAGTTTCTTGATGATCGCGCGGATCGCCGTGGACGAGCATTCGCCGCCTTCGGCGGTGCTGACGTGGCTCGAGAAAAAGTATTTCAGTTCGTAGATGCCGCGTGGCGTGTGCATGTATTTCTGCGTGGTCACCCGCGAGATGGTCGACTCGTGCATGCCTACCGCCTCGGCGATGTCGTGCAGCACCAGCGGCTTCATGGCCTCGTCGCCGTGGTCGAGGAAACCGCGCTGGTGCTCGACGATCTGCGTGGCCACCTTCATCAGCGTCTCGTTGCGGCTTTGCAGGCTCTTGATGAACCAGCGCGCTTCCTGCAACTGGTTGCGCATGAAGGTGTTGTCGGCGCTGGTGTCGGCGCGGCGGACGAACCCGGCGTATTGCGGGTTGACGCGCAGGCGCGGCACCGCTTCCTGGTTGAGCTCGACCAGCCAGCGCTCGCTGTCCTTGCGCACGATCACGTCCGGCACCACGTACTCCGGCTCGCTGGACTCGATCTGCGAGCCCGGGCGCGGGTTCAGGGTCTGTACCAGCTCGATGACCTGGCGCAGCTCGTCTTCCTTGAGCTTCATGCGCCGCATCAACTGGCTGTAGTCGCGGCTGCCGAGCAGGTCGATGAAATCGCTGACCAGGCGCTGCGCCTCGCTCATCCACGGCGTCGAGGCCGGCAGTTGGCGCAGTTGCAGCAACAGGCATTCACCCAGCGAGCGGGCGCCGATGCCGGCAGGTTCGAATTGCTGGATGCGGTGCAGCACCGCTTCGACCTCATCCAGCTCGATGTCGAGCTCGGGGTCGAAACCTGCGCAGATTTCCTCGAGGGTGTCTTCCAGGTAGCCCTGTTCGTTGATGCTGTCGATCAGGGTCACCGCGATCAGGCGGTCGGTGTCGGACATCGGCGCCAGGTTGAGCTGCCAGAGCAGGTGGCTCTGCAGGCTCTCGCCCACCGAGGTGCGGGTGGTGAAGTCCCACTCGTCGTCATCGTTGCTGGGCAGGCTGCTGGCGCTGGTCTGGTAGATGTCTTCCCAGGCGGTGTCGACGGGCAGTTCGTTGGGAATGCGCTCGGCCCACTCGCCGTCTTCCAGGGTTTCGGCGCTGGTGGTCGGCTCCTGGAAGCTGTTGTCCTGGACTTCGGCGGCCGGCTTGCTTTCGGCGTTGTCCGCCATTGGGTCGCTGTTGTCGAAATCGTCGCCGTCTTCCTGACGTTCGAGCATCGGGTTGGATTCCAGCGCTTCCTGGATTTCCTGCTGGAGGTCCAGGGTGGAGAGCTGGAGCAGACGGATGGCCTGTTGCAACTGCGGGGTCATCGTCAGTTGCTGGCCCATTTTTAGGACGAGCGATGGTTTCATGGCAGGGGCTTAATACCTTGTTCGCCGGCGCGCATGCGCCATCCACTACACGTAGGGCGCTTGGGCGCCGATTTTAAGCAAGTTATATGCCTGAAATTGCAGCGTTTGCCTAGTGCTCGGTCTCGGAAATACGTTCTCTTTTGGCAGCGCTGGCAGCGCGCCGCCAATAGCACACAGCCCGTTTTCGAGACCGGGCACTGCAGCACTGTAACAACTTAAGCCGCGATCAGGCCTGTGCGCCAGTGCTGCGGGCAGAACGGGTCAGAGCCGGAACTCGTGCCCCAGGTACACTTCCTTGACCAACTGGTTGGCCAGGATGGTCTCGGCGTCGCCTTCGGCGATCAGCTGACCATCGTTGACGATGTAGGCAGTTTCGCAGATGTCCAGGGTCTCGCGAACGTTGTGGTCGGTGATCAGCACGCCGATGCCCTTGTTCTTGAGGTGGTGGATGATCTGCTTGATGTCGCCGACCGAGATCGGGTCGACACCGGCGAAGGGTTCGTCCAGCAGGATGAACTTGGGCGCGGTGGCCAGGGCGCGGGCAATCTCGACACGGCGGCGTTCACCACCGGACAGGCTCATGCCCAGGTTGTCGCGGATGTGGCTGATGTGGAACTCCTGCAACAGGCTTTCCAGCTCCTTGCGCCGGCCATCGCGGTCGAGGTCCTTGCGGGTCTCGAGGATTGCCATGATGTTGTCGGCCACCGACAGCTTGCGGAAGATCGAGGCTTCCTGCGGCAGGTAGCCGATGCCGGCCTGGGCACGGCCGTGCATGGGCTGGTGGCTGACGTCGTGGCTGTCGATCAGCACGCGCCCCTGGTCGGCCTGGACCAGGCCGACGATCATGTAGAAGCAGGTGGTCTTGCCGGCGCCGTTGGGGCCGAGCAGGCCGACGATCTGGCCGCTGTCGATCGACAGGCTGACGTCGCGCACGACTTGCCGGCCCTTGTAGCTCTTGGCCAGGTGCTGGGCTTTGAGGGTTGCCATTTACTCGGCCTTTTTCTTCGGTTGAATGACCATGTCGATACGCTGACGCGGTGCAGTCACGTTGCCACCACGGCCGGCGGTCGCCACCTGGGACTTGGTGTTGTAGACGATCTTCTCGCCTTCGGTGGTGTTGCCTTCGTTCTCGACCTTGGCGCGGTCGGTCAGGATTACCGTGTCCTTTTGCGCCTGGTACTGGATGGTCACCGCCCAGCCTTTCATCTTGTCCGCCTTGGCGGCGCTTTGCTGCTGCTCGAAGTAGGCCAGGTTGCCCACCGAGGTGACCACGTCGATGTCGCCGTTGGCGGCGCGGGTCATGGTCACGGTGTTGCCTTTGATCATCATCGAACCTTGGGTGATGATCACGTCGCCGGTGTAGGTGGCCACGCCTTGCTTGTCGTCCAGGTGGGCGTTGTCCGCCTGGATGCGGATCGGCTGGTCACGGTCGTTCGGCAGGGCGAAGGCGCTCGCGCTTCCCAGTGCTACGCCCAGGCTGAGCAGAAGGGGGATGGTTTTAACGAGCCTCATACTGTCCTCTTACGTTAGAGAGCAGGTCCATCCTGCCTTCTTTCAAATACGCTTTCATTCCTTTGCCCGTAGTCGTGCCACCGGCGCCGTCGATTCTAACGGCTTGCTCGGTCTGCGCATATTGCTTCTGCGGGAACACAGTCATGCGTGTGCTGGTGATGATGGTTTCGCGTTGCTTCTCGTCGGTGCGCGCCACGCGCACGTCATCGATCAGTTCCACCTCGCTGCCATCCGGGTTGACCTCGGCGCGCTTGCTCTGCACGTGCCATGGGTACTCGGTGCCACGGTACATGTGCAGGTCGGGCGTGGTCACCAGGGTGACTTCGCTGGCCTTGAGATGCTCGACCTTGGCGGCGGTCATTTCGTACTGCAGCTTGCCGTCGGGCAGGAACTGCACGCTGTGGGCGTTGATGGCGTAGTAGTCGATGGCGCTTTCGTCGACCTGGGCCGCGGGCTGCTCGAGGAAGCTCTCGGGGCTGATGTTCCAGTAGCCGACCGCCGCCAGAACGGCGGCGATCACGCCAAGCAGCGCAAAATTGCGAACTTTCTTGCTGAACATGGGTGGCCTTACAGGTAGTTGGCGTTGGCAGCGTCCAGGGTACCCTGGGCCTGCATGATCAGTTCGCAGAACTCGCGGGCGGCGCCTTCGCCGCCGCGGGCCTGCGTGACACCGTGGGCGTGCTGGCGCACGAACGGTGCGGCGTTGTGCACGGCCATGCCCAGGCCCACCCGGCGGATCACCGGCAGGTCGGGCAGGTCGTCGCCCAGGTAGGCGACCTGCTCATAGCTTAGATTGAGTTCGGCGAGCAGGCCGTCGAGCACCACCAGTTTGTCCTCGCGGCCCTGGAACAGGTGGGGGATGCCGAGGTTCTTCGCCCGTCGCTCGACCACCGGGGTCTTGCGCCCGCTGATGATGGCCGTGGTCACGCCCGCGGCCATGAGCATCTTGATGCCATGGCCGTCGAGGGTGTTGAAGGTCTTGAACTCGCTGCCGTCCTCGAGGAAGTACAGGCGCCCGTCGGTGAGCACGCCGTCGACGTCGAACACCGCCAGCTTGATGGCCTTGGCACGTTGCATCAGGTCCTGGTTCATTTACATCACTCCGGCGCGCAACAGGTCGTGCATGTTCAGGGCGCCGGTCGGGCGGTCCGCCTGATCGACCACCACCAGTGCGCTGATCTTGTGGTCTTCCATGATTTTCAGCGCCTCGGCGGCGAGCATCTCGGCGCGGGCGGTCTTGCCGTGCACGGTCATGACCTCGTCGATCAGGGTCTTGTGCACGTCGATGTTGCGGTCCAGGCTGCGGCGCAGGTCGCCGTCGGTGAACACCCCGGCCAGCTTGCCGTCATTGCCCAGGACCACGGTCATGCCTAAACCTTTGCGAGACATTTCAAGCAGCGCGTCCTTGAGCAGGGTGCCGGTCTTGACCACCGGCAGTTCGTCGCCGGCGTGCATGACGTTTTCGACCTTCAGCAACAGGCGACGGCCCAGGGCCCCCCCGGGGTGCGAGAAGGCAAAGTCCTCGGCGGTGAAGCCGCGGGCCTCGAGCAGGGCGATGGCCAGGGCGTCGCCCAGTGCCAGCGCCGCGGTGGTCGAGGAGGTGGGCGCCAGGTTGAGCGGGCAGGCTTCCTGGGCGACGCTGGCGTCGAGGTTGACCTCGGCGGCCTGGGCCAGGGGCGAATCGGGATTGCCGGTCAGGCTGATCATCTGGATGCCGAGGCGCTTGATCAGCGGCAGCAGGGTGACGATTTCGGCGGTGCTGCCGGAATTGGACAGGGCAAGAATGACATCGTCGCGGGTGATCATGCCCATGTCGCCATGGCTGGCCTCGGCCGGGTGCACGAAGAATGCCGGGGTGCCGGTGCTGGCCAGGGTGGCGGCGATCTTGTTGCCGATGTGCCCCGACTTGCCCATGCCAACCACCACGACCCGGCCCTTGCTGGCCAGGATCAGTTCGCAAGCCTTGACGAAGTCGCCGTCGATACGGGCCAGCAGGGCCTCCACGGCCTCGAGTTCGAGGCGCAGGGTGCGCTGGGCGGATTGGATCAGCTCGCTGGATTGGGTCATGTCGAAACGCAATGCCTGATGAAAAGGCGGCGATTATAGCTGCAATGTGTGAAACGCTCATCCATCGAATGTCATATGCCTGTCGCACAACCCTGTCTGTGCCCTGAACGAGTCAGGCGATGGCCTTGGGGCGGGCCTATCAGCGGTGCTATAGTTCGCCGCTATTCGGCCTGCCACGGGCGCGTGTGCCTTCATGATGAAGGCCGGCGTCAACTAGGCGAGGCTGCACTAGCAAGGAGTCTAGATGAGTGTGGATAGCGCCTGTGCGGTCGAGTTGAAGGGCGTCACCTTCAAGCGCGGTTCGCGCAGCATTTTCAGCAACGTGGACATTCGTATTCCGCGCGGCAAGGTCACTGGCATCATGGGGCCTTCGGGCTGCGGCAAGACCACCCTGCTGCGCCTGATGGGCGCGCAGCTGCGCCCGGCCAGCGGCGAAGTCTGGGTCAATGGCCAGAACCTGCCCGCGCTGTCGCGGGGCGATCTGTTCGATGCGCGCAAGCAGATGGGCGTGCTGTTCCAGAGCGGCGCGCTGTTCACCGACCTCGATGTCTTCGAGAACGTCGCCTTCCCGCTGCGCGTGCATACGCAGCTGTCGGACGAGATGATCCGCGACATCGTGCTCATGAAGCTGCAGGCCGTGGGCCTGCGCGGCGCCATCGACCTGATGCCCGACGAACTGTCCGGCGGCATGAAACGCCGCGTGGCGCTGGCCCGGGCGATCGCCCTGGACCCACAGATCCTCATGTACGACGAACCGTTCGTCGGCCAGGACCCGATCGCCATGGGGGTGCTGGTGCGCCTGATCCGGCTGCTCAACGACGCCCTGGGCATCACCAGCATCGTGGTTTCCCACGACCTGGCGGAAACCGCCAGCATCGCCGACTACATCTATGTGGTGGGCGACGGCCAGGTACTGGGGCAGGGCACGCCGGCCGAGCTGATGGGCTCGGACAACCCGCGCATCCGCCAGTTCATGAAGGGTGACCCGGACGGTCCGGTACCTTTCCATTTCCCTGCGCCTGACTACCGCGCCGATCTGCTGGGGACGCGTTGATGCGCAGAAAATCCTTACTCGAACGTATCCGCCTGTTTGGCCGCTCGGCCATCGACGTGCTGGCCGTGCTGGGGCGCTCGTGCCTGTTCCTCGGGCATGCGCTGATCGGCCGTGGCGGCATCGGCGGCAGCTTCCAGCTGCTGGTCAAGCAGCTGTATTCGGTCGGCGTGCTGTCGCTGGCGATCATCGTCGTGTCCGGTGTGTTCATCGGCATGGTGCTGGCGCTGCAGGGCTACAGCATCCTCACCAAGTATGGCTCGGAGCAGGCGGTGGGGCAGATGGTCGCCCTGACCCTGCTGCGCGAGCTCGGGCCGGTGGTCACCGCCTTGCTGTTCGCCGGGCGCGCGGGCTCGGCGTTGACCGCCGAAATCGGCAACATGAAATCCACCGAGCAGCTGTCCAGCCTCGAGATGATCGGCGTCGACCCGCTCAAGTACATCGTTGCCCCGCGCCTGTGGGCCGGCTTCATCTCGCTGCCGTTGCTGGCGCTGATCTTCAGCGTGGTCGGTATCTGGGGCGGCTCGTGGGTTGCCGTGGACTGGCTGGGCGTCTACGAAGGCTCGTTCTGGGCCAATATGCAGAACAGCGTTTCTTTCGCCGACGACGTGATCAATGGCTTGATCAAGAGCCTGGTGTTCGCCTTCGTCGTGACCTGGATCGCCGTATTCCAGGGGTATGACTGCGAGCCCACCTCAGAAGGGATCAGCCGTGCCACTACCAAGACCGTGGTCTATGCCTCGCTGGCAGTCCTGGGTCTGGACTTTATTCTGACCGCCTTGATGTTTGGAGATTTCTGATGCAAAACCGCACCCTGGAAATCGGTGTCGGCCTGTTCCTCCTGGCCGGGATCCTGGCGCTGCTGCTGCTGGCCCTGCGTGTCAGCGGGCTGTCGGCCAGCCCGAGCAGCGACACGTACAAAGTTTACGCCTACTTCGACAATATCGCCGGTTTGACGGTCAGAGCTAAAGTGACCATGGCCGGTGTGACCATCGGCAAGGTCACGGCCATCGATCTGGACCGCGACTCGTATACCGGTCGGGTAACGCTGCAGTTGGACAAGAACGTCGACAACCTGCCGACCGACTCCACTGCCTCGATCCTGACTGCCGGCCTGCTGGGCGAGAAGTACATCGGCATCAGCGTGGGCGGCGAAGACGCGTTGCTCAAGGATGGCAGCACCATCCACGACACCCAGTCGGCGCTGGTGCTGGAAGATCTGATCGGCAAGTTCCTGCTCAACTCGGTGGGCAAGGAACCCAAAGAAGCTCAACCGGCTAACTAAGGAGTTTCCATGATTTCGATCCTGCGACGTGGCCTGCTGGTCCTGCTGGCGGCCTTCCCCCTGCTGGCCCTGGCGGCGCCGGGGCAATCCGCCCGTGATGTGATCCAGGGCACCACCAGCCAGTTGCTCAGCGACCTGAAAGCCAACAAGGCGCAGTACAAGGCCAACCCGGAGGCGTTCTACAGCGCCCTGAACAGCAACCTTGGGCCGGTGGTCGATGCCGATGGCATCTCCAAGAGCATCATGACCGTCAAGTATTCGCGCAAGGCCACGCCTGAGCAGATGCAGCGCTTCCAGGAGAACTTCAAGCGCAGCCTGATGCAGTTCTACGGCAACGCCCTGCTGGAATACGACAACCAGGGCATCACCGTCGACCCGGCGCGTGCCGAAGACGGCGATCGCACCAGCGTCGGCATGAAGATCACCGGTAACAACGGCGCGGTCTACCCGGTGCAGTACACCATGCAGAAGCTCGATGGCCAGTGGAAAGTGCGCAACGTCATCGTCAACGGCATCAACATCGGCAAGCTGTTCCGCGACCAGTTCCAGGACGCCATGCAGCGCAACGGCAACAACCTGGACAAGACCATCGACGGCTGGGCCGGCGAAGTGGCCAAGGCCAAGCAAACCGCCGACAGTTCGCCGGATAAGGAAGTCAAATGAGCGACGCCGCCGTGAGCATGGCCGAGCCGGGGGTCCTGGCCCTGGCCGGCGTGCTGGACTACCGCAGCGGCCCGGCCCTGCGCAAGCAGGGCAAGGCACTGATCGCCGCCAGCCGCGAGGCGCACCTGGTGCTCGATTGCACGGCGGTGGTCAAGTCCAGCAGTGTCGGCCTGTCGCTGCTGCTGGCGTTCATGCGTGACGCCCAGGCCGCCGGCAAGGCCTGGGAACTGCGCGGCATGCCCAGCGACATGCGGGAAATCGCCGAGGTCTACGACCTCGACGAAGTACTGGCAGGCTGATGGCCTGGCGCCAGGTGGAGGCCCCTCGGTCAGCGAGCCCGCGCATGGGCTTCGCAGGCGAGGGGCTTTTTTGTATGATGGCCGACCCGCGCGCGTTGGGCGCCGATCGAGGTTGAGCATGCAGGCCGTAGAAGTTAAAAGCTTTCTGGAAGAAAAAATGCCGGGAACCCGGGTCGAAGTTGAAGGCGAAGGCTGCAACTTCCAGTTGAACGTGATCAGCGACGAGCTGGCGGGCCAGAGCCCGGTCAAGCGTCAGCAGGCGATCTATGCTCACCTCAATCCATGGATCGCCAACGGCAGCATCCACGCGGTAACCATGAAATTCTTCAGCAGCGCAGCCTGGGCTGAGCGCACCTGAGCCAACTTGGCGGCGAGACACGAATGGACAAACTGATTATCACTGGCGGTGCACGCCTCGACGGCGAGATCCGCATTTCCGGCGCGAAGAACGCAGCCCTGCCGATTCTCTCGGCTACCCTGCTGGCCGATGGCCCGGTCACGGTCGGCAACCTGCCGCACCTGCACGACATCACCACCATGATCGAGCTGTTCGGTCGCATGGGCATCGAGCCTGTGATCGACGAGAAGCTCGCGGTGGAAATCGACCCGCGCACCATCAAGACCCTGGTCGCGCCATACGAGCTGGTCAAGACCATGCGCGCCTCGATCCTGGTGCTTGGCCCGATGGTCGCCCGTTTCGGCGAGGCCGAAGTGGCCCTGCCCGGCGGTTGCGCCATTGGCTCGCGCCCGGTCGACCTGCACATCCGCGGCCTGGAAGCCATGGGTGCGAAGATCGAAGTCGAAGGTGGCTACATCAAGGCCAAGGCGCCTGAAGGCGGCCTGCGCGGCGCGCACTTCTTCTTCGACACCGTCAGCGTTACCGGTACCGAGAACATCATGATGGCCGCGGCCCTGGCCAAGGGCCGCAGCGTGCTGCAGAACGCTGCCCGCGAACCGGAAGTGGTCGACCTGGCCAATTTCATCAACGCCATGGGTGGCAAGATCCAGGGCGCTGGCACCGACACCATCACCATCGATGGCGTCGAGCGCCTGCACTCGGCCAACTATCGCGTCATGCCCGACCGTATCGAGACCGGCACCTACCTGGTTGCCGCTGCCGTGACCGGTGGTCGCGTCAAGGTCAAGGACACCGATCCGACCATCCTCGAAGCCGTCCTTGAGAAGCTCAAGGAAGCTGGCGCCGACATCACCACCGGCGAGGACTGGATCGAGCTGGACATGCACGGCAAGCGGCCGAAGGCTGTCAACCTGCGCACCGCGCCGTACCCGGCGTTCCCCACCGACATGCAGGCGCAGTTCATCTCGCTCAATGCCATCGGTGAGGGCACTGGTGCGGTGATCGAGACCATCTTCGAGAACCGCTTCATGCACGTCTACGAGATGCATCGCATGGGCGCGCAGATCCAGGTCGAAGGCAACACCGCCATCGTCACCGGCGTCAGCAAGCTCAAGGGCGCCCCGGTGATGGCCACCGACCTGCGTGCGTCCGCCAGCCTGGTGCTGTCGGCGCTGGTCGCCGAAGGCGACACCTTGATCGACCGCATCTACCACATCGACCGTGGTTACGAGTGCATCGAGGAAAAACTGCAGATGCTGGGCGCGAAGATCCGTCGCGTACCGGGCTAGTCTGTACGGCGCAGGGAAGCGCCCCGAATTTTATACAGCCGGGCTGTGCCCGGCTGGCTATAGCTGCTTAAGGACCGACGTTCCCATGTTGACCATCGCGCTATCCAAGGGCCGCATTCTCGACGATACCCTGCCGTTGCTGGCCGAAGCCGGTATCGTCCCGACCGAGAATCCGGACAAGAGCCGCAAGCTGATCATCCCCACCACGCAGGATGACGTACGCCTGCTCATCGTGCGTGCCACCGACGTGCCGACCTATGTCGAGCATGGTGCCGCCGACCTCGGGGTGGCCGGCAAGGACGTGCTGATGGAATACGGCGGCCAGGGCCTGTACGAGCCCCTGGACCTGCAGATCGCCCAATGCAAGCTGATGACCGCCGGCGTCACCGGTGCCCCTGAACCCAAGGGCCGCCTGCGCGTGGCCACCAAGTTCGTCAACGTAGCCAAGCGCTACTACGCCGAGCAGGGCCGCCAGGTCGACATCATCAAGTTGTACGGCTCCATGGAGCTGGCCCCGTTGATCAACCTCGCCGACAAGATCATCGACGTGGTCGACACCGGCAACACCCTGCGCGCCAATGGCCTGGAGCCACAGGAACTGATCGCCACGATCAGCTCGCGCCTGGTGGTCAACAAGGCCTCCATGAAGATGCAGCACGCCCGTATCCAGAGCCTGATCGACACCCTGCGCAACGCTGTCGAATCGCGACACCGCGGCTGACTACTGCGCGCGACCTTTGCTGTCGCGCCCGTCTATCCGCGTCATAGCCTTCTTTCTCAGGTGCCCGCGCGGATGGAGTGGTAGCTTTAGGGCGCCTGAACATCCGCTAACAACGAGGCCCTCGCCATGACCGTGTCCACTGCAATTGCCCGTCTCAACGCCGCTGACCAGGATTTCGCCCGACATCTGGATCATCTGCTGAGCTGGGAAAGTGTGTCCGATGACGCGGTCAACCAGCGCGTGCTCGACATCATCAAGGCCGTGCGCGAGCGCGGCGACGCGGCGCTGGTGGAGTTCACCCAGCGTTTCGATGGCGTTGAGGCCCAGTCGATCGACGACCTGATCCTCGATCGCGAGCGCCTGGAACTGGCCCTGACCCGCATCACCCCGACCCAGCGCGAAGCCCTGGAGAAAGCCGCCAACCGCGTGCGTATCTACCATGAGCGGCAGAAGCAGGACTCCTGGCAGTACACCGAGGCCGACGGCACCGTGCTCGGGCAGAAGGTCACCCCACTGGACCGCGCCGGGCTGTATGTGCCGGGCGGCAAGGCGTCGTACCCGTCGTCGGTGCTGATGAACGCCATTCCGGCCAAGGTCGCTGGTGTCGGCGAGGTGGTGATGGTGGTGCCGACCCCGCGTGGCGAGGTCAACGAGCTGGTGCTGGCGGCCGCCTGCATCGCCGGTGTCGACCGGGTCTTCACCGTGGGCGGGGCCCAGGCCGTCGCCGCCTTGGCCTACGGCACCGAGAGCGTGCCGCAGGTGGACAAGATCGTCGGCCCGGGCAATATCTACGTGGCTACCGCCAAGCGCCATGTGTTTGGCCAGGTCGGCATCGACATGATCGCCGGCCCGTCGGAAATCCTCGTGGTCTGCGACGGCCAGACCGATCCGGACTGGATCGCCATGGACCTGTTCTCCCAGGCCGAGCACGACGAGGATGCCCAGGCGATCCTGGTCAGCCCGGACGCCGCGTTCCTCGACCGTGTCGCCGCCAGCATCGACAAGTTGCTGCCGAGCATGGAGCGTGCCGAGATCATCGAGAAGTCGATCAATGGCCGTGGCGCGCTGATCCAGGTGCGTGACATGCAGCAGGCCATCGAGGTGGCCAACCGCATCGCGCCTGAGCACCTGGAGCTGTCGGTGGCCGATCCACAGGCCTGGCTGGCGCAGATTCGCCACGCCGGCGCGATCTTCATGGGCCGCCACACCAGCGAGGCGCTGGGCGACTACTGCGCCGGCCCCAACCACGTGTTGCCGACCTCGGGTACTGCGCGGTTCTCGTCGCCGCTGGGCGTGTATGACTTCCAGAAGCGTTCGTCGATCATCTTCTGCTCCGAGCAGGGCGCCTCCGAGCTGGGCCACACCGCTTCGGTGCTGGCTCGTGGCGAATCGCTGACCGCCCACGCGCGCAGCGCCGAATACCGCATCCTCAACGAGAAGGGGAACTGAGCATGAGTCGTTTCTGGAGCCCCTTCGTCAAGGACCTGGTGCCTTACGTGCCGGGCGAGCAGCCCAAGTTGGCGCGCTTGGTCAAGCTCAACACCAACGAGAACCCCTATGGCCCGTCGCCCAAGGCGCTGGAGGCGATGCGTGGCGAGCTGAACGACAACCTGCGGCTGTACCCGGACCCGAACGGTGATCGGCTCAAGCAGGCGGTGGCCGAGTATTACCGCGTGACGCCGGCGCAGGTGTTCGTTGGTAATGGCTCGGACGAGGTGCTGGCGCACATCTTCCATGGCCTGTTCCAGCATGACCGGGGGCCGCTGCTGTTCCCGGACGTGAGCTACAGCTTCTACCCGGTGTATTGCGGCCTGTATGGCATTGGCTTCGAGCAGGTGGCGCTGGATGAGCAGTTCCAGATCCGGGTTTCGGACTACAGCAAGCCCAATGCCGGGATCATTTTCCCCAACCCCAATGCGCCGACCGGTTGCCTGCTGGCGCTGGAAGCGGTCGAGCAGTTGTTGCAGGCCAACCGGGATTCGGTGGTGGTGGTCGATGAGGCCTACATCGATTTTGGTGGTGAGACGGCTATCAGCCTGGTCGATCGCTATGACAACCTGCTGGTGACCCAGACCTTGTCCAAGTCGCGTTCGTTGGCGGGGCTGCGGGTGGGCTTGGCGGTTGGCCACCCTGACTTGATCGAGGCGTTGGAGCGGATCAAGAACAGCTTCAACTCCTACCCGTTGGATCGCATGGCGATTGTCGGGGCGGCGGTGGCGTTCGAGGACCGGGCTTATTTTGATGAGACTTGCCGCAAGGTCATCGATAGCCGGGAGGGGCTGGTGGCCGAGTTGCTGGCGCGGGGGTTCGAGGTGTTGCCTTCGGCGGCGAACTTCATCTTTGCTCGGCATCCCGAGCAGGATGCTGCGGGGATCGCGGCGCGGTTGCGGGAGCAAGGGGTGATTGTGCGGCACTTCAAGCAGGAGCGGATTGCGCAGTTCCTGCGGATTACCATTGGAACGCCGGAGATGAATCGGGCGTTGCTTGATGCGTTGAATTAATTCTGGGGTTTTGACGGGGGCGGGTTGGGAGTGGCTGTATAACTCCTGATTCGCCCCTTGTTGTTGTTGTTGTTGTTGTTGTTGTTGTTGTTGTTGTTGTTGTTGTTGTTGTTGTTGTTGTTGGTGTGGGTTTTGGTAGTTGTATGCGCATTCATTTGTGATGTCGACGCATAGTCACCTTTCCGCCCTTACGGCGGGTAACTTTTTGAAGGATCAAAAAGTCACCAAAAAATCCTCGCTCCATTCATCCGGCCCCTACGCTTCGCTCCGGGGTTCCCTCACTCCGGCCTTGCTCCCGGGAGGGCCGCGCTGCAGGGCCCATCCTGGGCCCCAGCGCTTGACGGGCATCCATGCCCGTCACCTCCCTACGCAAGACCTGCGTTCGGCCTCCTGAAGTCGCGAAGTTAGGAGCGGCGCCTGCACTGGCGCAGCTAGTCGCTAGTTGAATCACTGGGAACTCTGGATCGCATTGCGGGGCCCGCTCCCACGCCAAGCCGATAAAGTGGCCAAGCGTGGGAGTGGGCTTGCCCCACGATGGCGTCGGAACAAACAACACATTCCCAACTAACAAACCAAAAATATCTGCTCTTGATCTGCTCTTGATCTGCTCTTGATTTTGCTTCTAAGTGCGCGATAGATCAGGCGCCGCCAATTGCGACTTCAGGAGGCCGAGTGGAGTTCTTGCGTAGTGGGGCGACGGCCATGGATGGCCGTCGAGCGCTGGGGCCCAGGATGGGCCCTACAGCGCGGTACCCACGGGAGCAAGAACGGAGCGAGGGAACCCCGGAGCGCAGCGTAGGGGCCGGATGAATGGAGCCAGCGGTTTTTGCCTACTTTTGCCCGCGTGCAAAAGTAGGTCGCCGTAAGGGCGAAAAGGTGACTGAATGTCGACATCATCTACGAATGCGCATACAAAAATCAAAACCATCACTACCGAACCCGAACCCGAACCCGAACCCGAACCCGAACCCGAACCCGAACCCGAACCCGAACCCGCCCCTGCATCCCCCCACCAACCCGCTATCGTCCCAAAAATTCATCCGATGACCGGACGTTCCCGCTAAGTGTCCCAGCTAACCAAACGCTCCCTGGTAGAACAAGCCGTAGACCAGCTCCGCGACCGCATCGCCAGGGGCTCCTGGTCGATAGGCCAACGCCTGCCCACCGAACCCGAGCTGGCCAGCGACCTGGGCATCAGCCGCAACACCGTGCGCGAAGCCATGCGCGTCCTGGCCTTCAGCGGCCTGGTGGAAATCCGCCAGGGCGACGGCAGCTACCTGCGTACCGTCTCCGACCCGCTGCAAGCCGTCCAGGCCATGTCCCGCTGCACCGTCGAACACGCCCGCGAAACCCGCCACATCCTCGAGGCCGAAGCCATCGGCCTGGCCGCCATGCGCCGCACCGAGCACGACCTGCAGCAACTGCGCGAAGCCCTGCAACACAGCGCCGCGCATTTTCACAGCGATATCCCCGCCTACGTCGCCTGCGACATCCAGTTTCACCAGCTGCTGGTCGACGCCGCCCACAACCCCGCCCTGAGCGAGCTCTACCGCTATTTCTCCGGCGTGGTGGCCGCGGCCCTGCAACACAACATGTCCACCGTCCCCCGCTGCCAGGCCGTGTTCGACCTGCACGCAGAGATCGTCGACGCCCTCGAACAACGTGATCCGCAACGGGCCAAGCACCTGAGCCGGACCCTCATCGAATCCTGACAGCGAGAAGGCCATGGCCGAACGAGCGAACCACGACACCGCCCAACGCGAGGCGGAACTTGAAGAGCTGTTGATCGACGCCGAAGCCGACGACGAGCAGGTCCAGCAGCAACCCGTGTTGCTGCGCCGGCCCTGGTTGCTGTTGCTGGGGCTGGTGCTGGTGGCGCTGAACCTGCGCCCGGCACTGTCGAGCATGGCGCCCGTGCTCGGCCAGGTCAGCGCAGGCCTAGGCCTGAATGCCTCGCAAGCAGGCCTGCTGACCACCCTGCCAGTGTTGTGCCTGGGGCTTTTCGCACCGTTGGCGCCGATCCTGGCGCGGCGTTTCGGCAGCGAGCGGGTGATCCTCGGCATCCTCCTGACGCTGGCCCTGGGCATCCTGGTGCGCAGCGCGCTGGGTAGCGCCGGGGTGTTCCTCGGCAGCCTGATGGCCGGGGCCAGCATCGGCATCATCGGCGTGCTGCTGCCCGGCATCGTCAAGCGCGACTTCCCGCAGCACGCCGGCACCCTGACCGGGGTCTACACCATGGCGCTGTGCCTGGGCGCGGCCATGGCCGCCGGCGCCACCGTGCCCTTGACCCGGCACTTCGACGACAGCTGGGCCATCGGCCTGGGCTTCTGGCTGCTGCCGGCCCTGCTGGCGATGCTGGTGTGGCTGCCCCAGGCGCGCCAGGGCCACGGGCTGCACAAGGCCGCCTACCGGGTGCGTGGGCTGTGGC
The DNA here is from genome assembly GCF_019139535.1 of Pseudomonas muyukensis. NCBI lineage: Bacteria > Pseudomonadati > Pseudomonadota > Gammaproteobacteria > Pseudomonadales > Pseudomonadaceae > Pseudomonas > Pseudomonas muyukensis. The sequence goes on along the minus strand of NZ_CP077073.1, from coordinate 5,129,725 downwards.
GCGACCCGCTGGCCTGGCAGGTCACCCTGTACATGGGGTTGCAGTCGTCGCTGGCCTACATCGTCTTCGGCTGGCTGCCGTCGATCCTTATCGGCCGAGGCCTGAGCCCGACCGAGGCAGGGCTGGTGCTGTCGGGGTCGGTGATCGTGCAATTGGTCAGTGCCTTGAGCGCGCCTTGGTTGGCAACGCGCGGCAAGGACCAGCGGCTGGCCATCGTGATCGTGATGCTGGTGACCCTGGCCGGGTTGTTCGGCTGCCTGTATGCGCCGATCGAGGGCCTGTGGGGCTGGGCGATTCTGCTCGGGCTGGGGCAGGGCGGCACCTTTGCCCTGGCATTGACCCTGATCGTGCTGCGCTCCAAGGACGCACACGTGGCCGCCAACCTGTCGAGCATGGCCCAGGGGGTCGGCTACACCCTGGCGTCCATGGGGCCGTTCGCGGTGGGGCTGGTGCATGATCTGACCGCAGGCTGGAGCGCGGTGGGCTGGATCTTCGCGGTGCTGGGTATCGGCGCGATCGTATTCGGGCTGGGCGCCGGGCGGGCGCTGCATGTGCAGGTCGGCAGCGAGCGCGTCTAGGCCGCGGGCTTGTGCCGCGATCGTCATTCACGCGGCGAATGAGCATGGTGTTGCGGGCATCCAGGCAGTATCTTGCGGGTTTCGCACCTTGCGCAGGAACAGTCCATGAGCGATGCCAACAGCGCCCTGATCACCCGTTTCTACCAGGCCTTCCAGCGCCTGGACGCCGAGGCCATGGTGGCCTGCTACAGCGAAGACATCGTCTTCAGCGACCCGGTCTTCGGCACTTTGCGCGGGCGCGACGCGGGTGACATGTGGCGGATGCTCACTACCCGCGCCAAGGACTTCACCCTGACTTTCGACGACGTGCGCAGCGATGGCGCGCACTGGGTGGCCACCTACCTGTTCAGCCAGACCGGGCGGGTGGTGGTCAACGATATCCAGGCACGCTTCGTGATTCGCGACGGGCTGATCTGCCAGCACGACGATACCTTCGACCTGTGGCGCTGGTCGCGCCAGGCACTGGGCATGCCGGGCGTGCTGCTGGGCTGGACGCCGATGCTGCAGAACAAGGTGCGCCAGCAGGCGTTCAAGGGGCTTCGCGCATTCCAGCAGGCGCGCTGAGGCGTTAAGCTGGCGACCTTCTTCCGTTGCACCGAACCGAGCCGTGAGCGAATCAGCGCCTTCCCCCGACTGCAAACCCTGGTACGTCTACCTGGTGCGTGCCGCCAACGGCTCGCTGTACTGCGGCATCAGCGACGATCCGCAGCGGCGCTTCGCCAAGCACCAGAAGGGGCAGGGGGCGCGGTATTTCAAGACCAGCCCGGCGCAGGCGCTGGTGTATGTGGAGCAGTGGCCCGACAAGGGCGAGGCGCTGCGCCAGGAGCGGTTGGTGAAGAAGCTGCGCAAGGCGGCGAAGGAGGCGTTGGTGGCCTCCTACACCGGTGGTGTCGTCACGCTCGCCACGACCCCATGACAGGTGACCGTGCAGACCTGCGGCGCCGCCTTGTCCCGCGAGGTTTCTAGTGCTTCATGCCGAGCTCGGCATCATCCATCAGCGCCTTGGCCAGCGCGCTCAGGTAATACGATGCCCAGAGCAGTTGGGGCTTTTCCTCCATGATCCCGGTGATGGTCAGGTCGCGTACGCAGCCCATCAGCTCCGAGGCCTGGTCGCGGGCGTGCTGGCAGGGGATGCCGGGCTCGATGCAGAACAGCGGGTCGGTCATGCCTTCGCCTTGGTAGAACTTGGTCTTGCCAGCGGTGGTGGGGGTGTTGTCTGTGCTCATGGCTGCTCTCCCTGAAATGGTTGCTGCCTGTGCGGGCGCTTGCCCCGCGATTGGGCTTAATGCAACGTCGGCGCCTGCGCTGGCATTTGTACCTGGATCAATGCCGCTTCGAGCAACACACGCAGTGACTCCATTTCATGCATCGACGCCATCATCAGCACGGCGGCCGGCGACCTGGGTTTGAGCTGCACGGCCTGATGGGCCACGGTCAAGGCGCACAGGGCGTACTCGGTGGCCTGGATGAGGGTGTCTTCGAGGGAATGAGGGTTGTGGGGTGGATCGGGGACAATCTTCAGCATTGGCTTGGCTCTCTCAGAAGGGCCACTACCAACTGCTGTCAAACAAGTGGGTGGCAGCTATACGTGGGTTGACAGACCGGTGAGAGAACCTGACCCGGCGCACACGAGGTGCCCCACGCACAGCCGCCATAGAGCGAAAGCCATGCGGAAGGTTCTCAGCGGCCTGTCAAAGCCGATCGCTGATTGTGCAGCGACAGCCCGAGACTAGAGGCCAACCCAGAGCACCGCAATGGCTTGAAAGGGCTTGGAAGTATGTTTGGGAAATGGACTACAGGGAATGGGGAAAGTCTTAAAAACGGCGATCTACTTGAGATCACTGGGGCTGCTTTGCAGCCCTTTCGCGACACAAGGCCGCTCCTACAGATGATCGCGTTTCCCTGTGGGCGCGGCCTTGTGTCGCGATAGGGGCGCAACGCGCCCCCGGCGATCTCAGTCCTTGCGCCGCTTCAGCTGGTCGATCAGTTGGGTCGGCAAGCCCTTGATCACCAGCGTCCCGGCTGCTTCGTCATACTCGACCTTCGAACCCAGCAAATGTGCCTCGAAACTGATCGACAGGCCTTCGGCGCGCCCGGTGAAGCGGCGGAACTGGTTGAGGGTGCGCTTGTCGGCCGGGATCTCCGGCGACAGGCCATAGTCGCTGTTGCGAATGTGGTCGAAGAACGCCTCGGGACGGTCCTCGTCGATCAGGCTGGAGAGCTCCTCCAGCGCCATCGGCTCGCCCAGCTTGGTCTGTGTGGTGGCGTAGTCGACCAGGGTCTGGGTCTTCTCCCGCGCAGCTTCTTCGGGCAGGTCTTCCTTTTCGACGAAATCGCTGAACGCCTTGAGCAGGGTGCGGGTCTCGCCCGGGCCGTCGACGCCCTCCTGGCAGCCGATGAAGTCGCGGAAGTAGTCCGAGACCTTCTTGCCGTTCTTGCCCTTGATGAACGAGATGTACTGCTTGGAATGCTGGTTGTTCTTCCACTCCGACAGGTTGACCCGCGCCGCCAGGTGCAACTGGCCCAGGTCCAGGTGGCGTGATGGGGTCACGTCCAGCTCGGCGTTCACCGCCACGCCTTCGCTGTGGTGCAGCAGGGCGATGGCCAGGTACTCGGTCATGCCTTGCTGGTAGTGGGCGAACAGCACGTGCCCGCCAGTGGAGAGGTTGGATTCTTCCATCAGCTTCTGCAGGTGCTCGACGGCGATACGGCTGAAGCTGGCGAAGTCCTTTTCCCCGTCCTGGTACTGCTTGAGCCAGCCACTGAACGGGTAGGCACCAGACTCGCCGTGGAAAAAGCCCCAGGCCTTGCCCTGTTTGGCGTTGTAGCTGTCGTTGAGGTCGGCCAGCAGGTTTTCGATGGCGTCGGAGGCTGCCAGTTCGCTGTCGCGGGCATGCAGTACGGCGGGGCTGCCATCGGGCTTCTTGTCGATCAGGTGAACGATGCAATGACGGATTGGCATGGAATTCTCGGGGTAAAGGGCGGCATGGGGCCGCGCTGCAAAAGGCGTTAAGTTTACCTCAGGGGGAGTGCGGTGCAGTGGCCAGATGTTGGCGTAAATGCCAGTTGTTCGTTTTTTGTTCAATTTTCTGCGGTTTTTTCCGAAACCCCCGAAAAACCTGCACAAAATCAGTGTCGAGAGCGGATATTTATCGATTCCTGTGGTAGCTTTGCGCGGTCTTGCGCCCCTTGGGTGGCGCATTGCTGGCAGATCGCTTGCGGGGTGTCGAACCAAACGCCGATTTGCGTATCTACATACGCGATCGACGCGGCCTCTGGAATGTCCCGGGCTGGCCCGACCACCGACAAGCACGCTGCACAACCTCTGATTTGATAGGGAAGGAACACCACCATGGCACTGACCAAAGACCAACTGATTGCCGATATCGCTGAATCCATCGACGCGCCGAAAACCACCGCGCGTGCTGCTCTGGAGCAACTGGGCCAGATCGTTGCCGACCAACTGGAAAACGGCGCCGAAATCACCCTGCCAGGCATCGGCAAACTGAAAGTCACCGAGCGTCCTGCCCGCACCGGCCGCAACCCTTCGACTGGCGCCGCCATCGAAATCGCTGCCAAGAAAGTCGTCAAGTTCGTTCCAGCCAAAGTGCTGACCGACTCGATCAACAAGTAATTGTTGATTTGACGAAACCGCGCCCGGCTTGCCCGGGCGCGGTTTTTTCATGCCCGCGATTTACCCAAGGCATGCCATTGCTGGCGCGCCGCGTCGTCCTGGAAGCTCCAGGCGACCATACGGCTCTGCTTCTGCCCCTGGCCCATCTCGACGATGCGCAGGGCTTTCACCCCGGCCTTCTTCAAGGCCGCCTCGATGCCCGGCAGGTTGCTGGCCTTGGATACCAGGCTGGTGAACCACAGCACCTGCGCGGCGTATTGCACGCTTTCGGCGACCAGTTGGCTGACGAAGCGGATCTCGCCGCCTTCGCACCACAGTTCATTGTTCTGCCCACCGAAATTCAGCACCGGCAGCTTGCGCTTGGGGTCCTGCTTGCCGAGGTTCTTCCATTTGCGCTGGCTGCCGCGGGTGGCTTCCTCGCGCGAGGCGTGGAAGGGCGGGTTGCACAGGGTGACGTCGAAGCGCTCGTCGGCCTGCAGCAGGCCACTGAGGATGTGCTTGCGCTCAGGCTGCAGGCGCAGGCCAATGGCCTTGTCGAGCTTGTTGGCCTGGACGATGGCCTTGGCCGAGGCCAGGGCGACGCTGTCGATGTCCGAGCCGAGGAAGCGCCAGCGGTAGTCACCGTGGCCAAGCAGCGGGTAGATGCAGTTGGCGCCGACGCCTACATCCAGCGCGCGCACCTGGGGGCCGCGAGGGATTTCGCCGCGATTGTCCTCGGCCAGCAGGTCGGCCAGCACGTGAATGTAGTCGGCGCGGCCAGGGATCGGCGGGCACAGGTAGTCGGCGGGGATGTCCCAGTGCTGGATACCGTACTGGGCCTTGAGCAGGGCGCGGTTGAACACCCGTACGGCCTCGGGGTTGGCGAAGTCGATGCTGGGCTTGCCGTGGGGGTTGGTGATGGTGAAGCGGGCGAGGTCCGGGTGGGCCTTGATCAGCGCCGGGAAATCGTAGCGGCCCTGGTGGCGGTTGCGTGGGTGCAGGGTAGGTTTGTCGGTCATGGTCGGATCCGGTGTTGCAGGCCCTGGGGCTGCTTTGCAGCCCTTTCGCGACACAAGGCCGCTCCTACAGGATAGCGGCGCCTCTCGATCGGGCGCCGTCCCTGTAGGAGCGGCCTTGTGTCGCGAAAGGGCCGCAACGCGGCCCCAGCGGTCTATCAGGTTGTTACAGCGCTGCAATCCGCGCGTGCTGCTCGGTGAAGTTGGCCAGGGCCTGCTCCGACTCGGCCAGCTTGGCGCGTTCCTTCTCGATGACCGCCGGCGGGGCCTTGTCGACGAAGGCGGCGTTGGACAGCTTGCCGCCGACGCGCTGGACTTCACCTTGCAGGCGCTGGATCTCCTTGCTCAGGCGCGCCAGTTCGGCGTCCTTGTCGATCAGGCCGGCCATGGGTACCAGCACTTGCAGGTCACCCACCAGGGCGGTGGCCGACAGCGGTGCTTCGTCCTGTTCGCTCAGCACGGTGAACGACTCGACCTTGGCCAGCTTCTTGAGCAGGGCTTCGTTTTCCTGCAGGCGACGCTGGTCGTCGGCGTTGGCGTTCTTCAGGAACAGCGGCAACGGCTTGCCTGGGCCGATGTTCATCTCGGCGCGGATGTTGCGCAGGCCGACCATCAGTTCCTTGAGCCACTCGATATCGCCCTCGGCGGCGGCGTCGATGCGCGCCTCGACGGCTACCGGCCACGGCTGCAGCATGATGGTCTTGCCGTCGATGCCGGCCAGCGGCGCGATGCGCTGCCAGATCTCTTCGGTGATGAACGGCATGAACGGGTGGGCCAGGCGCAGGGCCACTTCCAGCACGCGCACCAGGGTGCGACGGGTGCCGCGGGCGCGCTCGACCGGGGCGTTTTCGTCCCACAGCACTGGCTTGGACAACTCCAGGTACCAGTCGCAGTACTGGTTCCAGATGAACTCGTACAGCGCCTGGCTGGCCAGGTCGAAGCGGAACTGCTCGAGCTGGCGGGTGACTTCGGCTTCGGTGCGCTGCAACTGCGAGATGATCCAGCGGTCGGCCAGCGACAGCTCGTAGGCCTCGCCGTTCTGGCCGCAGTCCTCGCCCTTGTCCAGCACGTAGCGGGCGGCGTTCCAGATCTTGTTGCAGAAGTTGCGGTAGCCTTCGACGCGGCCCATGTCGAACTTGATGTCACGGCCGGTGGAGGCCAGCGAGCAGAAGGTGAAGCGCAGGGCGTCGGTGCCGTAGCTGGCGATACCTTCGGGGAACTCGGCCTTGGTCTGCTTGGCGATCTTCTCGGCAAGCTTGGGCTGCATCATGCCGCTGGTGCGTTTTTCCAGCAGGGCGTCGAGGGTGATGCCGTCGACGATGTCCAGCGGGTCCAGCACGTTGCCCTTGGACTTGGACATCTTCTGGCCCTGGCCGTCGCGCACCAGGCCATGCACGTACACGGTCTTGAACGGGACCTGCGGGGTGCCGTCCTCGTTCTTGATCAGGTGCATGGTCAGCATGATCATGCGCGCAACCCAGAAGAAGATGATGTCGAAGCCGGTCACCAGCACGTCGGTGCTGTGGAATTTCTTCAGGAACTCGGTCTGCTCCGGCCAGCCCAGGGTGGAGAAGGTCCACAGGCCCGAGCTGAACCAGGTGTCGAGTACGTCGTCGTCCTGGCGCAGCGCTACGTCGGCGCCCAGGTTGTGCTTGGCGCGCACTTCGGCCTCGTCGCGGCCGACATAGACCTGGCCGGCCTCGTCGTACCAGGCCGGGATGCGGTGGCCCCACCACAGCTGGCGGCTGATGCACCAGTCCTGGATGTCGCGCATCCAGGAGAAATACATGTTCTCGTACTGCTTGGGCACGAACTGGATGCGGCCGTCTTCCACGGCGGCAATGGCAGGCTCGGCCAGCGGCTTGGTAGAGACGTACCACTGGTCGGTCAGCCACGGCTCGATGACGGTGCCGGAGCGGTCGCCCTTGGGCACCTTCAGGGCGTGGTCGTCGATGCTCACCAGCAGGCCTTGGGCGTCGAGGTCGGCGACCATCTGCTTGCGCGCGACGAAGCGGTCGAGGCCGGCGTATTGGGCCGGCAGCGAGGTGTCGAGCTGCTCGTTGACACTGCCGTCGAGGTTGAACGCCTGGACCGCGGCCAGCACGGTGGCGTTCTTGTCGAAGATGTTCAGCAGCGGCAGGTGGTGGCGTTTGCCGACTTCGTAGTCGTTGAAGTCGTGGGCCGGGGTGATCTTCACGCAGCCGGTGCCGAATTCCGGATCGCAGTAGTCGTCGGCGATGATCGGGATGCGGCGGCCGACCAGCGGCAGTTCGACGAACTTGCCGATCAGTGCCTGGTAGCGCGCGTCGGTCGGGTTGACGGCGACGGCGACGTCACCGAGCAGGGTTTCCGGACGGGTGGTGGCGACCACCAGGTGGTCCTTGCCTTCGGCGGTCTTGGCGCCATCGGCCAGCGGGTAGCGCAGGTTCCACAGGTGGCCTTTCTCGTCGTGGTTTTCCACTTCGAGGTCGGAGATCGCCGTGTGCAGCTTGGTGTCCCAGTTGACCAGGCGCTTGCCGCGGTAGATCAGGCCGTCCTCGTGCAGGCGCACGAAGGCTTCCTTGACCGCTTCGGACAGGCCGTCGTCCATGGTGAAGCGCTCGCGGCTCCAGTCCACCGACGAGCCCAGGCGGCGGATCTGGCGGCTGATGTTGCCACCCGACTGATCCTTCCATTCCCAGACCTTTTCCAGGAACTTGTCGCGGCCCAGGTCGTGGCGATTCTGGCCCTTGGCCTCGAGCTGGCGCTCCACCAGCATCTGGGTGGCGATACCGGCGTGGTCGGTGCCTGGCTGCCACAGGGTGTCGCGACCCTGCATGCGGCGGAAACGGATCAGGGCGTCCATGATCGCGTTGTTGAAACCGTGGCCCATGTGCAGGCTGCCGGTGACGTTCGGCGGCGGGATCATGATGGTGTAGGACTCGCCTGCACCTTGTGGGGCGAAATAGTTCTCGGACTCCCAGGTGTTGTACCAGGAAGTTTCGATGGCGTGCGGCTGGTAGGTCTTATCCATGCGCGGCGGGACCCTTAGGCATTAATTCGGGAAAGCCGGGAAGTATAACCAACGTGGAGGCCGCAGGCGACAGGGGAGGGGATGAGCGATTTCGCCAGCAAGGCGGGCTCCTACAGGGGATCGTGCGTAGGAGCCCGCCTTGCTGGCGAACGGGATCACTCGGAACGCTTGAGCAGGCGCTCCAGGCGCGCATCGAGGCGGCGCTTGATCTCGGTCTCGATATGCGGGGTGAAGTCGTTGATCACGTCCTGCATGATCTGCTGGGCGGCGGTGCGCAGTTCGGCGTCCAGGTGCAGCAGGGTGTCCTGGCGGCGGGTCTGGGCATCGTCTTCGGGGGCGGGCGCAGATGCCGGCTCGGCGACCGGCGCCGGGGCGCCGGTGGGTTCGTCGAGCAGCAATGGAATCTGCTCGACCGTCTCGGTCAGCAGGGGCGGTTGCAGGTTGGCGTCACCCAGCAGCTCGCGAATCGATTCGAGGTCGTCGAGCAGGTGGGCGGAATGGGTGAGGGAGTTCAGCTGCTTGTCCATCGTCGTCAAAGTCGCTGTAAGCGGTGGTCTTGCAGAGCATAGCCCTGTTCGCGGTAGAAACGGAATCGCTCGCGGGCGGCCAGGCGGATGGCTGGTTCCTCGACGACGATCTCGGCGACCCGCGCGAACTGGCCGACGAAGGCGGGGACATCGCCGCCCAGGTTGATCAGCAGGTCGCGGTGTTCGCCGGCCTCGCTGCCGATGCCCAGCGCGACAATGGCGTCCGGGTACTGTTCGGCGTGGTCGTGGGGCACGAAGGCCTCGCCCTTGAACTGCCACAGGCGCAGGTCGAGCTCGCTGCGTTGCGCCTCGTCCTGGCAATGCAGGTACACCCGATGGCCGAGGCGCCAGGCCTTTTCACAGAGTTTGCAGGCGAAATCCAGCCGCGCCGACAGGGCGTCGGTGGGCAAGATGTAGAAGTCGACTTGGCTCATGGTCGGTCAGTGCCCGCCGCCGGCGCGCGAGGGCGCCAGCGGTGGGGCGCCATCAGGCGCCGGCGCGGTCCAGCAGGTACTGGGTGAGCAGCGGTACCGGGCGGCCCGAGGCGCCCTTGTCCTTGCCACCGCTGATCCAGGCGGTACCGGCGATGTCCAGGTGCGCCCAGTGGTACTGCTTGGTGAAGCGCGACAGGAAGCAGCCAGCGGTGATGGCGCCACCTTTCGGCCCGCCGATGTTGGCGATATCGGCGAACGGGCTGTCCAGTTGCTCCTGGTACTCGTCGAACAACGGCAGTTGCCAGGCGCGGTCGTCAGCGCGCTTGCCGGCGTCCAGCAGTTGGCCGATCAGCTCGTCGTTATTGCCCATCAGGCCCGAAGTGTGGCCGCCCAGGGCAACGACGCAGGCGCCGGTCAGGGTGGCGATATCGATGACGGCTTGCGGCTTGAAGCGCTCGGCGTAGGTCAGTGCATCGCACAACACCAGGCGCCCTTCGGCGTCGGTATTGAGGATCTCGACGGTCTGCCCGCTCATGGTGGTGACGATGTCGCCCGGGCGGCTGGCGCCGCCGCTCGGCATGTTTTCGGCGCAGGCCAACAGGCACACCAGGTTGATCGGCAGCTGCAGCTCGAGCACCGCGCGCAGGGTGCCGAACACGCTGGCGGCACCACCCATGTCGTACTTCATCTCGTCCATGCCGGCACCTGGCTTGAGGCTGATGCCGCCGGTGTCGAAGGTGATGCCCTTGCCAACCAGCACGAACGGCTTCTCGCTCTTCTTGGCGCCCTGGTAGCTGAGCACGATCAGCCGTGGCGGCTGGTCGCTGCCCTGGCCCACGGCGTAGAACGCGCCCATGCCCAGGTCCTTGATCTTCTTCTCGTCCAGCACCTCGACCTTCAGGCCCTTGTGCGCCTTGCCCAGGTCCTTGGCCTGCTCGGCGAGGAAGCTTGGGTGGCAGACGTTCGGCGGCAGGTTGCCCAGGTCGCGGGTGTAGGCCATGCCGGTGGCGATGGCGGTAGCGTGCTTGACGGCGCGCTCGACCTCGGCCTGGCCGGCCTTGGCGGTGAGCAGGGTGATTTTCTTCAGGGCGCGCGGTTCGGCCTTCTGGCTCTTGTAGCGGTCGAACAGGTAGTTGCTGTCGAGCAGGGTTTCGGCCAGCAGGCGGTACTTGCCGTAGTGGCCGTCACGGCCGCTGACGGCCAGGTCGTCCAGGGCCAGCGTCGCGTCGCTGCCGCCCAGGCCCTTGAGCACGCCGGCGACGCTGGCGGCCAGCTTGCGCCAGGTGCGGTCGCCGAGGGCTTCGTCCTTGCCGCTGCCCACCAGCAGCACGCGCTCGGCCTTCAGGCCCGGCACGCTGTGCAGCAGCAGGGTCTGGCCCGGCTTGCCGGCCAGGTCGCCGCGCTTGAGCAGGGCGCTGATGGCACCGCCGCTGGCATCGTCCACGGCCTTGGCCGTGGCGCCGAGCTTGCGGTTTTCGCCCACCGGCACGACCAGGGTGGCGGTCTTGACGGATACAGCGGCTACGCTTTTTACAACCAGTTCCATGTCTGGAGTCCCCGAATGATCTGTCAGTTGGCGCTGTCTTGTGAACGCGCCCGGAAAACCGCCCCGGCGACCTCTGCCGGCCTGCGGAAAAGCTGCCAGTTTGAGCCTGCCGCGACCTTCATGACAACCCCGACATGCGGCGTCATGCGCCGCCAAGTGACAGGCGCCGTCAATCACAGGATAATGCGCGCACTTTTACATGGAGGTTCGCCTTGGCGAACCGGCATGGGGCTTGGCTGCCCGCATCGTTCGTCTGGCTTTGAGCCCCTGACAACCCAGGAGTGTCTGGTTTGATCGTCTTTCGTTATCTGTCCCGCGAGGTCCTGGTGACCTTGAGCGCCGTCAGCGCCGTGCTGCTGGTGATCATCATGAGCGGGCGCTTCATCAAGTACCTGGCCCAGGCGGCCCAGGGCGTGCTCGACCCGAGCGTGCTGTTCATGATCATGGGCTTCCGCCTGCCGGGGTTCCTGCAACTGATCCTGCCGCTGGGGCTGTTCCTCGGCATCCTGCTTGCCTATGGCCGGCTGTATCTCGAAAGCGAGATGACCGTGCTCTCGGCGACCGGCATGAGCCAGCAGCGCCTGCTGGCGATGACCATGGCGCCGGCGGCGTTGATCGCCCTGCTGGTGGCCTGGCTGAGCCTGAGCCTGGCCCCCCTGGGCGTGGCCCAGGTGCAGAAGATCATCGCCCAGCAGGACGCCCTGACCGAGTTCGACACCCTGGTGCCGGGCCGTTTCCAGACCCTGCGCGACGGTTCGCGGGTGACCTACACCGAGCAGCTGTCCGATGACCGCGTCAACCTGGCCGGGGTGTTCATCTCCGAGAAACGCTTCAACCAGGACAAGACCAAGGACCGCGCGCCTTCGGTACTGGTCGCCGAAAAGGGCCACCAGGAGGTGCAGGCCGACGGCAACCGCTACCTGGTGCTGGAAAACGGCTACCGCTACGACGGCAACCCCGGCCAGGCCGACTACCGTGCGATCAAGTACGACACCTACGGCGTGCTGCTGCCCAAGCCTGAGGTCGCCCAGGAGGTGACCGAACGCGAGGCGATCCCGACCCGCGACCTGATCGGTCATGACGGCGTGCGCGAGCGTGCCGAGCTGCAGTGGCGCCTGTCGCTGCCGCTGCTGGTGTTCGTGGTGACCCTGCTGGCCGTGCCGCTGTCGCGCGTCAATCCTCGCCAGGGCCGCTTCCTCAAGCTGCTGCCGGCGATCCTCCTGTACATGGCCTATCTGACAATGCTGATTTCCGTGCGCGGCGCCCTGGAGAAGGGCAAGCTGCCCCTCTCGCTGGGTATCTGGTGGGTCCATGCCCTGTTCCTGCTGATCGGCCTCGGCTTGATGTACTGGGAGCCGCTGCGCCTCAAGCGTGCCGCGCGTCGTGCGGAGGTGGCCCGTGGTTAAACTGGACCGCTACATCGGCCAGAGCGTGCTGCTGGCGATCCTCGCCGTGCTCGGCATCATCCTCGGCCTGGCCTCGCTGTTCGCCTTCATCGACGAGATGAGCGATTTGAGCAATACCTACACGGTGATGGATGCCAGCGCCTATGTGCTGCTCACGGCGCCGCGCCGGCTCTACGACATGCTGCCGATGGCGGCCCTGATCGGCTGCCTGATTGGCCTGGGTAGCCTGGCCAGCAGCAGCGAACTGACCATCATGCGCGCTGCCGGGGTGTCCATCGGCCGTATCGTCTGGGCGGTGATGAAGCCGATGCTGGTGCTGATGCTGGTCGGCCTGCTGATTGGCGAATACGTCGCCCCGGTCACCGAGAACAAGGCCCAGGCCGACCGTTCGCTGGCCCAGGGCGGTGGCGAGGCGCAAAGCTCCAAGCGCGGCATGTGGCATCGCCAGGGCGAGGAGTTCGTGCACATCAACTCGGTGCAGCCCAACGGCCTGTTGCTCGGCGTGACCCGCTACCGCTTCGACGACGAGCGCAAGATCCAGACCTCCAGCTTCGCCCGTCGCGCGCAGTATCAGGACGGCAAGTGGGTGCTGAACGATGTGGCCACGACCTATTTCCGTGGCGACCACACCGAAGTGGTCAACGCGCCTGAAGAAGTCTGGGATGTTTCGGTGACCCCGGAATTGCTCAATACCGTGGTGTTGGCACCGGAGTCGCTGTCGATCACCGGGTTGTGGGACTACATCCACTACCTGTCCGACCAGGGGCTGAACAACTCCCGTTACTGGCTGGCGTTCTGGACCAAGGTGCTGCAGCCGGCAGTCACCGCGGCGCTGGTGTTGATGGCGATTTCGTTCATCTTCGGCCCGCTGCGTTCGGTGACCCTTGGCCAGCGCGTGTTCACCGGCGTGCTGGTGGGCTTCGTGTTCCGTATTGCGGGTGATCTGCTGGGGCCGTCGAGCCAGGTGTTCGGCTTCCCACCGTTGCTGGCGGTGGTGATACCCGCCGGCATCTGTGCGCTGGCCGGTTTGTGGCTGATGCGCAGGGCGGGCTGATCCGCCAAACAAGAAGCCGACCCCAGGGTCGGCTTTTTTGTGCCTGTAGGAGCCAGCCTTGCTGGCGAACCGGGGGGCAGGGTTCGCCAGCAAGGCTGGCTCCTACAGGGGATCTGTGCTGGCTATTTCTTGCGTTTGGGCAGGCGTACCAGTTGGGTCTCGGAGTAGATGTCATGCCAGCTGCGTTTACGTTGGTCGAACAACGACCAGATGAAGCCCAGCCCCAGGCATAGCCACGAGGCGATCGCCACCACGAAACGCAGCAGCGCCTGCCACAGGCTGATGGCGCTACCATCGGCGTTCTGCACGCGCACGCCCCACACCTGCATGCCCAGGGTCTGGCCGCCATGGGTCCAGAACTTGGCGAAGAAACCGAACAGGGCGAACACCAGGATTGTCGACAGCAGCGGGTCGCCATCCAGCGCCCCGGCGTCGGTCAGCTCGCGCATGCGCGCCTCGCCGATGATCGCCATCTGGATCATCTTGTAGGCGCCGGCGGTCACGATCAGCAGGGCGGTGCACAGCAGGAAGTCGTAGAACATCGCGGCCAGGCGACGGCCCAGGCCGACCGCTGGAAAATCACCCTGGGGAATGAGCAAAGGCTTGGACATGCATGACAGCTCCGGATGGCAAAGGCCCATTCTAGGGAATTACAGGCACAAAAAAGCCCCTGTGCGTCAACACAGGGGCTTTTTTGAGACGGATCCAGTCTTATTCAGCGACTTGAACTTCGTCAGCCTGCATGCCTTTCTGGCCCTGCACTGCAACGAAGGTGACTTTCTGGCCTTCTTTCAGGCTCTTGAAGCCGTTGCCCTGAATGGCGCGGAAGTGAACAAACAGATCAGCACCGCTTTCTGGGGTGATGAAGCCGTAACCTTTCTCGTCATTGAACCACTTGACGGTACCGTTCTGACGCTCAGCCATTGTCTTATTTCCTATGAAACTTAAATTTTGATGACAGTTTCTTTCACGGGTTTGTCAGTGAAAGATTACCGGGCTGGGTTGCAGGAAAGTAAGAGACGTCGAACGGGTTGTAGCAGATTGCAGCTACTGGCCCAGGTCACGAACTGTTGCGACCCATGCAAACACAGTGCAGTGACTCTACGCCAACTGCCGAGCGAAAAACAAGCCCTTCCGGTGGGTGAAAATCAGGCTTTTCCCGATCACCGAACGATTTGTCGGAAACGGCGTGGCGCCTGGCCTGGCGCTATGTTCAGAAGTTATTGGACAGGTTCGAAAACGAATATGTCGAACCCGTCCAATCCACTCATTCAGCCACGGTAGTAACGCTGCGCCACGAAAGGCATTTTGCTGACTTTCAGGGCAACTTGCTTGCCACGGACAACGGCAAACAACGCCGTGTCGAGGGCCGCATGTTCGCTATCGACATAGCCCATGGTCACGGGCGCGCCGAGCGTCGGGCCGAATCCGCCGCTGCACACTTCGCCGACCACCTTGCCCGCCTGGTCGACGATCTGCGCGCCCTCACGCACAGGCGTGCGCTCCTGGGGCAGAAGGCCTACGCGCTTGCGCGCCACGCCGGTCTGTTGTTGGGCAAACACGGTATCGGCACCTGGGAAGCCACCGGCCCGTGCGCCATCGGCGCGGCGCACCTTGGAGATGGCCCACAACAGGCTGGCTTCGATCGGCGTGGTGGTGGTGTCCATGTCGTGGCCGTACAGGCACAGGCCGGCTTCCAGGCGCAGCGAGTCGCGCGCGCCCAGGCCGATCGGCTGGACCTCGGGCTCGGCCAGCAGGCGACGGGCCAGGGTGTCGGCGGCGGCGGCCGGCACCGAGATCTCGTAGCCGTCCTCGCCGGTGTAGCCCGAGCGGCTGACGAAGCAATCGTTGCCCAGCAGGCTGACCGGGCGCAACTGCATGAACGTCATGCTGGCCACTTCCGGGGCCAGGCGCTCCAGCACCTTGACCGCCGCCGGGCCTTGCAGGGCGAGCAGGGCGCGTTCCTCGAACAGCGGCTGGATCTCGCAGCGATCACCGATATGCTTGCGCAGGTGGGCCAGGTCCTGGTCCTTGCAGGCGGCGTTGACCACCAGGAACAACGTGTCGTCACCCAGGTTGGCGACCATCAGGTCGTCGAGGATGCCGCCCTCGGCGTTGGTGAACATGGCGTAGCGCTGCATGCCCACCGGCAGGTCGAGGATGTCCACCGGCACCAGGGTTTCCAGGGCGCGGGCGGCGTCGCTGCCGCGCAGGATGATCTGGCCCATGTGCGAGACATCGAACAGGCCAGCCTGCTCGCGGGTGTGCAGGTGTTCCTTGAGCACGCCCAGCGGGTACTGCACGGGCATGTCGTAGCCGGCGAACGGCACCATGCGCGCGCCCAGTTCCAGATGCAGGGCGTGCAGCGGGGTCTTGTGCAGTGTTTCGGACATCGGTGACTCCTTGGTTTTTATTCGGGTCAACATTCGATGATGTTGACGGCCAGACCGCCGCGGGCGGTCTCCTTGTATTTGCTTTTCATGTCGGCGCCGGTCTGGCGCATGGTGCGGATGACCTTGTCGAGGGACACGTAGTGCTGCCCGTCGCCGCGCAGGGCCATGCGCACCGCGTTGATCGCCTTCACCGAGCCCATGGCGTTGCGCTCGATGCAGGGCACCTGGACCAGCCCGCCGATGGGGTCGCAGGTCAGGCCCAGGTTGTGTTCCATGCCGATCTCGGCGGCGTTCTCGACCTGTTGCGCGGTGCCGCCCATCACTTCGCACAGGGCGCCTGCGGCCATCGAGCAGGCCACGCCGACCTCGCCCTGGCAGCCGACCTCGGCGCCGGAGATCGAGGCGTTTTCCTTGTAGAGGATGCCGATGGCCGCAGCGGTGAGCAGGAAGCGCACCACGCCGTCCTCGCTGGCGCCGGGGACGAAGCGCATGTAGTAGTGCAGCACCGCCGGCACGATGCCCGCCGCGCCGTTGGTCGGCGCGGTGACCACGCGGCCGCCGTAGGCGTTTTCCTCGTTCACCGCCAGGGCATAGAGGTTGACCCAGTCGAGCACCGACAGCGCATCGCGCAGGCTGGCTTCCGGGTGGCGGCTGAGCTGGCGGTACAACGCCGGGGCGCGGCGCTTGACCTTCAGCCCACCGGGCAGGATGCCTTCGTGCCGGCAACCGGCCTCGACGCAGTCCTGCATCACCTGCCAGATGCGCAGCAGGCCGGCGCGGGTCTCGGCTTCGGGGCGCCAGGCGGCTTCGTTGGCCAGCATCACCTGGCTGAACGACAGCTGTTGCGTGGTGCAATGGGCCAGCAGCTCCCTGGCGGTCTTGAACGGGTAGGCCAGCACGGTGCTGTCCTCGACGATGCGGTCATGGCCCGCGGCCTCTTCGTCGACCACGAAACCGCCGCCCACTGAATAGTACTCGCGGCTGCGGATCTGCAGGCCGGCGGCGTCGAAGGCACGAAAGATCATGCCGTTGGGGTGATAGTCCAGCGGCTTGCGGATCATTGCCAGGTGCTGTTTTTCGACGAAGGCGATGGCGTGCTCACCGAGCAGGCTGAGCCGGCCGCTGTCGCGAATGGCCTGCAGGCGCGCGGGAATGGCTTCGGTGTCGACGCTGTCGGGGTGTTCGCCCTCCAGGCCGAGCAGCACCGCCTTGTCGCTGCCGTGACCCTTGCCGGTAGCGCCGAGCGAGCCATACAGCTCGGCCTTGACGCTGGCCGTGCTGGCCAGCAGGCCATCGCGGCGCAGGCCTTCGGCGAAGCGCGCGGCGGCGCGCATCGGCCCGACCGTGTGCGAGCTGGAGGGGCCGATGCCGATCTTGAACAGGTCGAAGACGCTCAGGGACATGGTGGTTCCTCCTGATGACAGCCGGTAAACCCATTGGGGCTGCTACGCAGCCCATCGCCGGCAAGCCGGCTCCCACAGGTTAGCGCTGACCCTGTGGGAGCCGGCTTGCCGGCGATGGGGCGCGCAGCGGCCCCACCCGATCAGACGTCCTGATAGCTCTCGATCGACGGGCAGGCGCAGACCAGGTTGCGGTCGCCGAACACGTTGTCGACCCGGCCCACCGGTGGCCAGTACTTGCCTTCCACCAGGCTCGGCAGCGGGTAGACCGCCTGCTCGCGGCTGTAACCGTGGGCCCATTCGCCGGCCAGTTCCGCCGCGGTGTGCGGGGCGTTCTTCAGCGGGTTGTCGTCCTTGTCCAGGCTGCCAGTCTCCACCGCACGGATCTCCTCGCGGATCTGGATCATGGCATCGCAGAAACGGTCCAGTTCCTCCTTGGACTCGCTCTCGGTCGGTTCGATCATCAGCGTGCCGGCCACCGGGAAGGACATGGTCGGGGCGTGGAAACCGAAGTCGATCAGGCGCTTGGCGACGTCGTCGACGCTGATGCCGCTGGTGTCCTTGAGCGGGCGCAGGTCGAGGATGCACTCATGCGCCACCAGGCCGTTGCCACCGGTGTACAGCACAGGATAGTGCTCTTCCAGGCGACGGGCGATGTAGTTGGCGTTGAGGATCGCCATCTGCGAGGCGCGCTTGAGGCCGGCGCCACCCATCATGCGAATGTACATCCAGGTGATCGGCAGAATGCTCGCGCTGCCGAACGGCGCGGCGCACACGGCGCCTGTGGTGTTCTCCAGCGCCGCGTGGCCAGGCAGGAACGGCGCCAGGTGCGCCTTGACGCCGATCGGGCCGACGCCTGGGCCACCACCGCCGTGGGGAATGCAGAAGGTCTTGTGCAGGTTCAGGTGCGAAACGTCGCCGCCGAACTTGCCCGGGGCGCACAGGCCGACCATGGCGTTCATGTTGGCGCCGTCGATGTACACCTGGCCGCCGTTGTCGTGGATGATCGCGCAGATCTCGCCGATGGCTTCCTCGAACACGCCATGGGTCGAGGGGTAGGTGATCATGATCGCGGCCAGGCGTTCGCGGTGCTCGATGGCCTTGGCGCGCAGGTCGTCGATGTCGACGTTGCCGCGGGCGTCGCAGGCGGTGACCACCACGCGCATGCCGGCCATGTGCGCGGTCGCCGGGTTGGTGCCGTGGGCCGAGGATGGGATCAGGCAGATGTCGCGGTGGCTGTCGCCACGGCTGCGGTGGTAGGCGCGGATCGCCAGCAGGCCTGCGTACTCGCCCTGGGAACCGGCGTTGGGCTGCAGCGACACGGCGTCGTAGCCGGTGGCGGCGCAGAGCATGGCCTCCAGCTCGCTGGTCATCTGCAGGTAGCCCTGGCTCTGCTCGGCCGGGGCGAACGGGTGCAGGTTGCCGAACTCGGCCCAGGTCACCGGGATCATCTCGCTGGCGGCGTTGAGCTTCATGGTGCACGAGCCCAGCGGGATCATGCTGCGGTCCAGCGCCAGGTCCTTGTCGGCCAGGCGGCGCAGGTAGCGCATCAGCTCGGTTTCGCTGTGGTAGCGGTTGAACACCGGGTGCTCGAGGATGGCCGACTGGCGCAGCAGCTTGGCCGGCAGGCGCTGGGCGACGGTGGCGGCCAGGGCGGCGAAGTCCGGGGCTGCCTGGCCATCGCTGAGCAACTGCCACAGGGCCTGGACATCGGCCTGGCTGCTGGTTTCGTCCAGCGACAGGCCCAGGTGGGCGGCGTCGACCTGGCGCAGGTTGATGCCCTGGGCACGGGCCTTGTCGTGCAGGGCGGCGGTGGCACTGCCGGTGGCCAGGGTCAGGGTGTCGAAGAACGCCTCGGTGACCACCTTGATGCCCAGCTTGGTCAGGCCAGTGGCGAGGATCGCGGTCAGCGCGTGGGTGCGCTCGGCGATGCGCTTGAGGCCCGCCGGGCCGTGGTACACGGCGTACATGCTGGCGATGTTGGCCAGCAGCACCTGGGCGGTGCAGATGTTGCTGGTGGCCTTCTCGCGGCGGATGTGCTGTTCGCGGGTCTGCATGGCCAGGCGCAGGGCGCTCTTGCCGAAGCGGTCGATCGACACGCCGACCAGGCGGCCCGGCATGTCGCGCTTGTACGCATCGCGGGTGGCGAAGTAGGCCGCGTGCGGGCCACCGAAGCCCAGCGGCACGCCGAAGCGCTGGGCGCTGCCGATGGCCACGTCGGCGTCGAACTCGCCCGGCGCAGTGAGCAGGGTCAGGGCCAGCAGGTCGGCGGCCACGGCCACCAGGGCGCCCGCGCCGTGGAACCGCTGCACCACTTCGCGGTAGTCGAACAGGTCACCGTTGCTGGCCGGGTATTGCAGCAAGGCGCCGAAGTAGGCGCTGACGTCGCCTAGCTCACGCTCGTCGCCCACCACCACCTCGATGCCCAGCGGCTCGGCACGGGTGCGCAGTACGTCGAGGGTTTGCGGGTGGCAATGGCTGGAAGCGAAGAAGGCGTGGCTGGCCTTGTTCTTCGACAGGCGCTTGCAGAAGGTCATGGCCTCGGCGGCGGCGGTGGCTTCGTCGAGCAGCGAGGCGTTGGCGATCGGCAGGCCGGTGAGGTCGCTGATCAGGGTCTGGAAGTTCAGAAGCGCTTCCAGGCGGCCCTGGGAGATCTCCGGCTGGTACGGGGTATAGGCGGTGTACCAGGCCGGGTTTTCCAGGAGGTTGCGCAGGATCGGCGCCGGCGTGTGGGTGTTGTAGTAGCCCTGGCCGATGTAGCTCTTGAACAGCTGGTTCTTGCCGGCGATGGCTTTCAGCGCGGCGAGGGCGTCGGCCTCGCTCTGGCCGTCGTGGCTGCCCAGCACGCTGGTGCCCTTGATGCTGTCAGGGATGACGGCGGCGGTCATGGCCTCCAGCGAGTCGAAGCCGAGGCTGCTGAGCATGGCCTGCTCATCGGCGGCGCGCGGGCCGATATGGCGGGCGATGAATTCGTTGGCGGTGCCGAGGTTGATGGTCATGGTGGGCTACCTCAGGCGTCGTCGTTGGCTTTGAGCAGGCGGTCGTAGGCGTCCTGGTCGAGCAGGGCGTGCACTTCGCTGATGTCGGCAGGGAGGAAGCGGAAGAACCAGCCTTCGCCCAGCGGGTCTTCGTTGACCCGCTCGGGGCTGTCGTTCAGGCCTTCGTTGACCGCGACCACTTCACCGGTGAGCGGCATGTACACGCCGCTGGCGGCCTTGACCGATTCCACGGTGGAGGCTTCGGCGCCCTTTTCGTACTGCTGCAGCTCCGGCAGTTGCACATAGACCACGTCGCCGAGGGCGTTCTGGGCGTAGGCGGTGATGCCCACGGTGACGCTGCCATCGGCTTCGACGCGCAGCCATTCGTGATCTTCGGTGAAACGCAACTCGCTCATGGGAATTCCTCGGGAAGCAGGGGGCGTTGGGCGCGGTAGGCTCCGCGCTCTTAAGGTTGGAATTCCCTTAGCAATAATGCGGCCAGCTGTTAAAAATCTTTATTAATCAATGGCTTGAATAAGTTCATTAGATTTTTTGTCATTTTTGTGGAATGAAATCGATACAGGTAGGCCGGGAATCAAAAGCGTTGCGGGATCAAACCCTTGCAAAGGCGCATGCAAATGGATGTGTATCGATATCGATACGCTGTAATGAAATCGCTACTGGTGATGCCGCCTGCTTCAACCTCTGGTTGGA
The DNA here is from genome assembly GCF_019139535.1 of Pseudomonas muyukensis. Lineage (NCBI taxonomy): Bacteria > Pseudomonadati > Pseudomonadota > Gammaproteobacteria > Pseudomonadales > Pseudomonadaceae > Pseudomonas > Pseudomonas muyukensis. The sequence goes on along the minus strand of NZ_CP077073.1, from coordinate 5,109,053 downwards.
ATTCCATATTTGCGCAAGCGCTGGGCGATGGCTGTGTGCGAAGTCTGCAAGCGCCCCGCCAGCTGCCGGGTCGAGGGGTAGCTGGCATACAGCCGCTGCAACAGCTCGCGCTCGAAATCCCCCACCGCCTGTTCCAGACTCGCTACCTCGCCATCCTGTCCACGAGCCACCGAGGTGCCGGCGATGTCGAGGTCGCCGATATCCACCACGTTGCTTTCGCAGATGGCCGCGGCGCGGAAGATCACGTTCTGCAACTGGCGCACGTTGCCCGGCCAGGGGTTGGCCAGCAGCGCCGGGTGCGTGGCCGGGGCCAGGCGGCAGGCCGGGCGCTGGATCTGGGTGCAGGCCTGCTGCATGAAGAAGTGTGCCAGCGACAGGATGTCCTGGCCGCGCTCGCGCAGCGGCGGCACCTGCAGGTTGAGGACGTTGAGGCGGTAGAAAAGGTCTTCGCGGAAAGTGCCCTCGGCGACCATGCGCTCCAGGTCGCGGTGGGTAGCGCTGATGATGCGCACGTCCACTTTCACCTCGCGGTCGCCGCCGACCCGGCGGAAGCTGCCATCGCTGAGAAAACGCAGCAGCTTGGCTTGCAGGTAGGGCGACATCTCGCCGATCTCGTCGAGGAACACCGTGCCCTGGTTGGCCAGCTCCATCAGCCCGGGCTTGCCGCCCCGTTGCGCGCCGGTGAAGGCGCCGGGGGCATAGCCGAACAGTTCGCTCTCGGCCAGGCTCTCGGGCAGTGCGGCGCAGTTCAGCGCCAGGAACGGCGCGGCATGGCGGCTGCTGATGGCATGGCAGGCACGGGCCACCAGTTCCTTGCCGGTGCCGGTCTCGCCATGCACCAGCAGCGGCGCGTCGAGTGCGGCCACGCGCAGGGCGCGGGCCTTGAGGGTACGAATCGCCGGGGAGTCGCCGAGCATGGCGTCGAAGCCTTCGGCATGGTCATGGTGCAGCGCCGACAGGCGCTCGCCCATGCGGTTCGGCGGGTACAGGGTCAGCAGGCCGCCGGCGTGGGTGATCGGCGTGGCATCGAGTAGCAGGCTCTGGCCGTTGAGCTGCATCTCGCGCATCGGCAGGTGGAAGTTGTTGTCCAGCAGCGCCTGCAGCAGGTCGGGATCGCCAAACAGCTCGCCCACCGAGCGCCCGGCCGACTCGCGGCCGCACAGGGCGATCAGCGCCGGGTTGGCCAACAGCACCTTGCCGGCGCTGTCCACTGCCAGCACCGGGTCGCTCATGGCGGCGAGCAGGGCGTCGAGCTGCAGGTGGCGGCGCTGGCCGGGGAGGATGTCGACCACTTCCACCGATTGCACGCCGTGCACCTCGAACAGGGCGTCGTGCAGTTCCTCGAGCACGGCGGGGCTGAGGGTCGGGGCGTCGATGTAGACGTTCGGCGGGACCATCTCCACGGCATCGAGGTTGAGGTTGCGGGCGCCGAGCAAGGCCAGGACTTCCTGGGTGATGCCGACGCGGTCGATGAAGCTGACGTGGATGCGCATGGGGGGCAATTATGGCCGAGGGAGGCCGTAGTATGCCTTGGGAGCCGTGACCAGCCCAACATTGCTGGGGCCGCTTTGCGGCCCTTTCCGACCGGTCCGACGCCTCGGCAAGGCCGCTCCTACAGGGATCGCATGTACCTGTAGGAAAGGGCTGCGCAGCAGCCCCAGCAATTACTCGAGATGTTCAGGTTTGATCGGGTCGCCCGATTTCACATCCAGCTTGGTGCGAATGTCTTCGAACATGTAGTCATACAGCTTGTGCGGCGAGCCGAGGTTCTCGAACTTCTTCGGTGGCGGCAGGTAGGACTGGGCCTTGCGGCTCAATTGCATCAGAAAGCTCGGCAGCACCTGGTCCCTGGCCAGGAAGAATTTCTCATCGACCGTCTTGCCCTCGATATGGCCGTGCATGCGGAACTGTATACCTCTGCCTTCCTTGGGGTCGGTCGCCGCCTCGTATTCGATATTGAGGTCGTAGCTGTGGTCGTTGGTGTTCAGCGCGTTGCGCTCAATGTGTACATGACCGGGCGCGTACTGGGCCATGGCAGACTCCTTCGGAAGGTTGAAAACGGCGGGCGCCGGGCACCCGCCAACTGCATTCAACGGTAGCTGATACCGGGCTTGGCGGTGGAAACCCGCGTGCCGGCGGTGCCCTTGACGATGTCCTCGATGTTCTCCAGCGAACTGATCACCGCCACTTTACCCGTATGGCGGGCGAAATCGCAGGCGGCCTGGACCTTCGGCCCCATGGAGCCTGCGGCGAAGCCCAGCCGTTCCAGCTCGTCGGGGTGTGCCTGGGCAATGGCCTTCTGGGTCGGCTTGCCCCAGTCGATGTACGCCGCGTCGACGTCGGTGGCGATGATCAGCAGGTCGGCTTCCAGTTGCTCGGCCAGCAGGGCAGAGCACAGGTCCTTGTCGATCACCGCCTCGACGCCCTTGAGCTTGCGGTTTTCGTCGTACAGGGTGGGGATGCCGCCACCGCCGGCGCAGATCACGATGCTGCTCTTCTCCAGCAGCCATTTGATCGGGCGGATCTCGAAGATGCGCTTGGGTTTCGGGCTGGCCACCACGCGGCGGTACTTGTCGCCGTCGGGCTTGACCACCCAGCCTTTTTCCTTGGCCAGGCGCTCGGCCTCGTCCTTGGCGTAGACCGGGCCGATGAACTTGGTCGGGTCCTTGAACGCCGGGTCGTTGGCATCCACTTCCACTTGCGTCAGCAGGGTGGCGAACGGCACCTCGAAGTCCAGCAGGTTGCCCAGTTCCTGTTCGATCATGTAGCCGATCATGCCTTCGGTCTCGGCGCCGAGCACGTCCAGCGGATAGGCTTCATCGGCCTTGTACGACAGCCCCTGCAGGGCCAGCAGGCCGACCTGCGGGCCGTTGCCGTGGGCGATGACCAGCTCGTTGCCGGGGTGGATCTTGGCGATCTGCTCGGTGGCGGTGCGGATATTGGCGCGCTGGTTGTCGGCGGTCATCGGTTCGCCGCGGCGCAGCAGGGCGTTGCCGCCCAATGCAACAACGATACGCATGGGGAATGTCCTTCTGCTGGGTGGCGCGGTCCCTGTAGGAGCCGGCTTTGCCGGCGAATGCCATCGGCATCGGTGGACCGGTTCGCCAGCAAGGCTGGCTCCTACAGAGGGCGCGCGGGATTACAGGTCGGCCAGGGTCGATACCAGGATCGCCTTGATGGTGTGCATGCGGTTTTCCGCCTGCTCGAAGGCGATGCACGCCGGCGACTCGAACACGTCATCGGTCACTTCGATGCCGTTGGCCAGGTGCGGGTACTGTTCGGCGATCTGCTTGCCGACCTTGGTCTCGGAGTTGTGGAACGCCGGCAGGCAGTGCATGAACTTGGTGCGTGGGTTGCCGGTGGACTTCATCAGCTCCTTGTTTACCTGGTAGGGCAGCAGTTGCTGGATACGCTCGCCCCAGGCCTCGACCGGCTCGCCCATCGACACCCAGACGTCGGTGTGGACGAAGTCCACGCCCTTGACCGCGGCTTTCGGGTCTTCGGTCAGGGTGATGCGCGCGCCGCTTTCCTCGGCGTACTGCTTGCAGCGCTCGACCAGGTCGTCATGCGGCCACAGCGCCTTCGGCGCGGCAATGCGCACATCCATGCCGAGCTTGGCGCCGATCAGCAGCAGCGAGTTGCCCATGTTGTTGCGGGCGTCGCCCAGGTAGGCATAGCTGATGTCGTGCAGCGGCTTGTCGCTGTGTTCGCGCATGGTCAGCACGTCGGCGATCATCTGGGTCGGGTGGTACTCGTCGGTCAGGCCGTTGAACACTGGCACGCCGGCGAACTTGGCCAGTTCCTCGACGATCTCCTGCTTGAAGCCGCGATACTCGATGGCGTCGTACATGCGCCCGAGCACGCGGGCGGTGTCCTTCATGCTTTCCTTGTGGCCGATCTGCGAGGAGTTGGGGTCGATGTAGGTGACGTTGGCGCCCTGGTCATAGGCGGCGACTTCGAAGGCGCAGCGGGTGCGGGTCGAGGTTTTCTCGAAGATCAGGGCGATGTTGTTGCCCTTCAGGTGCTGCTGCTCGGTGCCGGTGTACTTGGCGCGCTTGAGGTCGCGGGACAGGTCCAGCAGGTAGCGCAGCTCGCGGGTGCTGTGGTGTTCGAGGCTGAGCAGGTTGCGGTTGTGGATGTTGAACGCCATGACGGTTCTCCTTGGATTCGGTGAGGTATGCCCGGCCGCTGTCTGCTGGATGCGGCCGGGTGCAATGGGCGTTAGTAGTCGATAGGGTCGCGCACGATCGGGCAGGTCATGCAGTGGCCGCCGCCGCGGCCCCGGCCCAGTTCGCCGGCGCTGATGGTGATGACCTCGATCCCGGCCTTGCGCAGCAGGGTGTTGGTGTAGGTGTTGCGGTCATAGCCGATGACCACGCCCGGCTCGATGGCCACCACGTTGTTGCCGTCATCCCACTGTTCGCGTTCGGCGGCGAAGCTGTTGCCGCCGGTCTCGACCACGCGCAGCTTGACCCCCAGTTGCTCGCCGACCACCTCGATGAACGACTTGTTCTCGCGGCGCACATCCATGCCGTAGGGCTTGCTTTCGTCCGGGCGGATGATGAACGGCACGATCTCCCTGACCACTTCAGGGAAGACCGTGACCAGGTCGCGGTCGCAGAAGCTGAACACGGTGTCCAGGTGCATGGCGGCGCGGGACTTGGGCAGGCCGGCGACGATGACCTTCTCTACCGCGCCCTTGGCGAACAGGTTCTGCGCCAGCTGGCCGATGGCCTGGCGCGAGGTGCGCTCGCCCATGCCGATGAGCACGATACCCTTGCCGATCGGCATCACGTCGCCGCCCTCGAGGGTGGCGTTGCCGTGGTCCTTGTCCGGATCGCCGTACCAGACCTGGAAGTCGCCTTTTTCGGTGAACTCCTTGTGGAACTTGTAGATCGCGGTGGTCAGCAGGGTTTCCTGGCGTCGCGCCGGCCAGTACATCGGGTTCAGGGTCACACCGCCGTAGATCCAGCAGGTGGTGTCACGGGTGAACTGGGTGTTGGGCAGCGGCGGCAGGATGAAGCTGGAGTGGCCCAGGTAGTCGTTGTACATCTTGACCACGCTGGCGCCCTCGCTTTCCGGCAGGTCCTGGCCGGCCACACCGCCGATCAGGAACTCGGCCAGGTGGCGCGGGTCGAGGCCTTCGAGCCAGCTGCGCACTTCATTGGTGAGGCCGACGCCCACGGTGTCGGAGGTGATCTTGCGGTCGAGAATCCACTTCAGCGCCTCGGGCTGCTGGACGATATCGGTCAGCAGGTTGTGCATCTCCAGCACATCGACGCCGCGCTCGCGCATCTTGGTGACGAAGTCGAAGTGGTCGCGCTTGGCCTGGTCGACCCAGATCACGTCGTCGAACAGCAGCTCGTCGCAGTTGCTCGGGGTCAGGCGCTTGTGCGCCAGGCCCGGGCTGCAGACCATCACTTTGCGCAGTTTGCCGGCTTCGGAATGGACGCCGTATTTCTGTTTCTCAGTGGACATGGTGAATCCTCCGGTAAAGCGAAGACGTGGGGTTCAGAGAGTCAGGAAGCCGTCGTAGAGCCCGTAGGCCGCCACCAGGGCGCCTAGCACCACGGCGGCGAAGATCAGTTTCTCGACGTTGGTGAAGATCGGTTGGCCGACTTCGCGCTTGGCCTTGGCGAACAGGATGGCGCCAGGGGCATAGAGCAGGGCCGAGAGCAGCAGGTATTTCACCCCGCCGGCGTACAGCAGCCAGATGGCATACAGCAGGGCGATGGCGCCGATGATCAGGTCTTTCTTGCGCTCGGCCAGGGCCTGTTCGTAGGTCTCGCTGCGCACCGCCAGGAGCACCGCGTAGGCGGCCGACCACAGGTAGGGCACCAGGATCATCGAGGTGGCGAGGTAGATCAGCGACAGGTAGGTGCTGTTGGAGAACAGGGTGATGACCAGGAAGATCTGCACCATGGCGTTGGTCAGCCACAGGGCGTTGGCCGGCACGTGGTTGGCGTTCTCGCGGCGCAGGAACTCCGGCATGGTGTGGTCCTTGGCCGCGGCGAACATGATCTCGGCGCACAGCAGCACCCAGGAGAGCAGGGCCCCGAGCAGCGAGATGATCAGGCCGACGCTGATCAGCACCGCGCCCCAGTGGCCGACGACGTGCTCGAGCACCGCGGCCATCGACGGGTTCTGCAGCTTGGCCAGTTCCGGCTGGGTCATCACGCCCAGCGACAGCACGTTGACCAGCACCAGGAACAGCAGCACGGTGACGAAACCGATGACCGTGGCCTTGCCGACGTCGGAGCGTTTTTCCGCCCGGGAGGAAAAGATGCTCGCGCCCTCGATGCCGATGAACACCCACACGGTGACCAGCATCATGTTGCGCACCTGGTCCATCACGCCGCCCAGCTCCGGTGTGCCCAGGGCCCAGATATCGGCGGTGAAGATGTCGAGCCTGAAGGCGAACAGGCAGATCAGCGCGAACAGCGCCAGCGGCACGACCTTGGCCACGGTGGTGACCAGGTTGATGAACGCGGCTTCCTTGATGCCGCGCAGCACCAGGAAGTGCACGGCCCACAGCAGCACCGAGGCGCCGATCACCGCCGCCGGGGTATTGCCTTCGCCGAACACCGGGAAGAAATAGCCCAGGGTGCTGAACAGCAGCACGAAGTAGCCGACGTTGCCCAGCCAGGCGCTGATCCAGTAGCCCCAGGCCGAGGAAAAGCCCATGTAGTCGCCGAAGCCGGCCTTGGCATAGGCATATACCCCGCCGTCAAGGTCGGGCTTGCGGTTGGCCAGGGTCTGGAACACGAAGGCGAGGGTGAGCATGCCCACCGCGGTGATGGCCCAGCCGATCAGCACGGCGCCGACGCCAGCGCTGGCGGCCATGTTTTGTGGCAACGAGAAGATCCCGCCGCCGATCATCGAGCCGACGACAAGTGCAACAAGTGCACCCAGTTTTAGTTTTCCGGGAGAATCAGACATTTAACGACTCCGTACCAGGAGAAAGTTGACCTCAGAATAAATCTGACGCCTGGATCATTCGCTGACTTAGATCAGTTCATGCCCGCATGAAGGTAAGAAAAATCCCTCATGCGTCTCCTGGAGGATGCCGACAGCTTCGCCGCAGGCCTTGTGCGCTGGCACCTCCATGTCCTTCTAGAGCAAACGCTCCGTTTCGCCTGCGAAATGAGAAGTTAGTCTCTTTTAGGGTTTTCGCAAATTTTTCACAGTAAACAGCGACAGGTTTAGGCGAGCTGCCAGGCACTTCGCAACTGTCATTTTTAACAGGAAGCGGCTATAGACATTCCGGTTATGAGTGCTATAGGTTTAATGGCTCGATTCAATAAAGAACTTGTAACATTTATGTTGGTTAATACGTTCACGCGCACGCGCGCACGAGGAGCCCCATGAGCGAACCGGGACAGAAGCTGCGCCTTGGCGCGCTGATCGCGCTGGTGGTCGGATCGATGATTGGCGGCGGGATCTTCTCGTTGCCGCAGAACATGGCGGCCCGCGCGGATGTGGGGGCAGTGCTGATCGGCTGGGGCATCACCGCGGTGGGCATGCTGGCACTGGCCTTCGTGTTCCAGAGCCTGGCCAACCGCAAGCCCGAGCTGGACTCGGGGGTGTATGCCTATGCCAAGGCCGGCTTCGGCGAGTACATGGGCTTTTCCTCGGCCTGGGGCTACTGGATCAGTGCCTGGCTGGGCAACGTCGGCTACTTCGTGCTGCTGTTCAGCACCTTGGGCTTCTACTTTCCGGTGTTCGGCCAGGGCAACACCCCGGTGGCCATCGGCTGCGCCTCGTTGTTGCTGTGGGCCGTGCATTTTCTGGTGTTGCGTGGCATCAAGGAGGCGGCGTTCATCAACCAGGTGACCACCGTGGCCAAGGTGGTGCCGCTGCTGATCTTCATCGTCATCGCCGCGGCTGCCTTTCGCGCCGACATCTTCACCCGGGACATCTGGGGCCTGAGCAACCCGCAGTTCGGCAGCGTCATGGAGCAGGTGCGCAACATGATGCTGGTGACGGTGTTCGTGTTCATCGGCATCGAGGGGGCGAGTGTCTATTCGGGGCGGGCGCTGCACCGTTCGGATGTGGGCAAGGCCACGGTGATCGGTTTTCTCGGGGTGCTGGCCCTGCTGGTGCTGGTCAACGTGCTGTCGCTGGGGGTGATGACCCAGCCGGAGCTGGCCGGGTTGCAGAACCCGTCGCTGGCCTCGGTGCTGGAGCATATCGTCGGGCCCTGGGGCGCGTTGCTGATCAGCATCGGCCTGGCGATATCGCTGCTGGGGGCGCTGCTGTCCTGGGCGCTGCTGTGTGCCGAGATCCTGTTCGCCACCGCGCGTGACAAGACCATGCCGCAGTTCCTGGCGCAGGAGAACGCCAACCATGTGCCGGCCAATGCCTTGTGGCTGACCAACGTGATGATCCAGGGCTTCCTGCTGATCACCCTGTTCTCGGCCGGAACCTACACCAGCCTGATCTACCTGGCCTCGTCGATGATCCTGGTGCCGTACTTCTGGTCGGCGGCCTATGCGGTGTTGCTGACGTTCAAGGGCGAAAGCTACCAGGGGCAGCCGGGGTTGCGGCGCAAGGACATGCTGGTGGCGCTGATCGCGTTGCTGTACGCGGTGTGGCTGCTGTATGCCGGTGGGCTCAAGTATGTGCTGTTGTCGGCGCTGCTGTACGCGCCGGGGGTGATCCTGTTCGCCCAGGCCAAGCGTGAGCAGGGGCAGGTGTTGTTCACCGCCTGGGAGAAGCTGATCTTCGCGGCGGTGCTGGCGGGGGCGGGGTTGGCGGCATATGCGTTGTATTCGGGGCTGTTGAGCCTGTAGGCGCAGGTGTGTTGGTCGGCATCCGACCGCGTAGGCGCCAGCCTTGCTGGCGAACACCGGCGTAGCCGCTGCCATGCAGCGCGTCGCCCTGATGCTTGAGTGGCGTGCGCGATGATGCTCACCATCGCGCTGGCGCCGAACCCAGCTCGACAGCCCCCGAGCCCCAGTCCATCGATGCTTGGCCCACCTTCAGCGGTGCCTTGAGTCGCTGTGCCTGGCCCCAGGGCGTGCGTTCGATGTGCGCGGCGAGGTCCTCGGCCGACTCCGCCGCCAGCGGCAGGTCCTCCTCCACCGTCCCGTGCTCGACCAGCAACTTGGCGGTACGGGCCAGCGACAAGCGACTGCGGCAGCCTGCACCGCTGCGCAGGCGTTCGTCCAGCGCCCGTATCGCTTCCGCTGCCATCAGGTAACCGGTGGCATGGTCCAGGGCCTGCACCGGCAAGGGCACTGGCCGCTCGGCCTGCTGCCAGCGCATGCCCTCGCGGGCGATGCCGGTGCTCATCTGTACCAGGCTGTCGAAGCCGCGGCGATGCTGCCAGGGACCGCTCCAGCCGTAGGCATTGAGGCTCACGTCGATCAGCCCGGGGTTGCGCTGGCGGCGCCATTCAGCGCCCAGGCCGAGCTCGTCGAGGGCGTCGGCGCGGTAGCCGTGGACCAGGATGTCGGCGTCGGCCAGCAGGCTGGCAAAAGTCTGCCGCCCCTCCTGCGTGCGCAGGTCCAGGCGCGCGCAGCGCTTGCCCAGGGTGACTTCCGGCGCCACCGCAGGTTCCGCCCAGCCGGGCGGGTCGATGCGCAGCACCTGGGCACCGAAGCCTGCCAGCAGGCGGGTGGCGATGGGGCCGGCGAGGATGCGGGTGAGGTCAAGTACCTTGACCCCGGCCAACGGCCGGTTGGCGTCGCCCAGCCAGTGGCCGGGCCGTCCCGGGCCGGGCTCGCGCAGGATCAGCGGCTCCTGGTTGACCGCCAGGCCCTGGGGGTGCATGCACCAGTCCAGCCAGGTACGCATCCGCGCCGCGCAACCGCCGGCCTCGACCACGGCGGCCTCCAGTGCATCGCCAGGCCAGTCGGCCACCTGCCTGGCCACGCTGGCGCGCTCGGCGGGGGTGCCAAGGACCTGCAAGGCGGCGGCACGATGATGCGCGGCATTGGTGTGCAGGCGAATCCAGCCGTCGCGGGTGCGGTAGTCGCCGGCGACGGCATCCCACAGGGGCGGGGTCTGCCAGCCATGGGGGCGCAGGCTGCTGGCGAACCAGAACGAGGCCAGGCGGCGGTCGACGCTGACCAGCGGGCAGCTGCCCTGCTGGCTTTCGAGCAAACGGGCCAGGGCCAGGCCACAGGCGGCGATGCTGGCGCCGGCCAGTTCGCTCACGGCGAATGTCGAGGGCAGGGCGCCAATCCCCTGCCAGCGCGCGGCGGCGGGGTCGAGGGTGAGGGCTTGGGCGATGCTGTCGAGCAACGGTGGCATGCAGGATCCTCCTTCGTGGATCCCATTTCAGCCCATCCGCCGTCGGGGTGCAAACCCCTCAGCGTTGCAGTTCGGCCGAGCCGGCCGGGGTCGGGCGCTCGGGGCGCGACCAGATCCACAGGTTGCCCAGGGCCATGCCGCTGATGGCCAGGAACACCGGCCAGTGGTGCTCGAGGACGGTGAGCATGACGCCTGCGCACAACAACATGCTGAGCGTCGCGCTGACCTTGGCGCGACGCTGGATCACCTTGCCGTTGCGCCAGTTGTACAGGATCGGCCCGAACAAACGGTGGTTTTCCAGCCAGGCCGACAGGCGCGGCGAGCTGCGGGTGGCGGCCCAGGCAGCGAGGAGGATGAACTCGGTGGTCGGCAGCCCGGGGATGACGATGGCGACCAGGCCTATGCCCAGGCTCGCATAGGCCAGGATCGCATACAGCAGGCGGGATACTTTGGAGCGGGCGATTCGGGTCATGGTCTCACTGCAACGGTGCGGCCGCCCGCAGGCGGCCGGGTAAAGCGTGTCAGGCCAGCGCCGCGTCGGCGGCATAGGCATGCTTGAGCAGCTCGGTGAAGCGCTCGAAGGCAGCGACCGCGCCACGTTCGGCGGCGGCGTCTTCCTCGGGCGACAGTTCCAGGCTGTCGAGAATGCGGGTGAACTGCTTCCAGCCTTCGGCACGGCCACCGGCCGGCTCGCCCAGGTGGCGGGCGCCGAAGGTCTCGGACAGCTCCAGGGCCACGGCGCGCTTGATCAGGAACGCGGCGCCCAGTTTGGAGCCTTCGGAGACGAAGATCCAGCCCAGGGCTTCACCCAGGCTGGGTTTGCCCAGGGCGCCGGCGAAGGGCGCCGGGACTTCGGTGTCCAGGTCGGCCAGGTCCAGGCGGGCCTGCTCGGCGCGGCAGCGCTCGGCGAGGTCCGGGACGATGGCGATCAGCTGTGGGTCGGTGTACAGCGCCTGCAGCTCGGACTGGAACAGGTACTGGGCGACGACGAAGCGGGCGAAGCTTTCGCGGCTGTCGAACGGCTTGTGCGACTTGACCAGGGCGTCCAGCTCGGTGTGCGGGGCGTGGGTCACCTGGTTGAGGCGCTGGGAGCGCAGGGCGGCGCGTTCGGAGGAAGGGGCGGTCATGGGGCATCCTTGGAAAATGGGGCTGTCTAGTGACAAGACGAAAGAGAAGACGCGGAACAGTAAAAAAACCTCACCTGCGAAGTGAAATCATTCTCACGGGGCGCAACGCATCGCGGCGCAAGCCCGCTCCCCCGGACGACCTGAGGGAGCGGGCCTGCGCCGCGATGGCGAGCTCAACCGGTCAGATGTCCCACACCAGGTTGATGGCGAAGTTGCGCCCCGGAGCGGTCAGGCGATCGAGGTTGGCCGGCTGGGTTGCGGCCGCTTCGCTCTGGCCATTGGGGCTGCCGACCATGGCGTACTTGCGTACATCGTCCCACTGCCAGTACTTCTTGTCGGTCAGGTTGTAGACGCCGCCGTTGATGGTCAGGTCGTCGCTGATCCGGTAGAAGCCGGTCAGGTCGAGCACGCCGTAGCCTGGGGTGCGGAAGTCCGAGCTGGAACCATCGGGGGCGAAGAACTTGCTGTCGTCCACGCGGTTCTTGCGCTTGACCACGGTCCAGCTGAGCTGGCTGCCGTAGTCTGGCTGCTCGTAACCGACACCGAACACGCCGGTCAGCGGGTTGACGCTGTTCAGTGGTTGGCCGGTGTCGTCATTGCGGCCATAGGCATAGGCGATGGAACCGATGCTGTACAGGCCCTCCGGTGCGCCGAAACGGTCCAGGTTCAGGCGGCCCTTGACCTCGGCGCCCTTGATGGTGGCGTGCTTGATGTTGCTGGTCTGGAAGGCGCTGCCCAGGTTGGAGGACTTGACGGCTTCTTCGTTGATGAAGTCGCGGTACTTGTTGTAGAACACCGCCACATCGAAGCTGCCAGCATCGAAGTTGCCGCGCAGGCCGGTTTCGTAGCTCTTGCTCTTTTCAGGCTGCAGCCCTGGGTTGGGCTCGACCACGTAGCCGCCGGCGGGGTTCTCGAAGCGGCCCCAGATGGCCTTGGCGCTCGGGGTGCGGAAGCCCTCGGCGTACTGGCCGTACCAGGTGTAGTTGTCGTTGAAGGCGTAGGTCACGCCGAGCTTGGGCGAGACGCGGTGCCACTTCTTGTTCTCGTCGTTGCGGCTGGTCTCCGGGGTTGGGCTGGAGTCCTGGGCGCCGCGCAGGTATTCGGCGGTCATCTTCGGATCGATGCGGGTGTAGTCGTAGCGCGCGCCGGGCAGGAAGGTCCAGTTGTTCCAGCGGATCTCGTCCTGGACGAACACGCTGTAGGTTTCGATGGTCGGGTCGGGGAAGTCGCTCACCGGCGCTTGGTAGTCGGCCGGGCTGTTCTGGCCAACGGCGCGACAGCTGCCACCCACCACCAGGCAGGTACCGCTGCCGGTGCGCAGGCCGGTGACTTTCTCGTGCTTGAACGTTGTGCCATAGGTCAGCAGGTGCTCGGTGGCGCCGAGGCTGAACGCTTTGTCCAACTGCGCATCAAGCACCCATTGGCGATCTTTGTACGTGGTGTCGCGCTGGCGTTGCACGGTGCGGCTGAACGGGAAATAGATTTCCGAGGTGGCCTGGTCGGTCTTGGCGATCTGGTAGTTCAGGCTCCATTTCAGGTGATCGGCGACCAGCGAATCCAGGCCGAACTCATGATCGATGCCGAAGCGTTCACGGGTGACCGTGTCGTTGCCGGTGCGGCTGCGGTACATGCCCAGGGGGCGGCTGCCATCGAAGGGCCCGCCTATGGCGCTGAGGATGTTCTGGTCGCGGTCGTCCTTGTAGCGCTCGTAGGTAAAGCCCAGGCGCGCGTCGTCGGCGTAGTTCCAGCCCAGCTTGGCCAGCACGTTGGTGGTGCGCACGTCCTCGGGGTTGGCCTTGGTGCGGTTGATGCCGGTACCGCCATGCTCGCCGTAGGACTCGGTCTCGTGGCCGTTGCGTTGGCTCAGGTGCAGCAGGCCATCGACATCACCGTGGCGGCCAGCGACGGTGGCGGAGGTCAACCAGCTTTCATCGACCGAGCTGTAACCGGTCTTCAGGCGGGCGCCGACGTCCTTGCCCGGCTTGATGATGTCTTCGGGGTCAAGGGTGAAGTAGCTGACCGCACCGCCGATGGCGTTGCTGCCGTAGAGCACCGAGGCGGGGCCGCGCAGGATCTCGACCCGCTTGACCACCTCGGGATCGACGTAGTTGCGCTGGGTCTGGGCAAAGGGCCCGTAGAAGAAGCTGTCGGGAATCGACACGCCGTCCACCTGGGTCAGCACCCGGTCGCCGTCGATGCCACGGATGTTGTAACCGTTCAGGCCGCTGCGCTGGCCGGTGCCAGACACCGACACGCCGGGCTCGTAGCGCACCAGTTGCTTGATGTCGTTGACGTTCTGCCGGTCCAGTTGCTCGCGGGTCTGCACGCTGACGGTGCTCGGCACCTGGCTGACGTCCTGGGCGCTGCGGGTGGCGCTGACGGTCACCTGCTGCAGGGCGATGGTGTTGCCGGCGGCCTGGCGTTCGAGCACCACATTGGCGTTGCCGATCTTCCGATAGCCCAGGCCGGTGCCGCGCAGCAGGCGCTGCAACGCCGCTTCCGGGGCCAGTGCGCCCTGTACGCCGGGCGAGGCCACGCCGTCGGCCAGTTCGGCGCTGAAGCCCACCTGCCAGCCGGTGACCTGGCTGAAGGCATTGATGGCCTCGACCAGCGGTTGCTGGGCAATGGCGAAGCGGTAGTCGCCCATGCGCGGGCTGCTGGCCTGGGCCGGCTCCACGGCCAGGGCCGGCAGGCTGCAGGCGCCGCTGGCGAGCAAGGCCAGGGTCAACAGGGACAATTGCCCGCAGCGGCGGGAAGAAGAGGACGGGCGGGTTTGACCTGTGGGCATCGAGAGCGCTCCCTGTCGCGCGAAGTGTTATAGGCAGTGGCTGTTCTCGTTTTCGAACGAGAATCAATCGTATTGGCTATAACGAGACGGGCCAGGGCAGGCGATCGCGTAAAAAAACTTTTGCGTCAGTTGAGAATGACCAGCGCCGGGTATTCGTGCAGCTGTGCCGAGGTGATGTGGGCCAGGGCGCGCAGGGTTTCCAGCGGCTGGTCGAGGCGGTAGTTGCCGGTGACCGCAACCTGCTCCAGGTGCGCGTTGCGGCTGATGATCCAACCGGGGTAGTAGCGGCGTACTTCGGCGAGCACCTGGCTCAGCGGGCAGTTCTCGAATACCAGGCGGCCTTCGACCCAGGCCAGATCCTTGTGCAGGTCGGGGCGCTGGGGTTGGCTGAAACCCTGGGGGCCGAGGCTGATGCTGTCGCCGGCGCGCAGGCGGATGCGCTGGTCGCTTGCGCCTTGCAGGTCGACATCGCCGCGCTGCACGCGCACCTGGGCCTCGCCATCGAGGTAGCGCACGGCGAAGTCGGTGTCGCGCACGCTGGCGCGCAACGGCCCGGCCTGGACTTCCAGCGCCGGTTGGCTGCTGGCCGGCACCTGGAAGTAGGCCTCGCCTTGCAACAACCGGGCGACCTGGCGGCCATCGCGCACATCGCTGGCAAAGGCCGAGTTGGTGTTGAGCAGCACCTGGGCGCCGTCGTCCAGGTGCAGGCGCTGGCGCTCGCCGACCACGGTCAGGTGGTCGGCCTGCAGGCGCACCGGCAGGTTGCCGAAGGTGAACAGCCCGACCAGCAGCACGGCGGCGCTGGCCAGCGGTTTCCAGTGGCTGCGCAGGCGCCCGCCCAGCGAACGCTTGCGCTGCAGGTGCAACTGGTCGGCGGCCTGGCGCAGCGCCGCGCCGTTCCATAGCGCTTCGGCCTCGACATAGGCTTCGGCGTTTTCGGCATTGGCGCCGAGCCACTGCTCGAAGGCCTGGGTGTCGTCGACGTCGGCGCATTGCAGGCGGATCAACCAGTCCAGCGCTTCTTCGCGGGCACGGGCGCGAGCGTCAGGCGCGGCGGCTGTCGGGCGAGGTGGGGACGGGTCGGTCACGGGGGATCCTTGCGGGGTGCGGTTTTTGCGCATGATCTGCGCAGGCCCGGCGCATGGCAAGGGCTTTGCGCACGCCAGCGGCGAGCGGTCGCATCACTGGTGACGGTCGGCCACGCCCATGCAGATGGCCATGATCAGTTTCAGTTCCTTCTGCACCGTGCTGGCCGAAACCTGCAACTGCTCGGCGATTTCCAGGTAGCTGGCACCGTGCAGGCGGCTGAGGACGAAGATGCGTTGCTGGCGCTGGCTGAGCTGGCCCAGGCTCAGGCTCAGGTGCTTGAGCAGCTGTTCGGCGTGGGCGGCGTCCTCGCTGCTGCCCAAGGGGGCGGCGACGTTGTGCAGCACCTGGTCGGGCACGTCGTCGACCAGGGTACGGGCCTGCACCCGGCGCGCGCGCAGGTGGTCCAGGGCGAGGTTGCGCGCGGTCTGGAAGACGAACGGCTCGAGGTGCTCGATGGGGCGCTCGCCCAAGGCGCGGGTCACCCTCAGGTAGGTTTCCTGCAGCAGGTCCTCGGCGGTGCTGGGGTTGCCCACCATGCGCTGCAAGGTACGCAGCAGGCTGAGGCGCTGGACGAGGAAAACTGAGTTGAACCGGGACTGACTCACGGGGAAACCTGGCCGCTTTGGGGTGAATGATAATGCTTATCATCCGTGGCCCAGGTCAAGCGGGGAAATGTCACGAACAAGTAAATATTGCGGCTAACGCGATCCCTGTAGGCGCGGCCTTGTGTCGCGGTAGGGCCGCGCAGCGGCCCCAGCAATATCTGCATCCACATCGAAATCCTGGGGCCGCTGCGCAGCCCTATCGCGACACAAGGCCGCTCCTACAGGGACCGTGCAAAACGTCACCTGGCGTTGAACAGCGCCAGGCAGTTGTCGAGCATACGGTTGGAGAAGCCCCACTCGTTGTCGTACCAGGCCAGCACCTTGAGCATGCGCCCGTTGGCGCGAGTATGGTTGGCGTCGAAGATCGACGACAGCGGGTTGTGGTTGAAGTCGCACGACACCAGCGGCAGGGCGTTGTAGCCCAGCACCCGCGAATGGCGGCTGGCCTCGAGGAACAGCTGGTTGACCTCCTCGGCGCAGGTCTCGCGGGCCAGGTTGACGGTCAGGTCGACCAGCGACACGTTGATCACCGGTACCCGCACCGCCATGCCGGTGAGCTTGCCGGCCAGTTCCGGCAGCACCAGGCCCACCGCCTCGGCGGCGCCGGTCTTGCTCGGGATCATCGACTGGGTGGCCGAACGGGCGCGGTAGGGGTCGCTGTGGTAGACATCGGTGAGCACCTGGTCGTTGGTGTAGGCGTGGATGGTGGTCATCAGCCCCTGCTCGATACCGAACTCGCGGTGCAGCACCTGGGCGATCGGCGCCAGGCAGTTGGTGGTGCACGAGGCGTTGGAGATGACCTGGTGCGAGGCGCGCAGCACGTCGTGGTTGACGCCGTAGACCACGGTGGCGTCGGCGCCCTTGGCCGGGGCGCTGACGATCACCTTGCCGGCACCGGCTGTCAGGTGCGCCGCCGCCTTGGCGCGCTCGGTGAACAACCCGGTGCACTCGAACACCACGTCGATGCCCAGGGCCTTCCACGGCAGTTCGCTGGGGTTGCGGATGGCGCTGACGGCGATGCGGTCGCCGTTGACGGTGAGGCTTTCGTGGTCGGCCTCGACGCTGGCATCGAAGGTGCCGTGGACGCTGTCGAACTTGAGCAGGTGGGCGTTCATCGCGCTGTCGCCCAGGTCGTTGATGGCGACGACCTGCAGGTCCTGGCGGTAGCCGTGCGTGTAGAGTGCGCGCAGGACGTTGCGTCCGATGCGGCCGAATCCGTTGATGGCGATGCGTAGGGTCATGACGTTACCTCTGGCAGTCGGGTGAAGCCTGTGGCACAAAGGACAGCTTCACTGAAACGGTTTTGTTGTTGGAATAACAAGATTATTCACCGAGAGATAGAAAACAAGCCTTTTTGCTGGCAGTATTTTGTTTAAACATACAACGAGTGGTTGGGTCACCCTGTCGCAAACGGGCCGCGAGCCTCTATCCAGAGCCTAGGTCGCAATCGTTTGGAGGGGCAAACCCTGGTAAAACCGCCCTTACCGTTAGCCTGGAGTCCAGTACATGCACCCGCGCATCCTTGAGGTCACCGAACGGCTCATCGCCCGCAGCCGCCGTACCCGTGAACGCTACCTTGAGCTGATCCGTGGGGCGGCCAGTGAAGGCCCCATGCGCGCCCAGTTGCAGTGCGCCAACTTCGCCCACGGCGTGGCGGGCTGCGGTGGGGACGACAAGCAGACCCTGCGGCTGATGAACGCCGCCAACGTGGCCATCGTCTCGGCCTACAACGACATGCTCTCGGCGCACCAGCCGTACCAGCACTTCCCCGAACAGATCAAACAGGCGCTGCGCGAGATCGGCTCGGTCGGCCAGTTCGCCGGTGGCGTGCCGGCCATGTGCGACGGCGTGACCCAGGGCGAACCGGGCATGGAGCTGGCCATCGCCAGCCGCGAAGTGATCGCCATGTCCACTGCCATCGCGCTGTCGCACAACATGTTCGATGCCGCGCTGATGCTGGGCATCTGCGACAAGATCGTGCCGGGCCTGATGATGGGTGCGCTGCGCTTCGGCCACCTGCCGACCATCTTCGTCCCCGGCGGGCCGATGGTCTCGGGCCTCTCCAACAAGGAGAAGGCCGATGTGCGCCAGCGCTATGCCGAGGGCAAGGCCAGCCGCGAGGAGCTGCTCGAGTCGGAGATGAAGAGCTACCACAGCCCCGGCACCTGTACCTTCTACGGCACCGCCAACACCAACCAGCTGGTGATGGAAGTGATGGGCCTGCACCTGCCGGGGGCTTCGTTCGTCAACCCTTACACGCCGCTGCGCGACGCGCTCACCGTCGAGGCCGCGCGCCAGGTCACGCGCATGACCAAGGCCAGCGGCAGCTTCATGCCCATCGGCGAGATCGTCGACGAGAAGGCGCTGGTCAATGCCATCGTCGCCCTGCACGCCACCGGTGGCTCGACCAACCACACCCTGCACATCCCGGCCATCGCCCAGGCTGCCGGTATCCAGCTGACCTGGCAGGACATGGCCGACTTGTCCGAGGTGGTACCGACGCTGTCCCACGTCTACCCCAACGGCAAGGCCGACATCAATCACTTCCAGGCCAGCGGCGGCATGGCCTTCCTCATTCGCGAGCTGCTCGATGCCGGCCTGTTGCACGAGGACGTCAACACCGTGGCCGGCCATGGCCTGCGCCGCTACACCCAGGAGCCGTTCCTGGAGCAGGGGCAGTTGGTGTGGCGCGACGGCCCCCAGGCCAGCCTCGACGAAAGCATCCTGCGCCCGGTCGCGCGGCCGTTTTCCGCCGAGGGCGGCCTGCGCGTGATGGAGGGCAACCTGGGCCGTGGGGTGATGAAGGTCTCCGCCGTGGCCCCCGAGCACCGCGTGGTGGAGGCTCCGGCCCGGGTGTTCCACGACCAGCAGGCGCTGGCCGATGCGTTCAAGGCCGGCGAGCTGGAGCGCGACCTGGTCGCGGTGGTGCGCTTCCAGGGCCCGCGTTGCAACGGCATGCCCGAATTGCACAAGCTGACACCTTTCCTCGGTGTGCTGCAGGACCGCGGCTACAAGGTGGCGCTGGTCACCGACGGGCGGATGTCTGGCGCCTCGGGCAAGATCCCGGCGGCCATCCATGTGTGCCCGGAAGCCTACGACGGCGGCCCGCTGGCACGGGTACGCGATGGTGATATCGTGCGCGTCGATGGTGCCGAAGGCACGCTGCGGATCATGGTATCGGCCGAGGAACTGGCCAGCCGTGAGCTGCCCACGCCGCCCACGGGCAACGACCTGGGCTGCGGGCGCGAGCTGTTCGGCTTCATGCGCGTGGCGTTCAGTTCCGCCGAACAGGGCGCGAGCGCCTTCACTTCGGCCCTGGAGAACCTCAAATGAAGGCCTTGCTGGTCGGCGACATCGGTGGCACCAACGCACGTTTCGCCTTGTGGCGCGACAACGAGCTGCAGGCGGTCCAGGTGCTGGCCACCGCCGACTACACCAGCCCCGAGCAGGCCATCGAGGCCTACCTGGCCGACCAGGGTATCGCCCGTGGCGGCCTGGCGGCGGTGTGCCTGGCGGTGGCAGGGCCCGTGGACGGCGACGAATTCCGTTTTACCAACAACCACTGGCGCCTGAGCCGCAGCGCGTTCTGCCAGACGCTGCAGGTCGAGCGCCTGCTGCTGATCAACGACTTTTCCGCGATGGCGCTGGGCATGACCCGCCTGCGTGCAGGCGAATTTCGTGAAGTCTGCGCAGGCCGCACCGACCCGTCGCGCCCGGCGCTGGTGATCGGCCCCGGCACCGGCCTGGGCGTGGGCAGCCTGCTGCGCCACGGTGAGCACTGGCTGGCGCTGCCGGGGGAGGGCGGGCATGTCGACCTGCCGGTGGGCAATGCCCGCGAGGCGGCGATTCATCAGGAAATCCATCGGCAGATCGGCCATGTCAGTGCCGAGACGGTGCTCAGTGGCGGTGGGCTGGTGCGCTTGTACCAGGCGATCTGTGCCCTCGATGGTGCCACGCCGACGCACAAGACCCCGGCGCAGATCACCGACGCGGCGCTGGGCGGCGAGCCACGGGCGCTGGCGGTGGTCGAGCAGTTCTGCCGCTTCCTCGGCCGGGTGGCGGGCAACAATGTGCTCACCCTGGGCGCCCGGGGCGGGGTCTACATTGTCGGGGGGGTGATCCCGCGCTTCGCCGAACTGTTCCTGCGCAGTGGCTTTGCCGCCAGTTTCGCCGACAAGGGCTGCATGAGCGGCTACTTCGCCGGGGTGCCGGTATGGTTGGTGACGGCGGAGTTTTCCGGGTTGCTGGGGGCCGGGGTAGCCTTGCAGCAGTCGCTGGTTCACTGATCCTCATCGAGGGAGCGGGCCTGCCCCGCGATGAGGACCCAACAGCAGGCATGAAGACCTGCGTTTACAAGAGGGCTGACCATTGTGACCACTGCCGGCAAATCGATCCTGATGGTCGACGACGACCAGGATATCCGCGAACTGTTGCAGACCTACCTTGCCCGCTGCGGCTTGCAGGTCCATGCCGAACCCGATGGCCAGGGCTTTCGCCGCGCCCTGGACGCCACCCCCTACGACCTGGTGATCCTCGACGTGATGCTGCCCGACGAGGATGGTTTCAGCCTGTGCCGCTGGGTGCGCCAGCACCCGCGCCAGGCACGGGTACCGATCATCATGCTCACCGCCAGCTCCGATGAGGCCGACCGGGTCATCGGCCTGGAGCTGGGCGCCGACGACTACCTGGGCAAGCCCTTCAGCCCGCGCGAGTTGCAGGCGCGGATCAAGGCCCTGCTGCGCCGCGCCGACTTCGGCCAGGCCGCGCCGGCCAGTGCCGTGCTGGCCTTCGACGACTGGCGCCTGGACACCGTCAGCCATCGCCTGTTCCACCGCGACGGCGAGGAGGTGATTCTCTCCGGTGCTGACTTCGCCTTGCTCAAGCTGTTCCTCGACCACCCACAACAGATCCTCGACCGCGACACCATCGGCAACGCCACCCGGGGCCGCGAGCCGATGCCACTGGACCGTATCGTCGACATGGCGGTGAGCCGCCTGCGCCAACGCCTGCGCGACACCGACAAGCCGCCGCGGCTGATCCGCACCGTGCGTGGCAGTGGCTACCTGCTGGCGGCCCATGTCTGCGCGGGCTAGCGACGGGCGCTGGCGCCTGCTGCCGCGCTCGCTGCTGGGGCGCATGCTGCTGCTCACCTTGCTGGTGGTGTTGCTGGCCCAGGGCTTGTCGAGCCTGATCTGGGTGGCGCAGTTGCGCGCCAGCCAGTTGCAGGGATTGCGCGCCAGCGCCAGCAGCCTGGCCCACTCGATGAGCGCCAGCGTCA
The DNA here is from genome assembly GCF_019139535.1 of Pseudomonas muyukensis. NCBI lineage: Bacteria > Pseudomonadati > Pseudomonadota > Gammaproteobacteria > Pseudomonadales > Pseudomonadaceae > Pseudomonas > Pseudomonas muyukensis. The sequence goes on along the minus strand of NZ_CP077073.1, from coordinate 5,087,909 downwards.
GCTACTTCCGCTCGTTGCCGGTGGCGTATCGGCCGATGGTCCTCGACCAGTTGCGCAGCATGGGCGGCACGCGCTTTTTCGTCTCGCTCAACGTCAAGCCGCTGGACATGTCGGTGCTGCCGGTGACGCCGCGCAAGCAGGCGGTGATCGAGGTGTTCCAGGACGTGCTGCACGAGCGCCTGGGCCAGCAGATGGAGATTTCCGTCGAATTCGTCAGCCCGGACGATCTGCGCATCTTCAACAGCGGCCTGAAACTCGATGAGCTGCCTCGCTCCTGGGCGCACTACTCGTTGACCCTGGAACCGCTCAACCCCCCGGTGCTGGTGACCCAGATCCGCCTGGGCGAAGGCGAGTGGCTGTACATCGCCTCGTTGCTGCCCGAGCCCTACACCAGCCTCGAGGCCGAGCGCCTGCCGCGCCAGCAGATCGGCTTCATCGCCCTGACCACTGCCTTGTTGTTGCTGTTCATCGGTTTGCTGGTGCACTGGCAGAGCCGGCCGCTCAAGCGCCTGGCGCGGGCGGCGCGGGAGTTGTCGCTGGGCGCCGACGTGGCGCCGGTGGCCGAGGGCGGCGGCAGCGAGGTGGTCGAGGTGGGGCGGGCATTCAACAGCATGCGCGAGCGCATCAGCCGCTACCTGACCGAGCGCGCCCAGCTGTTCAGTGCGGTGTCCCACGACCTGCGCACGCCGATCACCCGCCTGCGCCTGCGGGTCGAACTGCTCGAGGACGAGCAACTGCAAGCGAAATTCAGCCGCGACCTCGACGAGCTGGAGCTGCTGGTCAAGGGCGCCTTGCAGTGCGTGAAGGACACCGACATTCACGAGAACATCGAGCCGATCGACCTCAACCAGGTGCTGGAGATGCTCGCCGAGCCTTACCTGGGCGATGGTCGCATCACCCTCGAGGGACGGGCGCTGGCGCCGTATTTGGGCAAGTCACTGGCGTTGCGGCGCTGCATCGGCAACCTGATCGACAACGCCATCAAGTACGGCGAACGGGCGCAGCTGCGGATCCTCGACAGTGCCGAGAGCTTCGTCCTGCAGGTGGACGACCAGGGGCCGGGGGTGCCGGAACAGCGCCTGGAGCAGGTCTTCGAGCCGCACTTCCGGCTGGCCGGGCAGCAGCAGGGCTATGGGCTGGGGCTGGGGATCGCGCGCAACATCGCCCACAGCCATGGTGGCGAGGTGAGCCTGTTCAACCTGCGTGAGGGTGGGTTGCGGGTGACCTTGTACCTACCCCGTACAGCCGAATGACGCGATCCCCTGTAGGAGCGGCCTTGCCGAGGCGTCGGACCGGTCGGAAAGGGCCGCAGAGCGGCCCCAGGATCTCGGCGCAGATACTGAAATTGCTGGGGCTGCTTCGCAGCCCTTTCGCGACACAAGGCCGCTCCTACAGGGGCCTGATGTCACTACATGGTGACAATTCGTCGAGCCTTCGTGACATGCCAGCCAGGACGGCTGACTAGACTCGGCTGACAACAACAAGGAAGACATCGCCCATGGCCAACCGCTGGATCGACTCCCCGACACACCGTGCCTGGCTCGACGCCGAGGCCCTGCGCCTGCTTGCCTTCGCTAGAGCCTCGCGCCTGCCCCAGGGTTTCGGCAACCTCGACGACGCAGGTCGTCTGCCCCGTTGCGCCCTGGCCGAGACCTTGAACACCGCGCGCATGAGCCACAGCTTCGCCCTGGCGCATATCCAGGGTGTGCCGGGGTGTCGCGAACTGGTCGAGCATGGTGTCCAGGCCCTGCAAGGCCCGCTGCGCGACCAGGAGCACGATGGCTGGTACGCGCAGCCCGAAGGTCATGGCGACACCGCCAAGGCCGCCTACCTGCATGCCTTCGTCGCCCTGGCCGCCAGCTCGGCGCTGGTGGCGGGTGTCACACAGGCCCAGGCCCTGCTGGATGCAGTGGTCCAGGTCATCGAGCAGCGCTTCTGGTGCGAGGAGCAGGGCGCCTGGCGCGAGTCGTTCTCCCGCGACTGGCGGCAGGTGGAGGCTTACCGGGGCGCCAACAGCAACATGCACGGCGTCGAAGCGTTTCTCGCCCTGGCCGATGTGACCGGCGACACGCGGTGGCTGCGCCGCGCCCTGCGGATCGTCGAACGCTTGATCCTCGCCCAGGCCGCCGCCGACGGTTTTCGGGTCACCGAGCATTTCGACGCGCACTGGCAGCCATTGCCCGACTACAACCGCGACAACCCCGCCGATGGCTTTCGTCCCTACGGCACCACGCCAGGTCATGCCTTCGAATGGGCGCGCCTGGTGCTGCACCTGGAGGCGGCCCTGCAACGGGCGCGGTTGCCGGTGCCCAGCTCATTGCTGCCGGCCGCCAGGGGCCTGTTCGACGGTGCCTGCCGCCATGCTTGGCAAGCCGATGGCGCGCCGGGGTTGGTCTATACCCTCGACTGGCACGAGCGCCCAGTGGTGCGCGAGCGCCTGCACTGGGTGCATGCCGAGGCCAGCGCCTGCGCCGCGGCCCTGCTGCAACGCACCGGCGAGGCGCAGTACGAGGGTTGGTATCGCTGCTTCTGGGAGTTCATCGCCGCGCACTTCATCGACCCCGTGCATGGCAGCTGGCACCACGAGCTCGACCCGTCCAACCAGCCCAGCGCGCGTATCTGGGGTGGCAAGCCCGACCTTTATCACGCCCTGCAGGCGCTGCTGCTGCCACGCCTGCCGTTGGCGCCCAGCTTGGCTTGCGCCCTGGCTATGTAACCAACTGATGACATTCGCCCATCCGTTCGTTACCTGGCGCCGCGCGCGACCTCCCTACACTCCATGCCATGCAAGCGACAGTCTTGCCGCGCATAACAACAAGAAAGGTATTCCCATGCATCCAACGCTTCGTCTCGCCGCCGCGATCTCCTTCGCTTCCCTGTTCTCCCTCAGTGCCCAGGCCGCCGACTCCAAAGGCAGCGTGGAAGTCGTCCATTGGTGGACCTCCGGCGGTGAAAAGGCCGCGGTGGATGTGCTCAAGGCCCAGGTCGAGAAAGATGGCTTCACCTGGAAGGACGGCGCCGTTGCCGGTGGCGGTGGCGCCACCGCCATGACCGTGCTCAAGAGCCGCGCCGTGGCCGGCAACCCGCCTGGAGTCGCGCAGATCAAGGGCCCGGATATCCAGGACTGGGCTGCCACCGGGCTGCTCGATCCCGACGTACTCAAGGAGGTGGCCAAGCAAGAAAAGTGGGACAGCCTGCTCGACAAGAAAGTGGCCGACACCGTGAAGTACGACGGTGACTACGTGGCCGTGCCGGTCAACATCCACCGCATCAACTGGCTGTGGATCAACCCGCAGGTGTTCAAGAAGGCCGGTATCGACAAGGCCCCGAGCAATCTCGACGAATTCTACGCCGCCGCCGACAAGCTCAAGGCCGCCGGTTTCATCCCGCTGGCCCACGGTGGCCAGCCGTGGCAGGACAGCACGGTGTTCGAGAGCGTGGTGCTCTCGGTCATGGGCGTTGACGGGTACAGGAAGGCCCTGGTCGAGCTGGACAAGGATGCCCTGACCGGCCCGGCAATGGTCAAGGCCCTCACCGAGCTGAAGAAGGTCGCCACCTACATGGACCCCGACGGCAAGGGCCAGGACTGGAACCTGGAAGCGGGCAAGGTCATCAACGGCAAGGCCGGCATGCAGATCATGGGCGACTGGGCCAAGAGCGAGTGGACCCTGGCCAAGAAGACCGCCGGCAAGGACTACCAGTGCGTGGCCTTCCCCGGCACCGACCAGGCCTTCCTCTACAACATCGACTCGCTGGTGGTGTTCAAGCAGAAGGACAAGGGTACTGCGGCGGGCCAGCAGGACATCGCGCGCAAGGTATTGGGCGAGGACTTCCAGAAGGTCTTCAGCATCAACAAGGGCTCGATCCCGGTGCGCAACGACATGCTTGCCGACATGGGCAAATACGGCTTCGACAGCTGCGCCCAGACTGCGGCCAAGGACTTCCTGGCCGACGCCAAGACTGGCGGACTGCAACCGAGCATGGCGCACAACATGGCCACCAGCCTGGCGGTACAGGGCGCGTTCTTCGATGTGGTGACCAACTACATCAACGATCCCAAGGCCGATCCTGCCGATGCGGCGAAGAAGCTCTACGCGGCGGTGAAGGCGGCTCAGTAGGCGCGGCTTCAGCCACGATGCAGGCAACGCGGTGTCCGTCACCCGCTTCGCGGGTGATCGCGGCTAAAGCCGCTCCTACAGGGCTATGTTCGTTTTCGAAACGAGATCATGAACCATGACCACAGCAACCGCCCGCCTGCGGGCTTCCCCCCTGGACGCGCTGCAGCGCTGGCTACCGAAACTGGTGCTGGCGCCGAGCATGTTCATCGTCCTGGTGGGCTTCTACGGCTACATTTTGTGGACCTTCGTCCTCTCGTTCACCACCTCGACTTTCCTGCCCACCTACAAGTGGGCGGGCCTGGCGCAGTACGCCCGGCTGTTCGACAACGACCGCTGGTGGGTGGCGAGCAAGAACCTGCTGCTGTTCGGCGGCCTGTTCATCGGCATCACCCTGGCCATCGGCGTGTTCCTCGCCGTGCTGCTCGACCAGCGCATCCGCCGCGAAGGCTTTATCCGCACCATTTACCTCTACCCCATGGCGCTGTCGATGATCGTCACCGGTACCGCCTGGAAGTGGCTGCTCAACCCCGGCATGGGCCTGGACAAGCTGCTGCGCGACTGGGGCTGGGAAGGCTTTCGCCTGGACTGGCTGATCGACCCCGACCGAGTGGTCTACTGCCTGGTGATCGCTGCCGTGTGGCAGGCCTCGGGCTTCATCATGGCGATGTTCCTCGCTGGCCTGCGCGGCGTCGACCCGTCGATCATCCGCGCCGCCCAACTCGACGGCGCCAGCCTGCCGCGCATCTACTGGACCGTGGTGCTGCCCAGCCTGCGCCCGGTGTTCTTCAGCGCGCTGATGATCCTGGCGCACATCGCCATCAAGAGCTTCGACCTGGTCGCGGCGATGACCGCGGGCGGGCCGGGCTACTCCTCGGACCTGCCGGCGATGTTCATGTATTCGTTCACCTTCAGCCGTGGGCAGATGGGCATGGGTTCGGCCAGCGCCATCCTCATGCTGGGCGCGATCCTGGCGATCATCGTTCCCTATCTGTACTCCGAACTGCGGGGCAAACGCCATGACTAGTCCTGTCGACAAACCCGCGCTGAACCCCGGCCGCCTTGCGATCCACGCAGTGCTGCTGCTGGCGGTGCTGCTGTACCTGGTGCCATTGGTGGTCATGCTGCTGACCAGCTTCAAGACCCCCGAAGACATCGGCAGCGGCAACCTGCTGAGCTGGCCGGCGGCATTCACCGGCATTGGCTGGGCCAAGGCCTGGGCCACGGTCAACGGCTATTTCCTCAACTCGATCCTGATCACCGTGCCGGCGGTGCTGATCTCCACGGCCATCGGCGCGCTCAATGGCTATGTGTTGTCGATGTGGCGCTTCCGTGGCTCGCAGCTGTTCTTCGGCCTGCTGCTGTTCGGCTGCTTCCTGCCGTTCCAGACCGTGCTGCTGCCGGCCTCGTTCACCCTCGGCAAGCTGGGCCTGGCCAGCACCACCAGCGGACTGGTGCTGGTGCATGTGGTCTATGGCCTGGCCTTCACCACGCTGTTCTTTCGCAACTACTACGTGAGCATCCCCGAGGCGCTGGTCAAGGCCGCGCGCCTGGATGGCGCCGGGTTCTTCACCATCTTCGGGCGGATCATCCTGCCGATGTCGACGCCGATCGTCATGGTCTGCCTGATCTGGCAGTTCACCCAGATCTGGAACGACTTCCTGTTCGGCGTGGTGTTCTCCAGCGGCGACTCGCAACCGATCACCGTGGCCCTCAACAACCTGGTCAACACCAGCACCGGGGCCAAGGAGTACAACGTCGACATGGCTGCGGCGATGATCGCCGGGCTGCCGACGCTGCTGGTCTATGTGGTCGCAGGCAAGTATTTCGTGCGCGGGCTGACTGCCGGCGCGGTCAAGGGGTAAGTCATGGCAACACTCGAACTTCGCAATGTGCACAAGACCTACGGCGCGGGCTTGCCGGACACGCTCAAGGACATCCAGCTGGCGATCAAGGACGGCGAGTTCCTGATCCTGGTCGGCCCCTCGGGATGTGGCAAGTCGACACTGATGAACTGCATCGCCGGCCTGGAAAGCATCAGCGGCGGGGCGATCCTCATCGACGACGCGGATGTCAGCGGCATGAGCCCCAAGGATCGCGACATCGCCATGGTGTTTCAGTCTTACGCGCTGTACCCGACCATGAACGTGCGCGACAACATCGCCTTCGGCCTGAAGATCCGCAAGCTGCCCCAGGCGGCCATCGACGACGAGGTGGCGCGGGTGGCCAAGCTGCTGCAGATCGAGCACTTGCTGGCGCGCAAGCCCGGCCAGCTGTCCGGCGGCCAGCAGCAGCGCGTGGCCATGGGCCGGGCACTGGCGCGGCGGCCGAAGATCTACCTGTTCGACGAACCGCTGTCGAACCTGGACGCCAAGCTGCGGGTGGAGATGCGCACCGAGATCAAGCTGATGCACCAGCGCCTGAAGACCACCACGGTGTACGTCACCCACGACCAGATCGAAGCGATGACGCTCGGTGACAAGGTGGCGGTGATGAAGGACGGCATCATCCAGCAGTTCGGCACGCCGCAGCAGATCTACAACGACCCGGCCAACCTGTTCGTCGCCAGCTTCATCGGTTCGCCGCCGATGAACTTCATTCCGGTGCGCCTGAGCCGCCAGGAAGGTCGCGTGCTGGCCCTGCTCGACAGCGGTCAGGCGCGCTGCGAGCTGCCGCTGGGCGTAGCGGCGGCCGAGCTGGAGGGGCGTGAAGTGATCCTTGGCGTGCGTCCGGAGCAGATCAGCCTGGGCACCGCGCAGGGCAATGGCCTGCCGGGTATCCGCGCCGAGGTGCAGGTGACCGAACCCACCGGGCCGGACCTGCTGGTGTTCGTCACCCTCAACCAGACCAAGGTCTGCTGCCGCCTGGCGCCGGATGTGGCGTGCCGGGTCGGCGACAGCCTCGACTTGCAGTTCGACCCGGCGCGGGTGCTGCTGTTCGACGCCAGTAGCGGCGAACGCTTGGATCTTGCCGCCACCGCCATAAAGGACAACGTGACGCGTTTCAAAGGCCGTTAAGGACGGCGGTCGTACCCTGTAGGAGCGGCCTTGTGTCGCGAAAGGGCTGCAAAGCAGCCCCGGCAATTGTGCGGGATGCGCAGATCCTGGGGCCGCTTCGCAGCCCTATCGCGACACAAGGCCGCTCCTACAGACCCGCGCCGTTAAACCGTTCTGTTAATAACAAGAAAAGAGGACGCAAAGGGATGGAACATCGCAATCGCATCAGGACACTGGGCTCGCTGGCGTTGCTGGCCGTGGTCGGCAGCAGCGGGGCCCAGGCCGCCGAGGCTTTCTCGTCGGAATCGAAATGGATGACCGGCGACTGGGGCGGCACTCGCACCGAGCTGCTGGAGAAGGGTTATGACTTCACCCTCGATTATGTGGGCGAGGTGGCCGGCAACCTGCACGGCGGCTACAACGACGACAAGACCGCGCGCTACAGCGATCAGTTCGCCCTCGGCGCGCACCTGGACCTGGAAAAGATCTTCGGCTGGAAGGACACCGAGTTCAAGCTGGCGATCACCGAGCGTAGCGGCCGCAACCTGTCCAACGACCGCATCAGCGACCCACGTGCCGGGCAGTTCAGCTCGGTGCAGGAAGTCTGGGGCCGGGGCCAGACCTGGCGCCTGACCCAGATGTGGATCAAGCAGAAGTACTTCGACGGCGCGCTGGATGTGAAATTCGGCCGCTTCGGCGAGGGCGAGGACTTCAACAGCTTCCCCTGCGACTTCCAGAACCTGGCGTTCTGCGGCTCGCAGGTGGGCAACTGGGTTGGCGGTATCTGGTACAACTGGCCGGTCAGCCAGTGGGCGCTGCGGGTCAAGTACAACATCACCCCGCAATTCTTCGTCCAGGTTGGCGCCTTCGAGCAGAACCCGTCGAACCTGGAGACCGGCAACGGCTTCAAGCTCAGCGGCAGCGGCACCAAGGGCGCGATCCTGCCAGTGGAGGCGGTGTGGTCGCCCAAGGTCAACGGCCTGCCCGGCGAATACCGCCTGGGTTACTACTACAGCACCGCCAAGGCCGACGACGTGTACGACGACGTCAACGGCAACCCGCAGGCACTGACCGGCGCGGCGTTCAAGTCGCACTCCAGCAAGCATGGCTGGTGGGTGGTGGCGCAGCAGCAGGTCACTGCCCAGGCCGGTGATGTCAACCGTGGCTTGAGCCTGTTCGCCAACTTCACCGTGCACGACAAGGCCACCAACGTGGTCGACAACTACCAGCAGGTTGGCCTGGTCTACAAGGGCGCCTTCGATGCCCGGCCCAAGGACGACATCGGTTTCGGCATCGCCCGTATCCACGTCAACGACGACGTGAAAAAGCGCGCCGAACTGCTCAACGCCCAGTCCGGCATCAACGACTACGACAACCCAGGCTTCATGCCGCTGCAACGTACTGAATACAACGCCGAGCTCTACTACGGCTTCCACGTCACCAACTGGCTGACCGTGCGCCCCAACCTGCAGTACATCAAGAGCCCGGGCGGTGTCGACGAGGTGGACAACGCGCTGGTCGCGGGCTTGAAGATTCAGTCGTCATTCTGAGAAAAATTGTTGTAAATTTACGCCATCCATTTGGTCTGCCATTCACCACTGCTGCGCAGTGGTGAATGGGTCCAGGCCAAGACAGCGCTATCTCGAACAACAAAAGAGCTTGGAACCATGCCTGAACATCCGCTACATCGCTTTTTCACCTCGCAACGGCCCAGGCCGACCTTCGAGTGGGAGCGTTACCAGCAGCGCGATGTCCTGATCATCGATCACCCTCGGTGCCAGGCGGTGTTCAGCCGCCAGGGCGGGCAGTTGCTGCATTTCCAGCCGGCCGGTGAAAAGCCCTGGCTGTGGTGTGCCGAGCAGTGGCCGCAGGTTGGCGCCATCCGTGGTGGCGTGCCGGTGTGCTGGCCCTGGTACGGTCGCCATCCCAGCGAAGACCTGTGGCCGGCCCATGGCTGGGCGCGGCTGCTGGACTGGAAGCTGATCGACAGCCGCGAGGACGAGGAGGGCGTGAGCCTGACCTGGCGCCTGGACCTGTGCGACTGGCAGGTCGATTTGCACGCCCGCCTGGGCGCGAGCATGGAGCTGAGCCTGTGCACCGAGCACCAGGACAGCGAGCCCTGCCAGCTGAGCCATGCGCTACTGGCCTATTGGCGCATCAGCGACGTGTCGAAGATAGCGCTGTCTGGGCTCGAGGACATCGACGGCTATGATCGCCTCAATCGCCAGGCCTGCCGCGAAGACGGCGCGCTGACGCTCAAGGGCGGCTGCCAGAAGGTCTACCCGGGCACGCCGCGCGTGCAGTTGCAGGATCCGGCCTGGCAGCGTGAGCTGTGCATCGATACCGGTGACAGCGACGACACCGTGGTCTGGCACCCGGGCAACCGGCCATTGATGGGCGTGAGCGGGCGCGAGTGCCAGGGGTTCGTCTGCGTCGAAGTCGCCAGTGGCAGCGACGAGGGCCTGAGCCTGGCCCCGGGCGAGCGGGCGCACCTGCGCTTGCAGGCGCACCGGCTCAGCTGAGGTCGTCGTCGGCGACCGGATAGCGGCTGGCGTTGAGGCTTTCCTTGATCTTGCGCAGGTGCGGCTGGAAGTCCACGCCGCGGCGCAGGGTCATGCCGGTGGCCAGCACATCGAGCACGGTGAGCTGGATGATCCGCGAGGTCATCGGCATGTAGATGTCGGTGTCCTCCGGCAGCGGGATGTGCAGGCTCAGGCTGCAGGCCTGGGCCAGCGGCGAGCCGGCGGCGGTCAGGCCGAGCACCGAGGCGCCGTTTTCCCGCGCCAGGCGCGCCACCTCGACCAGTTCGCGGGTGCGCCCGGTGTAGGAGATGATCACGAACAGGTCGCCGGTGTGCGCCACCGAGGCCAGCATGCGCTGCATCAGCACGTCGGCATGGGCCGACACCGCCAGGTTGAAGCGGAAGAACTTGTGCTGGGCGTCCAGGGCCACCGGGGCCGAGGCGCCAAGGCCGAAGAAGTGGATCTGCCGGGCCTGGATCATCATGTCCACGGCGCGGCTGACCTGCTGCGGATCGAGCGCCTGGCAGGCGCTGTCCAGCGAGGCGATGGCGCTGCCGAAGATTTTCTGGGTATAGGCCGCCGGATCGTCGTCGGCCTCCACCGCGCGGCTCACGTAGGCGGCGCCGCTGGCCAGGCTCTGCGCCAGTTGCAGCTTGAGCTCGGGGTAGCCGCTGACGCCGAACGAGCGGCAGAAGCGGTTGACGGTCGGTTCGCTGACCTTGGCCGCCTGGGCCAGGGCGGCGATGCTGAAGCGGGTGGCCTGTTGCGGGTTGAGCAGGATGACTTCGGCGACTTTGCGCTCGGCCTTGTTCAGCTCGTCGAGGCGGCCCTGGATCTGTTCCAGGAGGTTGCGCACGCGGTCCATGGTGGGTCCTTGGGTCGGGAAGCAGGCTTTTTGCGATGGTGTGTATCCTACTGTCGGTAAGATTGTCACACCACTTGTCTGTAATGGCTGTAACTAATGTTGTGGTTTTTACTACATTGACCCTTGAAAAGCAGGGTTGAAAGCGGTATTTCTAGCTCAACTTTATAAAAGAACCAACATCATGGCAGCGATCAGTGTCGAACCTTGCACCTTTGCCCTCTTTGGCGCCCTCGGTGACCTGGCATTGCGCAAGCTGTTTCCTGCGCTCTACCAGCTCGACCGTGCCGACCTCCTGCACCCGGACACCCGCCTGCTGGCCCTGGCGCGCGAAGCCGGTAGCGCGCAAGCGCACCTGGACAACATCGAGGCCCATTTGCGCCTGCATGTGCCGGAGGCGGAAATCGACGCTGCCTCCCTGGGCCGTTTCCTCGGGCGCCTGAGCTACCTGCACCTGGACTTCGTCGAGCCCGAGGGCTACCAGGCCCTGGCCGAACAGGCGCCGAGCGCTCAGCCGCTGATCGCCTATTTCGCCACGGCGGCGGCAGTCTATGGCGCTATTTGCGAAAACCTCGACCGTGCAGGCCTGGCGCCGCGCACCCGGGTCGTGCTGGAGAAACCCATCGGCCACGACCTGGAGTCGTCGCGGCGGGTCAACGATGCCGTGGCGCGCTTCTTCCCCGAGAACCGCGTGTACCGCATCGACCACTACCTGGGCAAGGAGACGGTGCAGAACCTGATCGCCCTGCGCTTCGCCAACAGCCTGTTCGAAACCCAGTGGAACCAGAACTCCATCTCCCACGTGGAGATCACCGTCGCCGAGAAGGTCGGCATCGAAGGCCGCTGGGGCTACTTCGACAAGGCCGGCCAGTTGCGCGACATGATCCAGAACCACCTGTTGCAGCTGCTGTGCCTGATCGCCATGGACCCGCCGAGCGACCTGTCGGCCGACAGCATCCGCGACGAGAAGGTCAAGGTGCTCAAGGCACTGGCGCCGATCACCGGCGATGGCCTGAGCACCCGCGTGGTGCGTGGCCAGTACATCGCCGGCTACAGCGACGGCAAGCCGGTGCCGGGCTACCTCGAGGAAGACAACGCCAACGCCCAGAGCGACACCGAGACCTTCGTCGCCCTGCGTGCCGATATTCGCAACTGGCGCTGGTCGGGCGTGCCGTTCTACCTGCGTACCGGCAAGCGCATGCCGCAGAAACTGTCGCAGATCGTCATCCACTTCAAGGAAACCCCGCACTACATCTTCGCCCCGGAGCAGCGCTTGCAGATCGGCAACAAGCTGATCATCCGCCTGCAGCCAGACGAAGGCATCTCGCTGCGGGTGATGACCAAGGAGCAGGGCCTGGACAAGGGCATGCAACTGCGCAGCGGCCCGCTGCAGCTGAATTTTTCCGACACCTGGCGCAGCGCGCGGATTCCGGATGCCTACGAGCGCTTGCTGCTGGAAGTGATGCGCGGCAACCAGAACCTGTTCGTGCGCAAGGACGAGATCGAGTACGCCTGGCAGTGGTGTGACCAGCTGATCGCCGGCTGGAAGCACACCGGCGACGCGCCCAAGCCCTATGCGGCCGGTTCCTGGGGGCCGATGAGCTCGATTGCACTGATCACCCGCGATGGGAGGGCCTGGTATGGCGATATCTGAACTGCAACTGCCGGCGACCGTGAAGGTTCACGAGCTGGCCGATCCGAAAACCCTGGCGGCGACCCAGGCCCATGATGTGGCCGAGCGCCTGCGCCAGGCGATCGCCAGCAAGGGGCAGGCCTGCTTGGTGCTGTCTGGCGGGCGTAGCCCGGTGCCGTTCCTCGAGAAGCTGGCCGGCGAGGCGCTGGACTGGACCCGGGTCACCGTGAGCCTGGCCGACGAGCGCTGGGTGCCGGTGGCCCACCAAGACAGCAACGCCGGCTTGCTGGCCCGTCACTTGTTCAAGGGGCCGGCGGCCAAGGCTCGCTTTATCGGGCTCTACCAACCTGCCGCGACCCTCGAAGCTGCTGCCGAGCAGGCTGACCAGGTGCTGGCCGACCTGCCGCCGATCGACGTGCTGGTGTTGGGCATGGGCGACGATGGCCATACCGCCTCGCTGTTCCCGGCCAGCCCCAACCTGCGCCAGGGCCTGGCCAAGGTCGGCGAGCGCCGCTGCCTGCCGATGCTGGCGCCCAGTGTGCCGCACCAGCGCCTGAGCATGACCCGCGCGCTGCTGGCCAGTGCCGGCCTGACCCTGTTGGCGGTACAGGGCGCGGGCAAGCTCGCCACCCTGCGCACCGCGCTGGCGGGCGAAGACCCAACCGAAATGCCGATCCGCGCCTTTCTTCACGACCCCCTGGACATCTACTGGTGCCCATGAGCCAAGGACCCATTGTCATGACCACCCTCGAACGCCCCCAGCCTTTGCTCTCGATGGCCGAGAAAGCCCAACGCATCGATGCGATCTGCGACAAGGCGCGCATCCTGCCGGTGATCACCATCGCCCGTGAGGAAGACATCCTGCCCCTGGCCGACGCCTTGGCCGCGGGCGGCATCCGCACCCTGGAAGTGACCCTGCGCTCGCAACACGGCCTGAAGGCCATCCAGGTGCTGCGCGAGCAGCGCCCGGAGCTGTGCGTCGGCGCTGGCACCGTGCTCGACCGCGGCATGTTCGCGGCTGTCGAGGCGGCGGGCGCGCAGTTCGTCGTCACCCCGGGCATTACCCAGGACATTCTCGAGGCCGGCGTGGACAGCGATATCCCGTTGTTGCCGGGCATCAGCACACCGTCGGAAATCATGATGGGCTACGCCCTCGGCTACCGGCGCTTCAAGCTGTTCCCTGCGGAAATCAGCGGTGGTGTGGCGGCGATCAAGGCCTTTGCCGGCCCGTTTGGCGACATTCGCTTCTGTCCCACCGGCGGGGTGAACCCGGCCAACGTGCGCAACTACATGGCCTTGCCGAATGTAATGTGCGTGGGTGGCACCTGGATGCTCGACAGCAGCTGGATCAAGAACGGTGACTGGGCGCGGATCGAGGCGTGCAGCGCCGAGGCGATGGCGTTGCTGGACTGACAGATTTCGTTGTGTGCTACACGGCTTGTGGGGCGCTTGGTCGGCGCCCATTTTTTTCGCCTGTAGGAGCGGCCTTGTGTCGCGAAAGGGCCGCCAAGCGGCCCCGGCGATCTTTGCATGAACGCTGATATCCTGGGGACCGCGTTGCGGCCCTTTCGCGACACAAGGCCGCTCCTATGTATGGACTCGCCTACATTGTCTACCTGCTTTTCGAACAAGGTTACCCGGTTGCATCTATGTATCAGGCCTATTCGAGGAAGCTTGGTGCTTCTGGCCAACATCGGGTGAGCTCGCAGCATGCCCATTACATTCAGGCCTCTTGGGCCGGTAGGAGCGTAGGCATTGATCCGCGACGGTCTTACCTAGGGTCGATGTTCACTAGCAGGGGCTGGGGCGCTCGGCACCCCGGTGGCGTAACGCTGTAAGTCAGCGGCTCATGGCGGGCTCCTGACGATCATCCGGTTGACGTTGGTAAACCTGCTCTCCTTGTAGCAGCACCCAAATGATGCGCAGATTTCGATTAGCCAGTCTGATCGCCGCCTCCTTGCGACCAAGCCGAGTTAACCATCGCAAGAGGCGGCGATCGTCTGGCTGATCGGAATCAGGCTTCAAATGGCTAAGAACCGCGTGCGCACCCTGGATCATCATGCTGCGTAAGTAGCCGTCACCTCGCTTGCTCATCTTGCCCAGCCTGACCTTCTTTCCACTGCTGTGCTGGTCGGGCACCAGGCCAAAGTAAGCGGCAAACTGTCGAGCATTGGGGAACCGCGAAGGTTCAGGCTGCTTGGCCAGCATCGCTGTGGCGATGATCGGGCCGACACCGCGTATCGTCATCAGGCGGCATGCGACCTTGTCGGCCCCCGCCGCTGTTTCGAGCCGTCCTGTCAGGACGGCGATACGCTCGCCCAGATAGCGCCATTCGGCGAGCAGTTCATCGAGCAATTCACGCAGCAGATCTGGTAATGGTTGGGTCGCATCTTCAAGAATCCGCGACACACCTTGGCTGACGGCAAAATCGCCTTGCGCCAGGGCGACGCCCTGTTCCAGTAACAGGCCGCGGATCTGGTTGCCTAGCGCGGTGTGGCGCCTGACATAGCCTCTGCGAGCGCGGTGTAAAGCTTGAATCGCCAAAGCGGCAGTGCTCTTGATCGGCACCGCAGCAATGCTGGTATCCCGGCCTGCGCGCAAGATGGCATGGGCGTCGTTACGATCATTCTTGGCACCACTGCGGTGCTCCGCCACTCGCTGCGCGGGCAGGATGCGGACTGGGGTGCCCTGCGCCTGGAGCAAACGCCCCCATGCTTGAGCGCCGGGGCCACTTTCCATCAGGACCGTCACGGTGGGTGGCAGCTTGGTCAGGAACGCGTGAAAGGCTTCACGGGATTTGATTCGATCTTCGTAGATGACGCGCCCGGAGCCGTCATCTCCGGCCACCTGAAAGACTTGCTTGGCCAAGTCGACTGACAGGTGTTGGCAAAGCGTTACATCGGTGGAAGACAGGGAATTGCGCTTCGTCCTATGCTTGCTCATGGTCTCGCCCTCGCTGCCGTTGGCTTCTTAGAACGCCACCGTGGCACTGTGATGCCTCGGCGGGGGCGAGTCCATCCGATTACAGGGGTACGCAGTGCCCTGCTACAGACAAAAAAGCCCGCATCGAGGATGCGGGCTTTGGTCATCGGCGATGACTTACGCCGCCTTGGCCTGCTGCTGGCTCAGCGAGCGGTTCAGTGCACTGAACAGTGCCTTGAAGCTGGCGGTGGTGATGTTCTCGTCGATACCCACGCCGTGTACCGGACGCCCACCGGCCACGCGCAGCTCGATGTAGGCTGCCGCCTTGGCGTTGGTGCCGGCACCGATGGCGTGTTCGTTGTAGTCCATGATCTCGACGCTGACCGGCAAGCCGGCGACCAGCGCCTCCAGGGCACCGTTGCCCTTGCCGTGCCAGTGCAGGGTGGTCTCGCCTTCACCGGAGACTTCCACCTGCACATGGCTGCTGCCGTTTTCTTCCTGCAGGCGGTGACTGACCAGTGCGTACGGCGCGTTGGCCTGGAGGTATTCCTTCTGCAGCAGCTTGTAGATCTGCTCGGCGGTCATTTCCAGGCCCAGGCGATCAGTCTCGCCTTGCACCACCTGGCTGAACTCGATCTGCATGCGGCGCGGCAGGCTGATGCCGTATTCCTGCTCGAGCAGGTAGGTGATGCCGCCCTTGCCCGACTGGCTGTTGACGCGGATCACCGCCTCGTAGCTGCGGCCGATGTCGGCCGGGTCGATCGGCAGGTACGGCACTTCCCAGAGCTCGCCTTCCTGCTGCTTGGTGAAGCCCTTGCGGATGGCGTCCTGGTGCGAGCCGGAGAACGCGGTATGGACCAGGTCGCCGACATAGGGGTGACGTGGGTGTACCGGCAGCTGGTTGCACTCCTCGACGACCTTGCGCACGCCGTCGATATCGGAGAAGTCCAGCTGCGGGTCGATACCCTGGGTGTAGAGGTTCAGCGCGAGGGTGACCAGGTCGACGTTGCCGGTGCGTTCGCCGTTGCCGAACAGGCAGCCTTCGGCGCGGTCGGCGCCGGCCATCAGGCCCAGCTCGGTGGCGGCGATGCCGGTGCCACGGTCGTTGTGGGTGTGCAGGCTGATGATCACGCTGTCACGACGGTTGACGTTGCGGCAGAACCATTCGATCTGGTCGGCGTAGACGTTCGGCGTGGCGACTTCGACGGTGGCCGGCAGGTTGAGGATGATCTTGTGCTCGGGGGTCGGGTTCCACACCTCGATCACCGCATCGCACACCTCTTTGGCGAACTCCAGTTCGGTGGCGCTGAAGGTTTCCGGCGAGTACTGGAACGTCCACTGGGTATCCGGCTGCTGGGCTGCGTACTTGACGAACAGCTTGGCGGCGTTGACCGCGATGTCCTTCACGCCCTGCTTGTCCTGGTTGAAGACGATACGGCGGAACGACGGGCAGGTGGCGTTGTACAGGTGGACGATGGCCTTCTTGGCGCCGCGCAGCGATTCGAAGGTGCGGGCGATGAGGTCTTCACGGGCCTGGGTCAGCACCTGGATGGTGGTGTCGTCCGGGATGTGGCCGCCTTCGATCAGGGTGCGCACGAAGTCGAAGTCGGTTTGCGAGGCGGAGGGGAACGAGGCCTCGATTTCCTTCACGCCGACCTGCACCAAGGTCTTCCAGAACCGCAGCTTCTTCTCGGCATCCATCGGTTCGATCAGCGACTGGTTGCCATCACGCAGGTCGGAGCTGCACCAGATCGGCGCCTGGGTGATGGCCTTCGACGGCCAGGTACGATCGGGCAAGTCGATGGTCGGGAACGCGCGGTACTTCTTCGAAGGGTCTTTGAGCATGGTCATGCAAGCATTCCTTTTATGTGCGGCCGTGATCGGGCCTGCCAAACGAAAACGAGAGAAAAGGCGAGGCGACGCGATTCACCCTGGTAGTCGGGCGCTGACCAGGCAGAGGCTGCGATGTTGTCGGAGCAGGGTGCTGAAGATGTTCATGTGCTCAACCCTAACCAGTGGGTTGGGGGATGGCAAGCATTGCGGGAAAATTGAGAGGAATGCTTAAAAAAATGATGTTGTAGAGTTTTTATGGCTGTTGATTAGGTTCTGTTGAGATTTTATTGCGTGATGTTTTTTCGTTGCGCAAATCGCCGGGCCAACCCGCATCCCACGATGCCACCCTCGGCTGCGTGGCCGCGGGCAGCCCCGGCGATTGCGGTTTCAGGGCTGGAACGCACCGATGAAGATCGCCGGGTCGACCCGCGCATCGTTGAGGCTGACGTTCCAGTGCATGTGCGGCCCGGTGGCTCGGCCGGTCGCGCCCACCCGGCCGACCACTTCGCCACGGCGCAGCACCTGGCCCGGCTTCACGTCGATCTTGGACATGTGGCAGAACATGCTGATGAAGCCCTGGCCGTGGTCGACGAATACCGTGCGGCCATTGAAGAAGTAGTCCCCTACCAGGATCACCTTGCCATTGGCCGGGGTCTTGATCGGTGTCCCGGCCGGCACGGCGAAGTCCAGGCCGGCGTGGGGGTTGCGCTCTTCGCCATTGAAGAAGCGGCGCACGCCGAACTTGCTCGACAGCGGGCCGTTGACCGGCTTGTCCAGCACCAGGTTGCTTGGCAGCGTCGGGCTGAAGCTGCGGTAGGCCTTGATCTGCTCGGCCAGTTCGCGGTCGATGCGCTTGAGGTCCTGGGGCTCGGGGTTGACCTGGCGCTTGTTCTTCAAGGTGATGTGCTGCTCGGGGTATTTCTTGCTGCCGACGTTGAAGGCAATGTTGCGCCCGCCCTGGGTCAGCATGGCGCTGCCAGGTTTTTGCGTCAGCGGGATGCCGACGATGGCCAGCCAGTTGTCCTGCTCCTTGACCACCAGTACCGGCTTGCCGTCGAAGCGCGCCGCCGGAGCGCTGGCGGCCGGCCCCAGGTCGACCACCGCGACGCCGCCGGGCACCGGTTTGTTGAGGGTGCGGGTGATGTAGCTGGCCTGGGCGGCAGTGACCGGCAGCAGCAGGGCGAGGGCAAGCAGGGGCGCGAACAGGCGGGGCATGTGTCAGTCCAGTAGCGAGAGGGTGACCGGGGTCTGGTGGTTGTCCTCGACCCGCACCTGGAGCTCGCCTTCGTTGAGGCGGGCGGTCAGGCGCTGGCCGTTTTGCGTCTGCGCGGCGCTGCGAATGGCCTGGCCGCGGTCATCGAGGAGAATACTGTAGCCGCGGGCGAGGGTGGCCAGCGGGCTGACCACCTGCAGGGTCTGCAGCTGCGCCTGGAAGCGCTGGCGGCGGTCCTTGAGCACGTCGCGCATGGCCCGTGGCAGGCGCTCGGCAAGGCTGTCCAGGCGCTGCCTGAGCAGCTTCAGGTTGCGCCCTGGATGCTGCGCGGCCAGGCGCATGTCGAGGCGGCCCAGGCGTTGCTGGCGCTGGTTCATGTCGAGCATGAAGGCGCGGCGCAGGCGCATGTCCAGGTCGTCCAGGCGCTGGGCCTGCTGGCGCAGGCGCTCGCCGGGGTGGCGCAGGCGCCGGGCCAGGCCGTCCACGCGCAGGCGCTCGTGGGCCAGGCGGTTCTGCATGCGCAGCAGCAGGCGCCGTTGCAGGCCCTCCAGGCGCTGCTGCAGGCCGCTGCTGTCGGGGGCCAGCAGTTCGGCGGCGGCCGACGGCGTGGGCGCGCGCACGTCGGCGACGAAGTCGCTGATCGACACGTCGGTTTCATGGCCGACGGCGCTGACGATCGGCGTGACGCAGGCGGCCACGGCGCGGGCCACGGCTTCTTCGTTGAAGCACCAGAGGTCTTCCAGCGAGCCGCCACCACGGGCCAGGATCAGCGCGTCGAAGCCTTGGCGATCGGCCATCTGCACGGCGCGGACGATCTGCGCGATGGCTTCGCGGCCTTGCACGGCGGTGGGAATCAGGTTCAGCTCGACCTGCGGCGCACGGCGGCCGAACACACTGATGATGTCGCGGATCACCGCGCCGGTGGGCGAGGTGATGATGCCGATGCGCTGCGGGTGCGCCGGCAAGGGCTGCTTGCGCTCGGTGCTGAACAGGCCTTCGGCGCCGAGCTTTTCCTTCAGCGCCTCGAACGCCAGGCGCAGGGCGCCGTCGCCGGCCGGCTCGACAGTGTCGAGGATCAGCTGGTAGTCGCCGCGCCCCTCGAACAGCGAGACCTTGCCGCGCACCTTGACCGCCAGGCCGTCGCGCAGGGCCTGGCGCACCCGCGCGGCGTTCTGCCGGAACAACGCGCAGCGGATCTGTGCGCCGCTGTCCTTGAGGGTGAAGTACATGTGGCCGGAGGCCGGGCGGGCGAGGTTGGAAATCTCGCCTTGCACCCAGACGCTGCGGAACACGTCCTCGAGCAGCACGCGGGCGCGGCCGTTGAGCTGGCTGACGGTGAGGACCTCGCGGTCCAGGCCGAGTCGTTCGAAGGGGTCTGTGATCATGGCAGGCATCATAAAGGACATCGGCCCTGGTTGTCTGTCCTGGCCCGGTCGTCGCGGCAGGGCACGATCATTGTAGGAGCGGCCTTGTGTCGCGATCGGGCCGCAGAGCAGCCCTGCCGGTCTCTGCGGCAAAGCTGAAGAACTGGGGCTGCTTCGCAGCCCGATCGCGACACAAGGCCGCTCCTACAGGGTGTTTGCGTGAAGGCCTCAATACATCATCGCCGCCACAAACTGCTGCACCAGCTCCCCGGCATCCCGGCGACACGCCAGCGCCACGGTACTTTGGCAGGCCTCGGCCAACGGCACGAAGCGCACCGCCGGCGGGGCGATCTCGCGCATGCTCGCCGGCAGCAACGCCACCCCGAACCCGGCCTGGATCAGCTGCAACTGGGTGGTCTTGCGCGACACCACCTGCGCCGCCCGGGGGAAGAAGCCCGCGGCCATGCACAGCGACGCCGACAGGTAGCTCAGGCCACCGCGCTGGCGGTGCGGAATGGAGATGAAGCGCTCCTCGCGCAACTGGCCCAGCTGCACGCTGGCGGCCCCCGCCAGTGGGTGCTGCGCCGCCACCGCCAACAGCAGGGGTTCATCGAACAAGGCGTGCAGCGCCACGCCCTCATGCTGGCGCAACACAGGCAGGCGCAACAGGCCGATATCCAGGCGCCCTTCGGCGATGTCCTCCAGCTGTGCTTCGGACGATTGCTGGGCGATTTCCAGCGACACGCCAGGGTTGGCCGCCAGGTACCCGCCCAACTGGGCGAGCAGTCGCCCAGTCAGGGGCACGGTGCTGGAGTGGTTCAGGCGCAGGCTGCCACGCAGGCCCTGGCCGACTTCCCGGGCCAGGCGCTCGGCCTTGTCCAGGTCGGCCAGCAGGCGCCGGGCGCGATCAAGGAAGGCCAGCCCGGCGGCGGTCAGCCGGGGCTGGCGCGCGGTGCGCTCGAACAAGGGCGTTTCGAGCTGCAGTTCCAGCTCCTTGATCTGCCGGCTCAGGGCCGACTGGGCAATGTACAGCCGCTCGGCCGCTGCACTGAAGCTGCCGCTCTCGGCGATTTCGACGAAGTAACGCAACTGGCGGATTGAAGTCATGTCATGCCTTTTCAAGATGGCTTGTGGCGCAAAGGCATATTAGTCGGCATGGCTTGCGCCTGGCTAACCTTCAGCTGTCTTCTGAGGAATTGCCCCGATGTTCGCTCAACTGTCGTTTTCCACGCTTGACTGGCTGCCCATCCTGTTGGCGGTCGGGGCGGCCTATATCGTCTTTGGCATTGCCGGCTTCGGCACCGCGCTGGTGGCCGGGCCCGTGCTGATCCATTTCATGCCGTTGTCGCGGATCGTCCCGTTGCTGGTGCTGCTGGACTTCGTCGCCGCCTTCGGCAACCTGCTGCCGTCGCGGCGCGACGTGGTACGCGGCGAACTGCTCAGGCTGCTGCCGTTCATGGCCGTGGGCTGCACGCTGGGCGTGGTGTTCCTGCTGCGCCTGAAGTCGGATGTGCTGCTGTTGCTGATGGGCTTGTTCGTCACCGCCTATGCGGTCTATGGCCTGGCGGTGAAGGTGCGCCCGGCGAGCCTGTCGGGTGCCTGGGCGGTGCCCATGGGCACGGTGGGCGGGTTGTTCGGCGCACTGTTCGGCAGTGGCGGTTTTTTATACGCGATCTACCTCAGCGCACGGCTGGAGGGCAAGGAACAGGTGCGGGCGACCCAGGTCGCGCTGATCAGTTGCAGCACGGTGGTGCGCCTGTCGCTGTTCCTGATCGCCGGCGTGTATGCCGACGTCAGCCTGCTGCTGCTGGCCGCCTGCCTGCTGCCGGTGATGTTCGCCGGTACCTGGCTGGGGCGACGGCTGACCCTCAGGCTGTCCCGCGAGGCCTTCGTGCGGTTGATCACCTGGCTGGTGCTGGCCAGCGGCCTGGCGTTGATCGGTCGCTACCTGAGTGCCTGAGCAGGCGGTAGAATTGCGCCATTACCGCAGTTCGCAGGCCCGCCTCAAGCATGAATACCCAGAGCATCATCGTCCCCAAGCAGTCCACCGTGCCGGTGCACGAAGCCCGCGCCCGCGCCATTTTGCGCTGGCTGGTGCGCGAGAAGATCGTCGAGGAGCAACTGAGCACCTGTGGCCGTACCGGCAACCGCATGGGCCATGCCCTGGCCGCCGGGGCGCGCAAGATTGCGCTGCACCCCGAGAAACTACCGCTTGGCGAACAGGTCAATGGCCTGGAAGTGATGCTCAAGCGCTGCATCTACACGCCCAGCGAAGGCTTTCTCGAGGAAGCCGGTTGCCCGCAGTGCCGGCGCGAGGTCGGCGAGCCGCTGTTCGAGAGCCTGGAAGAGTGGATGCCTGGGGTGAGCGACAACTTCACCTGCCCGCTGTGCGGCTTCGAAGATGACATCAATGGCTTCCTGTACCTGCAGCCGTGTGCCTTTTCCAACCTGGGGTTCATCTTCAATAACTGGGGCGAGGCCGGGTTTACCCAGGCCTTTCTCGACAGCTTCGCCGACTGGCTGGATCAGCCGGTGGCGGTCGTGCAGGTGAAACTGGCGCAAGGCTGACCGAAGGCCCCTTTTTTGCATTGAGCGGCGCGCCATGCATGGGTATAATGGCGCGCTTCCATTTTTCCCTCCCGGGAGCCCCCGCGATGCTGCGTATCAGCCAAGAAGCCCTGACCTTCGACGATATCCTCCTTGTACCTGGCTACTCCGAGGTACTGCCCAATGAAGTCAGTCTCAAGACCCGTTTGACTCGTGGCATCGAGCTGAACATTCCCCTGGTTTCCGCCGCCATGGATACCGTGACCGAAGCGCGTCTGGCCATCGCCATGGCCCAGGAAGGCGGCATCGGCATCATCCACAAGAACATGACCATCGAGCAGCAGGCCGGCGAAGTACGCAAGGTCAAGAAGTTCGAGGCAGGCGTGGTCAAGGACCCGATCACCATCGAGGCCGACGCCACCGTGCGTGACCTGTTCGACCTGACCCGCCTGAACAACATCTCCGGCGTTCCCGTACTGGAGAACGGCGACCTGGTCGGCATCGTCACCTCCCGCGACGTGCGCTTCGAGACCCGCCTGGACGCCAAGGTTCGCGACGTGATGACCCCCAAAGAGCGTTTGGTCACCGTCCGCGAAGGCGCCGACAAGAACGAAGTCCGCGAGCTGCTGCACAAGCACCGCCTGGAAAAAGTCCTGATCGTCGACGACAAGTTCGCCCTCAAGGGCATGATGACCGTCAAGGACATCGAGAAGGCCAAGGCCTACCCGCTGGCCAGCAAGGACGACCAGGGTCGCCTGCGCGTCGGCGCCGCGGTCGGCACCGGCAAGGACACCGGCGAGC
The DNA here is from genome assembly GCF_019139535.1 of Pseudomonas muyukensis. NCBI lineage: Bacteria > Pseudomonadati > Pseudomonadota > Gammaproteobacteria > Pseudomonadales > Pseudomonadaceae > Pseudomonas > Pseudomonas muyukensis. The sequence goes on along the minus strand of NZ_CP077073.1, from coordinate 5,065,101 downwards.
GCGTTGCCGCCCTGGTTGCCGCCGGCGTTGACGTGGTTGTCGTCGACACCGCCCACGGTCACTCCAAAGGCGTGATCGACCGCGTTCGCTGGGTCAAGGAAACCTACCCGCAAGTGCAGGTGATCGGCGGCAACATCGCCACCGGCGCCGCCGCCAAGGCCCTGGCCGAAGCGGGCGCCGACGCGGTCAAGGTCGGTATCGGCCCAGGCTCGATCTGCACCACCCGTATCGTTGCCGGTGTCGGCGTGCCGCAGATCAGCGCCATCGCCAACGTTGCCGCGGCGCTGGAAGGCACTGGCGTGCCGCTGATCGCCGACGGCGGGATCCGCTTCTCCGGTGACCTGTCCAAGGCCATCGTCGCCGGTGCTTCCTGCGTGATGATGGGTTCGATGTTCGCCGGTACCGAAGAAGCGCCGGGTGAGGTCGAGCTGTTCCAGGGCCGTTCCTACAAGGCTTACCGCGGCATGGGCTCGCTGGGTGCCATGGCGCAGGCGCAAGGCTCCTCCGACCGTTACTTCCAGGACTCCTCGGCCGGCGCCGAGAAGCTGGTACCGGAAGGCATCGAAGGCCGCGTGCCGTACAAGGGCGCCCTGGCCGCGATCATCCACCAGCTGATGGGCGGCCTGCGTTCGTCCATGGGCTACACCGGCAGCGCCACCATCGAAGAGATGCGGACCAAGCCGGAGTTCGTGCGCATCACCGGCGCCGGCATGGCCGAGTCCCATGTGCATGATGTACAGATCACCAAAGAAGCCCCTAACTACCGCGTAGGCTGAGGCTTCCAGCAATTACCGAACGGGGCTGTCATACACAGCCCCGCGTCGTTTCCGATTTCCACTGACGAGATTGAGTCATGGCCCTCGACATTCACGCTCACCGCATCCTGATCCTCGATTTCGGTTCCCAATACACCCAGCTGATTGCCCGCCGCGTGCGCGAGATCGGCGTGTACTGCGAACTGCACCCGTTCGACATGGACGATGAAGCGATCCGCGAATTCAACCCGCGCGGCATCATCCTGGCCGGCGGCCCCGAGTCGGTCCACGAAGCCAACAGCCCGCGCGCGCCGCAGGCGGTGTTCGACCTGAAAGTGCCCGTGCTGGGCATCTGCTACGGCATGCAGACCATGGCCGAACAGATGGGCGGCAAGGTCGAAGGTTCCGACCTGCGCGAGTTCGGTTACGCCCGTGTCGACGTGGTCGGCAAGAGCCGCCTGCTCGACGGCATCGAAGACCATGTCGACGACGACGGCGTGCTGGGCCTGGACGTGTGGATGAGCCACGGCGACAAGGTCACCCAGATGCCGGGCAACTTCCATGTGCTGGCCAGCACCCCGAGCTGCCCGATCGCCGGCATGTTCGACGACGCCCTGGGCTACTACGGCGTGCAGTTCCACCCGGAAGTGACCCACACCAAGCAGGGCGGTCGCATCCTGTCGCGCTTCGTCCAGGACATCTGCGGCTGTGAAGCCCTGTGGACGGCTTCGAACATCGTCGAGGACGCCATCGCCCAGGTGCGTGCCCAGGTGGGTTCGGCCAACGTCCTGCTGGGCCTGTCCGGCGGTGTCGACAGCTCGGTGGTTGCCGCGCTGCTGCACCGCGCCATCGGCGACCAGCTGACCTGCGTGTTCGTCGACAACGGCCTGCTGCGCCTGCACGAAGGCGACCAGGTGATGGCCATGTTCAAGGAGAACATGGGCGTCAAGGTGATCCGCGCCGATGCCGAGAAGCAGTTCCTCGACAACCTGGCCGGCGAAGCCGACCCAGAGAAGAAGCGCAAGATCATCGGCCGCACCTTCATCGACGTATTCGATGCCGAAGCCAGCAAGCTGGAGAACATCCAGTTCCTCGCCCAGGGCACCATCTACCCCGATGTGATCGAGTCGGCCGGCGCCAAGAGCGGCAAGGCCCACGTGATCAAGTCGCACCACAACGTCGGTGGCCTGCCGGAGGAAATGAACCTCAAGCTGGTCGAGCCGCTGCGCGAACTGTTCAAGGACGAAGTGCGCAAGATCGGCCTGGAGCTGGGCCTGCCCTACGACATGGTCTACCGCCACCCGTTCCCGGGCCCAGGCCTGGGCGTGCGCATCCTCGGTGAAGTGAAGAAGGAATACGCCGACATCCTGCGTCGCGCCGACCATATCTTCATCGAAGAACTGCGCAAGGCCGACTGGTACCACAAGACCAGCCAGGCATTCGTGGTGTTCCAGCCGGTCAAGTCGGTCGGCGTCGTCGGCGACGGCCGTCGCTACGCCTGGGTCGTGGCCCTGCGTGCCGTCGAGACCGTGGACTTCATGACCGCGCGTTGGGCGCACCTGCCGTACGAGCTGCTGGAAACCGTCAGCGGCCGTATCATCAACGAAATCGACGGTATCTCCCGCGTCACCTACGACGTGTCGAGCAAGCCGCCGGCCACCATCGAGTGGGAATGATTGGACGTCCGGCATTGCCCGGCACGATCTAGCAAAAAATGCCCTGAAGCCCGCGTAATTGCGGGCTTTTGGCTTTTTGGGTCTGGCAAATTCGGGTAGCGTTCTGCATCGCCAAGCACGGTGTTTGTGTGGCATGGTACGGGGTATTGACTGCATCTAATGCCATGCATGACGCTCAATACCATGTCCTTTGCCTCAGTGTTGGCATGGTATCGAGTTGGCCTAAAGGCCCGGTTTTACTGGGGATGGACCCCATTTTTCCGAGCTTTTCAGAGCATGGTATTTTTTCATGGAAATAGTGGAAGCCATGCTCACCGATACCAAGCTTCGAAATCTCAAGCCCCAGGACAAGCTCTACAAGGTGATTGACCGTGACGGCTTGTACGTGGCCGTCACCCCAGCCGGCTCAATCTCCTTTCGCTACAACTACTCCATCAACGGCCGGCAGGAGACCATCACCTTCGGTCGTTATGGCTTAGGGGGGATCACTCTGGCAGAGGCTCGCGAGCGGCTAGGGGAGGCGAAGAAGATGGTCGTCGCTGGAAAGTCTCCAGCTAAGGAAAAAGCGCGTGCGAAGGCGCGCACGAAGGGTGCTGAGACTTTTGACGCTTGGGCTGAAAAATGGCTGCGCGGTTACCAGATGGCGGATTCGACGCGAGACATGCGTCGATCAGTCTACGAGCGTGAGTTGAAGCCGAAATTTGGCAATCAGAAGCTAGTCGAAATCACCCATGAGGATCTGCGTGCGCTGACGGATGCCATAGTGGAGCGGGGTGCCCCTGCAACCGCCGTCCACTCGCGGGAGATCGTGCTGCAAGTCTTCCGTTGGGCCATTGAGCGTGGCCAGAAGGTTGAAAACCCGGCAGATCTGGTACGGCCTGCCAGCATCGCGAAATTTGAGCCACGTGACCGTGCGTTGACGCCCGATGAAATTGCGCTGATGTACCAGTACATGGACAGAATCGGTACCGCGACTTCGGTTCGTGCTGCGGCAAAGCTCCTTCTGCTGACAATGGTGCGCAAGAGCGAGCTTACCAATGCGACGTGGGGTGAGATCAATTTCAGCGAGGCGCTGTGGACGATCCCCAAAGAGCGGATGAAGCGTCGTAACCCTCATTTGGTGTTTCTGTCCCAGCAGGCATTGGATTTCTTCATCGCGTTGAAAACCTTGGCTGGAGGTTCAGACTACGTTCTGCCGTCACGCTACGACTCCGATTTACCAATGAGTGCGGCCACGATCAACCAAGTACTGACGCTCACTTATCGCCTTGCGCAAAAGGAAGGGGTGCCATTAGGCAAATTCGGTCCCCACGATCTGCGACGCACGGCCAGCACGCTGCTGCATGAGGCGGGCTACAACTCCGACTGGATCGAGAAGTGTCTTGCGCACGAGCAGAAGGGTGTGCGAGCTGTCTACAACAAGGCCGAGTACCGGGATCAGCGTCGCGCTATGTTGCAGGATTGGGCCGATATGATTGATGAATGGACGCTTAAGAGACCTCGTAAAACAACTGGGTAGCAAAAATGAACCCGCCAGAGGCGGGTTCTTCTGAGTTCTGTGTCGGTCTTTACTTCGTCTCTTTCCCTCTAATTGATGCTATTGCTTCAAATGCTCGCTCATACACACTCACAGGAGGCTTTCCGAAACTAACGCCTGATGGGGAGAGCATCTCTGAATATTTTACAAACTTTTCTGGGTCGTTATTTGCGGCCAATAGTGCGCTAGCTTGCGAGTCATAAAGCTCTGCTAGCTGTGAGTAATACCTTATAAAGGAAACTGCTGTTTGGAATAATAGAATTGAAACAGCTATAGCGCCAAATGTAAAAGCCATAGACGATACGGAGCTTGTCCATTCCGGTGTTTCTTGTACAAATGGCTGTTTCGAATACGCTGTCTGGGTGCGCTCATAGAAATTCACCAGTTGCTCAAGCTCGCGCATGTAGGCGGTGCGCTCATCCATTGTAAAACTTTCTTCCTTGACGTCTTCGCCATCCATCCGCCTTCCCATGTTAATGATGCTGTCAGGATAAATCTTCTCGAGGAGATCGTTGGATTTGCGTAAAAATAATCCAGGGTCACGCATTTTGTTAAAAGAGATTTTCTCGCCAAGTTCTCGGAGTGAATATGTCCTGGTCTGACTCGAACTAAACACAGCCGCCACTGCAAGGCTCATTAAAATTAACAAGCCCAAAGCTATATAGAGTCTTGCTGTCCTAGATCGCTTGGCTCTCCTTTTCAAGTCATCTATCGCTGCTGTGTAGCCTGAATTTACGTTGAGTTCCTTAGCACTTTCCATGTAATAACCGCTCTGTGTAATTTAGGTGGTTTGTATTGTAATGCCTAAGATGGTCTGTAAAGCTTCGGATTTCTAAGAGGCCGCCATGACGCGTTAAGTGGGGGCGAGAAAACAACCAGGCGGCCGTTTTTCTTCAGAAGCAGGGGCCGAAAAAAGGGGGGCTGCTGGTCGTGGAGACCTGTTTTTTCGTTAGCCATGTAAGAGATCTAGTCGGATCAAATGCAAGTGACTGGACGCGTCGAGTGCAAACGTTTGGGCCTATGTGTGTAATGACGCAGTTTGACTCACTCATTCTTTCGAAAGTCGAAAGCAATCAGGAATTGAGCGAAGAGCTTTGGACACTGCTTGGCGCTCGATCTCCAGTCTGCGAGCAATTTCTGACTGGTTGAAGCCGAATTTTTGCAGTACGAGGATTTGCTTTCTTCGGTCTGTCAGTTTCACGTCCACCATTAGTCGAGCGAGATTTCTTAGCTCCGCTTCGTCCGCTAGGTGTAGGGTTTGGCTAAGCATGTATCGAAAGATATACGCGTCGACGAGCTCGTCACCAGACTTTGCCTTAGGCTCTGCTCGTATCGCGCATTGTCTACTCAATCTGGCCAGCTCTAGGTCGAACTGCGCTACAGATCTCATTGCTTGCCTGTATGCCGGGTTCCAGCGTCCATCCGGTGTCTTTGGGCGGTGGGTGGTGCAGTACAGGTTGCTCAGGCGTAGGTGTTCATCAAGGTCACGCTGACCTTCACCTTCTGCGAACAATGCTAGCTCTGCTCGCGCGCCGCAGAATCTACAGAACCCCTTCAAGCGTTGACCGTTCAAACCGCCCATATCCTTGTTAGACGGTTGTACAGATCCCGTCGCATATGAAGGAGCAAGTAGGATCGTTCGATATTAAATTTTCAGCACAGCATCATCATAATGATATGAGGCTGCTTGAAAGATTTAACGTGCTTGCCGCGTATCAAGCCCATTCTCATATTTTTTGTGCCGATCCCCAGGTCTTCGGAGTTACCACAGTCCAATGAGCACTATTGCTTTACGCAATGTCGGCCTGAGCCGATTGGGAATTTTTTAGGCTCAGTAGTAACTTGCATGAAGAACATGGTCGATCCGCTTCAACTATAGATCCTACGGATGTTTACGCGTTAAGCTGCGTAAGCTAATTTACTTATGTCGTTTGAGGGCAGTGTCGCAATAAGGCGGTTTTGGTAGCTAGCTCCGAAAAGGGAAAACGCTTTATTCGACCGGCTGCCTCTTTTGGCCCAGAGTGGACCTCCGCGAAGCACGGACAGAGGCGGGCGACATGAATATCTAGTGTAACGCAGCATGTCGCCTTTCTTAGTGAAATATTAAAATCTTTAAGCTATTACGCTTTCATTATGGTGAGCATGTCATACTCATTAAGTAAGGCGCAAAAATAAAAAATAGCCCAGAAAGCGCAACCAAGATAAAGCATGTTCGAAAGCATCTACCATAGGACCACGTTGTCGTAACTCCAAAAGATTTACTCAATGGCTGCTCGTTGGAAAAAATCGAAGCTTCTTTGGTTACTGCAGCTTGTTCTAAAGCAATAATTGCGTTCTCGGACGCTTTGATCATTAAGGATACGCGCTGGTCTAATTTCCAAAATAGAAATGCGATGAAGAAAAGGAAGCAGCCCAGCAAGCATACTAACGCTGAAAACTTATCCCCTTGCTGCAATCCGGCACCAATACCGGCTGCAGTTAAGCCAGAAATTGCAAGAAAAAAATTAAATACAGTCATTCGCTGTTGTGCATGTAGCTCAAAATACTTCCAAGCGTGCTCTAGTGAGCGTGTGGTTTTTTCGTCACTCATAATGTACAGATCTCAGTATGTCTTTTGAAACAAGTCTGGAAACTCATGCGTTTTGTGTGGCGTGAGAGCTGATTTATACCCAGGTGATAAATCAGCTCTCTCTCGCCTTTTTCGTGAGTTAGGGGGCATCGAAGCGCTTCCTCGTGTTTTACACTCTCTGCGCGAATCTGAATTTGCTATTTGGCATTCTGGCTTAATTCATAGACCAACCTAAATAGCTCAGCTTGGTATCGAGCATCATGGAGGGCATCGTGGTCTCCTTTAAGGCAAGGATTCACAATCTTGTCAATAACACTAGATTTTGTGTCATGCCATGTGCACCCTTTGACACCCATGAAGAGAGCCTTAATATCTAACGCAGTAAAGCCGAACGGGTTATTACCAAGATATCGCAGAAAGTAATAGTTCACGAATCCCCAGTCGAACGGGGCATTTAGACCTACAAACACTGGTGTGCCGTCTTCAGGTGTGTGGCAGGTTACCCATTCGGCAAACTTCTCCATTGCGTCTTTTGGTGACAAACCTTCCTTTTCAGCCTCCTCCAAGGTCAGTCCCGTCACTTCAAGAGCTGCAGCGACGTATTTGTTGCTGATAGGCTTCAACATGACTGAGAAGGAAATATCTGGTTGATAAGCTAAACATGCGCCCACCGTAAGCATGCTGTGCTCGCTGACAAGGGGGCCAGTAGTTTCAACATCGACTGAAATAAAAACTTCACGCCTTTTCTTCATTGCTTTACTCCGGTGAGCCGTTGACCATCACCCGTGCATCACAGGTGATGGATCTAGTTCCGCAGCTGCTTGGTGGAAGTGCTCAGCGGTCAGCGGCGAGCTCGGGAACGCCAGAGATACCGCTGCTGGGTACAGCCGCGTACGAATATCGGAGTATGTCCACGATGGTTTAGTTTCCGTAGCGGCTGTCGCTTTTACCAATTTCCCGATTTCGGTGGTGGAGAAGTTCATGTCCCCCAAGTCTTTAACGAACAGTTCGCGGCGCTCTGCATCGGAAGGCCGCGTAAACTCCTCGACAATTGACGCTCGGCGAATGACCGCAGCGTCAAGAGCTGCCAAGCGGTTAGTGCATAGCACGGCGAAGATCCGGCCACCATGCTTGCGCAAGGTGTCGATCGATTGGATCAGGGTGTTCACGCCAACCTTATCTTCATGGTGGCTATGAGCTTGGCTGCGCGAAGCGCCCAGCGAATCGCCCTCATCAATGATGAGAAAAGCACGGCCTTTGCCTGGTCCTATAGCGCGCGTAATGTCTTCAAAAGCTTGGGTAATAAGAGTACCCATTTCACCGACCTTGCCGGTTCCACGTACTTTATTACTAAGCTTGAAGAGGATGGCATCTTCGAGCCTTGCATCACGAGCCAACCGGTTTGCAATCGCCTCGGCGGTTGCGGTTTTTCCGGTACCCACATCCCCATGGAAAATGGCCAGTGGGTATTGATCGTCCAGCAGGCCGACTACTGCGAGCTTCTTCTTGTGGTGCTTCTGACTCCATTGCTCCAGCTCATTCGCTTGAAGAATTAGCTGCAGGCGCTTCATAACTCTTTGATAGCGTGCTTCAAACCCCAGCAATTTTTCGGCTTGGGCATCCAAAGAGAGCGTCGGCAGATTAGTTTTTGCCTCGAATACGGATTGCGAACTCACGAAAAATCCTCTCTATTTGTACCAAAGCCGTTGCTGCTATATCCGCGTTCGGCTGAAGAACTGAGCGTTTTGTGACTGGTGTCAGTTTTCGAAGGGGTCCATGAAATCTTCAAGGAAAGCTCTGCACGTTTTTCGGATGTCCCTAACGCGGTATAGCGCAAGTTAACACGGATCCATCCATGCGGCGTCAAAGGCCACAAGACACCACCGGGCCGGGATGACCCCGTCGCTCCCTCGGATTGAAATTGATATTTGATTGCACGTACCTCGGTGGATCCGTCCATAAGCGTTACGTCAGCGACTGCGAGATAGTTCTTTTTGGCTAACGCTTCGATATCATGCGCATAATCAATCGCAGTCTGTTCGGTCATTGCCTTGGTAGATCCTGCAATCATAATCATGTCAGCCCTGACACTTTTCATGACTTCTTCAACATCCGCTACCGTATAGGTACTCGTGCTTGTATAGGTGCTCATCCTTCTTAGTCCCTGATCTTGAAGCGGCCACCAAAAATTTCTTTCCAGACGTCATCGCTGTTTTTTACTGATGCATAAGTCGCTGCTTCCCAGGCAGCCTCTGCGGCAGCACCAATAAGCTCCTGCTCATCTTTAGTGATACGTGATGCAACGTTGTTCTCTGGAGTTACTGGGTCGATGATCACGACTGGATCGCTGAAGCTGACCTCAGTTTTTCCACTGTTTTCCGGAAAATCGATACGCTTCTTCAATCTGGTTTGAGCGATGTAAAGCAAAAATTCTCTAAAGCGTTTCTCGATATTCTCTGCTGGGCCTTCCGTATCGACAAGATGTGCCATGATTAACTCGATATGGAACGATTTTAGCCCGGGCAGGTCGTGAAAATGCTTCCAGCGCTTCGCCAAGCGCACTAATGTGCGAAAGTGCTTATCTTTATCCTTGCGATTGCGGACGAATTGTATGTGGCACGGAGCGCAAGTAAGGTTTTTCTCTCCAGTCTTGATGTCGAGCTGCCAGCCATGATCCGGTTTCGAACTGTCTTGTAGAACAGGTACGATGTCTACGCTGAGGCCACTTTTGACGAACACTACGGTCGCTGCACGACGCTGGATCTCGAAATCTTCAACCTTTTTGGTTGGATAGATTTCCAATAGCAATTCATAAATTCTGTTGCAAAGTTTTTCGTAGGACTTGCTATCTTCATTCACGCCGGTGATGTAAAAAACGACATCAATGTCCGTCGGATAGTCGTCAACTTTGCGCAGGATAGTGTACTTGGCAAAGGAACCGGCCTTCACCACTTTAGTAACTTTCAGCTCTGACTTGTCGGTGATGCGTTTTTTTAGTTCGCTTACGAGATTGTCGACTTGTGCGTGATACTCCTTGCGTTTCTCCGCCGGGAGGCGCAACACGTTGTGATCGAAATATTCGAGCTCTGTGTTAGACAGTGGCATTGTTTCTCCAGTTTTATCCGTCGTCAATGAACTGGGTTGGCGTTTTTTCTTAAAGAGTCATGCCGTTTGCTATGTAATCGACAGTGACTGCTGCGGCAGCCTTAGCCGCCAAGAGATGGAATCTATTGTCCTTCACTGAATCACCGAAGTCGCTGATTCCGCGCACCATCAGAACAGGCTTTCCGAAGTTCGCACACGCGGCAAATAGACCAGCCCCTTCCATTTCTGCGACCTCGGTTTTGCCATGAAGCTCGCGCAGTGCTAAGAACTTCTCCGGATCGCGAAGGAGCTTTTCACCGCTCGCGACGGTAGCTGTCTTTGGCATCACTCCTTCAGCGACAGGCCCGGCCTCAACATTTTCAGGGAATACGATATCTAGTGTCTTGTAGCTTTCCGTGAGACGGGCAACGACAGACTCTCTATCCGAGAGATAGGAGGCTACGTCTTGGCGCACGCGCGTGTTTAGCCTGGTAATTTCAGGCCGATGTTCAACTGCGCCTCCCGCAACAAGAGCTGCGCCATCGTAGGCGACAATACGTTCAGCAAGCACAACCTCTCCAAGTTTGCATTTCTCCCGCATGCCAGCTGCGATACCAAGCATCATGACATTCGCGGGTCTCAGCTCTCCCAGGAGCATGGAAGTAACAGAAGCCGCGTCAATGTTGCCTGCCCCCGCAAAACACGCGACCACACAACTTGCGGTCTTTCCGCCCCGCTTGGTGACGGGAGCCTTCCATATGTGAATGCCATCTTTTGTGGTCACATGCTCGGCATCGGTAGCTATCCCTAGTGCTTGCTTGGCTGCAGCGAGCTCGACGTCCAAAGCGGTCAGGACAAGTACATCTGGAGGCAATGCCTCGATCCTAGCCTGTTCTTCATCATGAAAAATTTTGATAATGCGCTTGCTGATATCAGCAAGGGCCATAACTGGCTCTTGCAATGAGAGCGCAGACAGGATTTTTGCGACCTTGTTACCGGTATTTGGCAGATAGGTCAGAGGGCTAGTTAAGAAATTTTTGCGTACACCCAGTGCCCCTGTGCCATCCTCGCTATTTGCGCCGAGCTGCAGATCGAGAGGCAGCACGGGCAACATTTTCTTGCTCATTTTTCGTGCGCGGTCTAGGACACCCTTCCCACCGCCGAGGGCCACCATCGCCGTAGCATGCTCAATTTGCTCATCGCCGACATTCCCCCCCGTTAGCACTTCGTCTTCAAGCGGAATCAATTCGGCAACGCCTCGTGCCACCATTCCATAGATCAACTGTCGCTGGACGGCGCTTGCTTTGGACTGGAGTCGCTCTTCAGTTGCCACAATTTTCAGGCGAACCTGCGAGCTTTCGCCAGGAAGCAACCTATCAATGGCCCTAGCGACCGTCCAGTCAAACAACAGCGCCTTGCCATCTGTATTTACTGGCTCTGCGGCAAGATAAACGACAAAGCCGCCGCCAGCGTTGATCACTTCCTCGACAAACGAGTCGACAAATTCGTGTGCCTTGTCGACTAGTACGTTCTCAGTGGTATTTGAAATGCTACCAGCCAGCAGAATGTGTCTCGATTCCAGCAAAAGAGAGTTTGCAGTTGTTGAATTCGATTGGATTGGGGGCATTTATCGTTCTCATCCCTGACCGATTTTGAGTTCAGTTCTTCGTATTTGGGGACGGAAAAGGCGATTGCAAGGCAGAGTGCCACTATTTTTTTATTTGCTTTTTTGTTGACACAACCGGTGGCTGAAAGCGCGGAAACTCTACTTTTGAAGGCTTGCTTCCGGCGAGATTCTGGTGTTCGTTTGGGCACCTGCCGACCGGCAGGCGTCTGTCGTAATAGGCTGGAGTCGGCCAGAATCGGACCGTCTTGCGATGGCCTAAGCAGGCTATTCTTGAACGTTTAGGGCATCTACGACTAGGAGCGATTGATGAAAGACCGTAGTCATGATGAGGCAATGGCAGAGCTTTTCCAGGCCGCCCCGTCCTATGCTGAGGACTTGTTGGTGGAGGTTATTCGTGATGGTAACGCGGATGAGTTAGCCATCCTGGAGAGGCAGCTGTTGGTCGCCTTTGCCTCGAGAGAGGCTAATCCGACTTCTTGAAATTTTGATGGCGTGCATGGCATTTTTCATGGCTTTACAGTTATGTAATCTCCAAAAGTCCCGTTTTTCATGGTCTTTATTAGCTAATTGATAATAGAGTGGGAATGATCGAGCAGCCGACCACGGTCGGCACTCGATAACTGCAAAAGCCCGCCTATTGGCGGGCTTTTGCGTTATCTCAGCAGCACTCGCCGAGCCTGCTGGCCGGGCGTGCCCCCTGAGTCAGGGCCAACAGCAGCGCCACGGCGAAGACCGTCGCGGTGAGCCACAGCAAGTGCTGCAGGGCAAAGTGGTCGACAATCTGGCCGCCGGCCCACGAGCCCAGGGCAATGCCGACATTGAACAGGCCAATGAACAAGGCCGTGGCCACTTCCACGGCGGCCGGCGCCGCTTTTATCATCCAGGTCATCAGGCCCACCGATACCCCGCCATAGGCCAGGCCCCAGGCCAGCAGGGCGATACCGCCCCCGACAGGCGCCTGGCCAATGCCGAGGAAGATCAGGGGCACCAACAGCAGGCCCAGCGCGATCAGCGCCAGGGTCATGCCCAGTCGTTTGGCTGCCAGCAGGCCGACCAGAAAGTTGCCGAGCATGCCGGCGATCCCGTAGGCGAACAGCAAGGCGCCGATCCATGGCCCGTCGAAGCCGGACAGCGACAGCAAGAGCGGGCGCACGAAGGTAAATGCCATGAAATGCCCGGCGACCAGCAGCAGCGTCAGTAACAGCCCCGCTTGCAGGGCGCGGTTGCCGGATTGCGCGAGGAAGTCGCCGGGCGTGATGGCGCTGGCGACGGGCAGTGGCGGCACAAAGGCGATCAGCAGTGCCAGTGCCAGTACGCCGAGCACTGCCATGGCCGCGAACGCCCAGCGCCAGCCGGCCAGTTCGCCAAGCAACGCGCCGAGCGGGACACCGAGTACCGAGGCGGCGGCCACGCCGCCGAAAATGATCGCTGTGGCCAGGCCGATGGCGTGGTCGGGGGCCAGGCGCGTGGCCAGGCCGCCGGCGATCGCCCAGATGCCACCGATGCACAAGCCGACCAGCACCCGCGCCGCCAGCAGCCAGCTGATGCCCGGCGCCAGCGCCGAGGCGAGGTTGGCGAACACCAGCAGCACCAGCAGAGCGCACAGGATCCGCCGCCGGTCCATGCCACCGGCGGCCAGCACCACCACGGGCGCGAACAGGGCTGCCAGCAGCGAGGGCAGGGTCAGCGTCAGCCCGACCGAACCGGTGCTGGTGCCCAAGGCTTCGGCGATAGGGGTCAGTAGCCCCACAGGCAGCATTTCCGTGGTCACCACCGAGAACGTGGCCAGGCCGGTTGTGCCGACCGCCAGCCAGGGATGGCGTGGAAGGGCGATTGCGTCAGGTGTGGAGGTGCTCATGATTCAGTCCCTTGTCACGGTGAGGAGGTCTGGGGAGAATACGTGCAGCGCGTATGAATGGATCATATACATACGCTTTGAATGTAAGCAATCATGCAATCCGTAGGTAAAGGAGGGGCAGGATGGTCCGACGCACTCGCGCCGAGATGGAGCAAACCCGTGCCACGCTACTGTCCACGGCGCGCCAGGTATTCAGCGAGCACGGCTATGTCGGCACTTCGATGGACGACCTGACCGCCCGCGCGGGGTTGACCCGTGGCGCGCTGTACCACCACTTCGGCGACAAGCAAGGCTTGCTCGTGGCGGTGGTGGCGCAGATCGACGACGAGGTGGACCAACGCCTGAACAGCATCACCGACAGCGCCGACGATGCCTGGGACGGTTTTCGCCGGCGTTGCCGCGCCTACCTGGAGATGGCGTTGGAGCGGGACATCCAGCGCATCGTGCTGCGCGATGCCCGCGCGGTGCTCGGCGGTGCCTCGCAAGCGTCGCACCAGCACTGCCTGGCGACCATGCAGCGGGTGGTGCAGCGTTTGGTCGAGGAGGGCGTGATGCTGCAGGCCGAGCCACGGGCGCTGGCGGCGCTGATCTATGGCAGCCTGGCCGAGGCCGCGGTGTGGATTGCGCAAGGGGATGATGGCGATGCGCGCCTGGTGCAGAGCCTCGAGGCGCTGGACCTGCTGTTGCACGGCTTGCTGGCCGGTAAATGATCAGGCGGTCTCGACCGCGTAGGCGCCAGCCTGGCTGGCCACGCAGGCAACGCGCCGTCGGCGCCGATACGATTGTTCACAGACCCCACGAGCCTTTTTGCCCACACTGCAGGCAAACCCGCCTGGAGCACAGATGACGATGACTGACTGCAACCTGCCCAAAGGCTGGGGCGAAGCCCATGGCATCCTGGCGCTTGAGGCACAAACCCTCGGCAAGTCGGGCGCAACCGTGCTGCGTGTCCGCCGCCAGGCTGGCGCTGATCTGTTCGTCAAGGCCGAGCCCGTCACCGCGCTGGCCGAACTGCCTGGCGAAATCAGCCGTCTGCGCTGGATGGCGCAGCACGGCCAGCCTGTGCCGCACATCATCGATGTCGCTACCGAGCGTGGCTGGCACTGGCTGTTGATGAGCGCCGTGCCGGGGCGCTGCCTGGAGGCGACAGCCACGCAGGCACCACGGGCCACGGTGCTGCTGCTGGCCGAGGCGCTGCGCCAGTTGCATCGCTTGCCAGTCGAGCAGTGCCCGTTCGACCATGCGCTGGCGGCGCGGGTACGCCTGGCGCAGGCGCGGATGCTGGAGGGCCTGGTCGACGAGGACGACTTCGATCCGTTGCGCCTGGGGCGCAGCGCCGCCGATGTGTTCGCCGAAATGCTCGCCGCGCGGCCAAGAGAAGAAGACCGGGTGGTGACCCATGGCGATGCCTGCCTGGCGAACCTGATGGCCGCGGACGGGCGCTTCACCGGCTTCATCGATTGCGGCCGCCTGGGCGTCGCCGACCGTTGGCAGGACCTGGCGCTGGCTACCCGGGATATCGCCGCCGACCTGGGCGAGCAATGGGTGCAACCCTTCCTGGCGGCCTACGGTCTGCCGGACGATCCCGGCAAGAACCGCTTCTATCGGCTGCTGGACGAGTTCTTCTGAACACTGCCTGCGACAAGACTTCACTTAATCTTTCGCAAATGCAGGTGTATCGTATTCGCCCTTCATTGCCAGGCCTGCTGGCAGACTGATTGCGCAGAATGAGGTACCCGCACCGATGTCCTTTACCCGTCGACAAATGCTCAAGGGCCTGACTGGCCTTGTGGTGGTAGGCCTGGGCGCCGGCGGCGCGGCGCGCTACTGGCTGGGCAAGGTCGAGGATGACAACGCCGGGCACGATTATGAGTTGATCGCCGCGCCGCTGGATGTCGAACTGGTGCCCGGCTACAAGACCGAGGCCTGGGCTTTCGGCCCGTCGGCGCCGGGCACCGAGTTGCGCGTGCGCCAGGGCACCTGGCTGCGGGTGCGCTTCATCAACCAGTTGCCGGTGGAAACCACCATTCACTGGCATGGCATCCGCCTGCCGCTGGAAATGGACGGCGTGCCCTATGTCTCGCAACTGCCGGTCAAGCCCGGCGAGTTCTTCGACTACAAGTTCCGGGTGCCGGACGCCGGCAGCTACTGGTACCACCCGCACGTCAGCAGCTCCGAGGAGCTGGGACGCGGCCTGGTCGGCCCGCTGATCGTCGAGGAGCGCGAGCCCACCGGCTTCGCCCATGAGCGCACCCTCAGCCTGAAAACCTGGCATGTCGACGAGCAGGGCGCCTGGATGCCCTTCAGCGTGCCGCGCGAAGCCGCGCGCAACGGCACCGCCGGGCGCCTGATCACCATCAACGGCCAGGCCGAGGCGGTGACCGAGCTGCCGGCCGGCCAGGTGGTGCGGGTGCGTCTGCTCAACCTGGACAACACCTGGACCTACCGCCTCAACCTCAAGGGCAACTGCGAGGCGATGATCTACGCCCTCGACGGCAACCCGATCACCCCACGCCCGTTGGACGAGGACTACTGGCTCGGCCCGGGCATGCGCATTTGCCTGGCGATCCGCATTCCCGAGGCCGGCGAGGAAATCTCCCTGCGCGATGGCTTCGTGCGCCTGGGCACCCTGCGCTCGGTGGCCAGCAGCGAGGCGCCGGGCGACTGGCCCAAGGCATTGCCGGCCAACCCTATCGCCGAGCCGGACCTGGAGAATGCCGAGAAGCTCAACTTCAATTTCGAATGGGCCGGCAAGGTCTCGGTGAACACCGACAACGGCAAGCCGCCGAGCCTGTGGCAGATCAATGGCCAGGCCTGGGACATCACCGACAAGACCTGCGCCGAGCGCCCCATCGCCACGCTGCGCAAGGGCAAGAGCTACATCTTCGAGCTGAAGAACATGACCCAGTACCAGCATCCGATCCACTTGCATGGCATGAGTTTCAAGGTGATCGCCTCCAATCGCCGCAAGATCACCGAGCCCTGGTTCACCGATACCTACCTGCTGGGCAAGAACGAACGCGCCCAGGTGGCGCTGGTGGCGGATAACCCGGGCACCTGGATGTTCCACTGCCATGTCATCGACCACATGGAAACCGGCCTGATGGCCGCGATCGCGGTGGTCTGATGCGCGCGCAGATCATCGATCGCAGCCGCGACCAGGCGTTCATGCGCCTGGCCCTGGCGCTGGCGGCCCAGGGCGCGGCCATGGGCGAGGTGCCGGTGGGCGCGGTGCTGGTGCAGCACGGCCAGGTGATCGGCCAGGGCTTCAACCGGCCGATCGTCGACAGCGACCCCAGCGCCCATGCCGAAATGGTGGCGATTCGCGCCGCGGCCAAAGCCGCCAGCAACTACCGGCTGCCGGGCAGCACCCTGTACGTGACGCTGGAGCCGTGCAGCATGTGCGCGGGGCTGATCGTTCATTCGCGGGTGGCGCGCGTGGTGTACGGGGCGCTGGAGCCCAAGGCAGGAATAGTGCAGAGCCAGGGGCAGTTTTTCAGCCAGGGCTTTCTCAACCACCGGGTGATGGTCGAGGGCGGGGTTTTGGCCGAGGAGTGCGGGGCGATTCTGAGCGCGTTCTTCAAGGCGCGCCGGGCGAAGGCCTAGCTGACAGGCTCCCTGTAGGAGCGGCCTTGTGTCGCGATAGGGGCGCGTAGCGGCCCCAGGATTTGAGCATTGACGCATAGATCGCCGGGGCCGCTTTGCGGCCCTATCGCGACACAAGGCCGCTCCTACAATGGGCGGTGGCGTGTTACATCGGCGCCGCCTGCTGCGCAGGCTTGTCCTTGTTCACCGCCGGCACGTGCAGGTTGCCTTCGGCCACCTGACCTTCGAGCTGTGGCTGCGTGACCCAGGTGAGGATGTCGTAGTAGCGGCGGATGTTGGCGACGAAATGCACCGGCTCGCCGCCGCGGGCATAGCCGTACTTGGTCTTGCTGTACCACTGCTTCTGCGACAGGCGTGGCAGCATCTTCTTCACGTCCAGCCACTTGTTCGGGTTGAGCTTCTCGCGCCGGGCCAGGGTGCGGGCATCTTCCAGGTGGCCGCTGCCGACGTTGTAGGCGGCCAGGGCGAACCAGGTGCGGTCCGGCTCCTTGATGCTGTCGTCGAGCTGCTCCTTGACCAGCATGAAGTACTTGGCGCCACCCTGGATGCTTTGCCGGGGGTCCAGGCGGTTGGACACGCCCATGGCCTGGGCGGTGCGCTGGGTAAGCATCATCAGGCCGCGCACGCCGGTCTTGGAGGTCACCTCGGGCTGCCACATCGACTCCTGGTAGCCGATGGCGGCCAGCAGGCGCCAGTCCACCTGTTCGACCTTGGAACTCGCCTTGAAGTGCTTTTCGTACTTGGGCAGGCGTTGCTGCAGGTGCTGGGCGAAGGTGTAGGCGCCGACATAGCCGAGCACATCGACATGGCCGTAGTAGCGGTCCTTCAGGCGTTGCAGGGTGCCGTTCTTCTGTGACTTGTCGAGGAACTCGTTGACTTCGTTGAGCAGGCTGTTGTCTTCGCCGGCTGCCACCGCCCAGCGTTGGTCGCGGGTGTCGCCCAGGTCGAAGGCCACGCGCACGTTGGGGAAGTACACCTGGTTCATGGCCAGCTCGTTGGAGTCGACCAGGGTCAGGTCGATCTGGCCCTCGTCGACCATGCGCAGCAGGTCGACCACCTCGACGGCGTCGGATTCTTCGTAGTCGAGCCCGGGGTACTGTTTTTTCAGCCCGGCCAGCTGGTCGGCATGGCTGCTGCCCTTGAGCACCATGATCTTCTTGCCCACCAGGCCCTTGGCGTCGGTGGGACGCGAGCGACCGTTGCGGTAGATGACCTGCGGCGTCACCTCGAGGTAGGGGTGGGAAAACTTCGCCTGGCTGGCGCGGCGTTCGCTGCTGACCAGGCCGGCGGCGGCCAGCACGGGGCCGGAGGGCTTGCCCAGCTGGTCGAACAGCTCGTCGAGGTTGTCGGCGGTCTCGATCTCGAGCTTTACCCCCAGGTCATCGGCGAAGCGCTTGACCAGCTCGTACTCGAAGCCGGTTTCGCCGTTGCGGTCCTGGAAGTAGGTGGCCGGGCTGTTGCGGGTAATCACGCGCAATACGCCATCCTCCTTGACGCGTTCGAGGGTGCTGGGTTTTTCAACACAGGCACCGAGCATCAGGAAGAGTCCGGTTGCGAAGAGCCATTTGGCACAACGCTGGCGCAAAGCAGTGTGGGCGAACATAGGGTGCAGTATACGCAAAGCACCGCCAGTGCCATATCTCGACAATGGTTGGCAGGTCTGCTAGCGGGTGTTGTGGTGGCGGCTGGGGATTGCATCAAGGCCACCAGGGTCCGCCTTGAGACGTTTGGCGCCTGTGAAACCGAGCGCCGCCCGCGCGGCGCTCGGTCTCGCAGGCGCTGAATGACTCAAGGCGAACCCCTGTAAAATTTGACCTCAAAGTCCGGTTCCACCGCCCGGCAGCATTGGCTTAGAGCGGGTGCCGAAAGCGCGCGAATTAGGCTAGAATGCACGGCCTCTAAGCACACCCCTTCCTGAGGCTGTCCCGACGATGTTGATCCTGCGCGGCGCTCCTGCCCTTTCTGCCTTTCGCCACGGTAAATTACTCGAGCAACTGAGCCAGAAAGTCCCCGCTGTTACTGGTTTGTATGCCGAATTCGCCCATTTCGCCGACGTCGACGGCGAGCTGACCGCCGACCAGCAGCAGGTGCTGGGCCGTCTGCTCAAGTACGGCCCGAGCGTGCCGGTCCAGGAGCCAGCCGGCCACCTGTTCCTGGTGGTGCCGCGTCTGGGCACCATCTCGCCCTGGGCGTCCAAGGCCAGCGACATCGCCCACAACTGCGGCCTGCAGTCGATCCAGCGCCTGGAGCGCGGCATCGCCTATTACGTCGCCGGTAGCCTCAGCGATGCCGACGCCCAGCGCGTCGCCGCCGAACTGCACGACCGCATGACCCAGCGCGTGCTGGCGCGCCTGGAAGACGCCGCCGACCTGTTCAGCCACGCCCAGCCACGGCCGATGACCTCGGTCGACGTGCTCGGCGGTGGCCGCGCCGCCCTGGCCCAGGCCAACATCGACCTGGGCCTGGCCCTGGCCGAGGACGAAATCGACTACCTGGTCGCCGCTTTCCAGGGGCTCAAGCGCAACCCGAACGACATCGAGCTGATGATGTTCGCCCAGGCCAACTCCGAGCACTGCCGCCACAAGATCTTCAACGCCAGCTGGGACATCGACGGCCAGGCGCAAGAGAAGAGCCTGTTCGGCATGATCAAGAACACCTACCAGATGCACAACGAAGGCGTGCTGTCGGCCTACAAGGACAACGCCTCGGTGATCGTCGGTTCGGTGGCCGGGCGCTTCTTCCCGAACCCTGAGACCCGCCAGTACGGCGCGGTGCAGGAGCCGGTGCACATCCTGATGAAGGTCGAGACGCACAACCACCCGACCGCCATCGCCCCGTTCTCCGGTGCCTCCACCGGCTCCGGCGGCGAGATCCGCGACGAAGGCGCCACCGGCCGTGGTGCCAAGCCCAAGGCCGGCCTGACCGGTTTCACCGTGTCCAACCTGCGTATCCCAGGTTTCGAGCAGCCTTGGGAAAAGCCGTACGGCAAGCCCGAGCGCATCGTCGACGCCCTCGACATCATGATCGAAGGCCCACTGGGCGGCGCGGCGTTCAACAACGAATTCGGCCGTCCGGCGCTGACCGGCTACTTCCGTACCTTCGAGCAGGGCATCAACACCCCGCACGGCGAAGAAGTGCGCGGCTACCACAAGCCGATCATGTTGGCCGGCGGCATGGGCAACATCCGTGAAGACCACGTGCAGAAGGGCGAGATCACCGTCGGCGCCAAGCTGATCGTGCTCGGCGGCCCGGCCATGCTGATCGGCCTGGGCGGCGGCGCCGCCTCGTCGGTGGCCACCGGCGCCAGCTCCGCTGACCTCGACTTCGCCTCGGTGCAGCGCGAAAACCCCGAGATGGAGCGTCGTTGCCAGGAGGTCATCGACCGCTGCTGGCAGCTGGGCGACAAGAACCCGATCGCCTTCATCCACGATGTCGGCGCCGGTGGTATCTCCAACGCCTTCCCCGAGCTGGTCAACGACGGTGGCCGCGGTGGCCGCTTCGAGCTGCGCAACGTGCCCAACGACGAGCCGGGCATGGCCCCGCACGAGATCTGGTCCAACGAATCCCAGGAACGCTACGTGCTGGCGGTCAGCGCCGAGGACTTCGAGCGCTTCCAGGCCATCTGCGAACGCGAGCGTTGCCCGTTCGCGGTGGTCGGTGAGGCCACTGCCGAGCCGCACCTGACCGTCACCGACAGCCACTTCGACAACACCCCGGTGGACATGCCGCTGGACGTGCTGCTGGGCAAGCCGCCGCGCATGCACCGTTCGGTCACCCGCGAAGCGGAACTGGGCGATGAGTTCGACCCGAGCACCCTGGACCTGACCGACTCGGTCGAGCGCGTCCTGCGGCACCCGGCCGTGGCCAGCAAGAGCTTCCTGATCACCATCGGCGACCGCACCATCACCGGCCTGGTTGCCCGCGACCAGATGGTCGGCCCGTGGCAGGTACCGGTGGCCGACTGCGCCGTCACCGCCACCAGCTTCGATGTCTACACCGGCGAAGCCATGGCCATGGGTGAGCGTACCCCGCTGGCCCTGCTCGACGCCCCGGCCTCTGGCCGCATGGCAATCGGCGAGACCCTGACCAACCTGGCCGCCTCGCGCATCGAGAAGCTGTCCGACATCAAGCTGTCGGCCAACTGGATGTCCGCCGCCGGTCACCCGGGTGAAGACGCCCGCCTGTACGACACCGTCAAGGCGGTCGGCATGGAGCTGTGCCCAGAGCTGGGCATCACCATTCCGGTGGGTAAAGACTCGATGTCGATGAAGACCCAGTGGAGCGAAGCCGGCGAGCAGAAGAGCGTCACCTCGCCGATGTCGCTGATCATCACCGGCTTCGCCCCGGTCACCGACATCCGCAAGACCCTGACCCCGCAACTGCGCATGGACAAGGGCGAGACCGACCTGGTCCTGATCGACCTGGGTCGCGGCAAGAACCGCATGGGCGCCTCGATCCTGGCGCAGACCCACGGCAAGCTGGCCGCCCAGGCGCCGGACGTCGATGACGCCGAGGACCTCAAGGCGTTCTTCGCGGTGATCCAGGGCCTTAACGAAGACGGCCACCTGCTGGCCTACCACGACCGTTCCGACGGTGGTCTGCTGACTACCGTGCTGGAAATGGCCTTCGCCGGCCACTGCGGCCTGGAGCTGGAACTGGGTAACCTGACCAGCAAGCGCGAGAAAGTCGCGGCCATCCTCTTCAACGAAGAGCTGGGCGCGGTGATCCAGGTTCGTCAGGACGCCACGCCGGATGTGCTGGCGCAGTTCAGCGCCGCTGGCCTGGGCGAGGATTGCGTCGCGGTGATCGGCCAGCCGATCAACAACGGTGAGGTCCTGATCAAGTTCGAAGGCGAAGAGCTGTTCAAGGGCGACCGTCGCCTGCTGCAGCGCCAGTGGGCCGAGACCAGCTACCAGGTCCAGCGCCTGCGCGACAACGCCGACTGCGCCGACCAGGAATTCGACGTCCTGCTGGAAGAAGACAACCCAGGCCTGTCGGTCAAGCTGGGCTACGACGTCAACGAAGACATCGCCGCGCCGTACATCAAGAAGGGCGTGCGCCCGCAAGTGGCGATCCTGCGCGAGCAGGGCGTCAACGGCCAGGTCGAAATGGCTGCCGCCTTCGACCGCGCAGGTTTTGCCGCCGTCGACGTGCACATGAGCGACATCCTCTCTGGTCGTGTCGATTTCGAAGCGTTCAAGGGCTTGGTGGCTTGCGGTGGCTTCTCCTACGGCGACGTGCTCGGCGCCGGTGAAGGCTGGGCCAAGTCGGCGCTGTTCAACGCCCGTGCCCGTGATGCCTTCCAGGCCTTCTTCGAGCGTACCGACAGCTTCGCCCTGGGCGTGTGCAACGGTTGCCAGATGATGTCCAACCTGCACGAGCTGATCCCGGGCACCGAGTACTGGCCGCACTTCGTGCGCAACCGCTCGGAGCAGTTCGAGGCGCGCGTGGCCATGGTCGAGGTGCAGAAGTCCAACTCGATCTTCCTGCAGGGCATGGCCGGTTCGCGCATGCCGATCGCCATCGCCCACGGCGAAGGCCATGCCGAGTTCGCCAGCGAAGAAGCGCTGCTCGAAGCCGACCTGTCCGGTTGCGTGGCCCTGCGCTACGTCGACAACCATGGCAAGGTCACCGAAGCCTACCCGGCCAACCCGAACGGCTCGCCGCGTGGCATCACCGGCCTGACCAGCCGCGACGGCCGCGTGACCATCATGATGCCGCACCCGGAGCGGATGTTCCGCGCCGTGCAGAACTCCTGGCGCCCGGATGAGTGGCAGGAAGACGCGGCCTTGATGCGCATGTTCCGCAACGCGCGGGTGTGGGTGAACTAAGGGGTGCACAAGCTCGCCTTCTTCGTCCCCGACAGCCATGTCGAAGTGGTCAAGGCCGCTGTGTTCGCCGCCGGTGGCGGACGCATCGGCGACTACGACCACTGCGCCTGGCAGACCCGCGGCCAGGGCCAGTTCCGCCCGTTGGACGGCAGCCAGCCGTACCTCGGGCAAACCGGCCAGGTGGAGGTGGTCGAGGAGTGGAAGGTGGAGCTGGTGGTGGCCGACGAGCTGATCGTTCAGGTCGTTGCCGCGCTCAAGCACAGCCACCCCTATGAAACACCGGCTTATGAGGTCTGGCAGTTGCTGGACATTTGAAAGGGCAGTGAGTCAGCTGCACGAAAAAGGTGGGCATTAGCCCACCTTTTTTGCGTTCTGCGCCCCTGTAGGAGCGGCCTCGTGTCGCGAAAGGGCCGCAAGGCGGCCCCAGCGATCTGTGCATGACCGCTCGAATCCAGGGGCCGCTGCACGCCCCTTTCGCGACACGAGCTCGCTCAGGGAAATGGCTGAAGCCCGATCATCCTGCAAAGCGCAACTGCAGGCGAAAAATTGCGCAGGCAACCCTGTGTTTTCAGAACAGAGGGAACGTGTTGCGGAAACTGTCATTGAGCTTGATCGGCTGGAAGTTCGGGTTTTCGCTCAGCTGTTTGACCCTGTCCTGGGACTGCTCCATCTCCTGCTTGCGGTGCCTTTCGAAGTAGCTGGCGGACTTACCGTCCTCGATAGCCTGGGCATTGGTGGCGCTCCAGGCGCTGACGATATCGTCCTGCCATTCGCTGTCATTGGGATGGAGGAGGAAGCTGGAGGCAAGGTCCTGCAGCTCGATCCAGTCGATGGACTCCGTTTCATCCTTGGCCCAGATCGCTCGCATCTTCACCCCGACTTCAAGCACTGCCCACTGGGCCAGCCGGGCCGCCAGCGCATGGAAGGGATGGTCGTCATGGTCCTTGGCCACTTGGGTGTGGGTAGGATCGACGCCGGGTTCGGTGTTGGGGTCGCCGAGTGCCGTCTGGTGGTCATGTACCAGTTCGCCAATGGGCACCAGTGCTTTCTGCAAGTAGGCATTCATTATCTGGCTGACCAACCTGTCTGGCTTGCCAATGGCCCACAGCAGTCTCGAACTGAACCTCACGAGGGGGTTGCTACGTATACCGTCACGGATCGCCAGCAGGGTGTTCAGTGCGTTGTACCAGCGCCGATCTTCCAACTCGGACAGGACCAGCAGCAAGGCTTTGTCGGTTCGCGCGCGGTAACCGGGTTGCCGTTTATCCTTCGGGTCCTGCGTGGAGAACAGTATCTTGCCCAGGGGTTCGACGACGCTGGCGATGACATCCAGGCTGCTGAAAAGCCCGGTGACAACCGGTAAGGCATGACGGTACTCGCCATTCGGCGTGGTCCATGGCAAAACCGCGTGGCCTTGCTTGATCAGGCTGAGCTCGACGAAGTTGGAGTGGGCAAAGTAGTCCTCCAGCACATGCAGGGCCTCACCGAAGCACCGCATGCCATCTGGGGTCTTGCCTAGCGTCGCTGCCTCGAACAGTTTATGGCGCATGTAGCTTTCGGCGTAATCGATGTGGTGCTTTTTCGAGGTATGCGGGTTTACCTGGGTTTGAGCATCGCCGGGCCTGACCAGCGCTTCGAAGTCTTCGTCGATCGTTCGGGGATCCACAGCGGCTTCGTCGAGGTTGGTGGGGTTATCGATATGTTCGGAGGGTCGATATACGCCCAGCATCTCCTTGGTCACACGGTAGGCTTCGCGATCTTCATCGGTTTCTTGCAGGCTGCTGAATTCTTCGTGGGCGAAGATATCAATGATCTGCGCGAGGACTTCCCTGGGCAACTGCCAGGGCTGCTCTTGGCTTGCGCCCGCCGGACGCACGATCTTGGGGTCGACGATCTGCGAGTGGTCGCGTAGCCAGTTACCGAAGTAGATCGCCTTGCATTCACGTTCGGTGAAACCGGCGTCCTTGAGAATGTGCTCGATGGACTCGTGGCCGAAGGAGTGTTCCGAACCGTTGCCTGTGCCAGCCCCGAATCGAGGTTGGATGACCAGGCTGTCGGGTTCCTGCGGCAGGAGGGCCTCAAGCTCCGGTGCGGCGCTGAAATCCAGCAGCAGGGGGGATGTTTCTTCAGCCTTGGTGTAATAGCCGAAGACTGTCCCTGTCTCAGGGGTACTGTCGAACAGGGCCAGCATCGCAGCGTAGTTATGGCCGACCTCTTCGGCCTCGAGCAGCTCGGGCATTGGCTCCAGTGCATCGAGCTCGGACGCGAACAACGCATGCAGGTGGCGGCCGAACGCACCCAGCATCTCGATCAGCAGGTCGGGCGCGGTGGTCTGGTCTTCCAGGGCTTGCTCGATAGCGCTGATGTCGACACTGATGCTACGGGTGTCGCTGTCGTAGCTGGCGATGCGCTCGGCGTCTTCGTCGACGCGGTGCTCCGGGTTCTCCACCTCGCCCGAGAGCAGGGCATCGCGAAACTTGGTGAAGAGTGTCGCAGGAACGTCATAGCCGAAGATCGGCATGAACATCAGTACAAATTCCAGCTCGCCGGTGGTGCGGGCAATTGCGGTCAATTGGTTCAGGGCAAAGGTGCTGTTCAGTTCGCTCATGGTGGCGTCCTCATCAATGGTTGTGAGGGCCACAGTGCTGTTTGGCAGGCGGTAAAAGAATATGGAACAACTGCCCTACAGTGGCTTCAGCCTGGTCCTTCTGTGATAGCGCTTGTTTCTTGCGAGTTATTGCGGTGTTTTCCTACGCGCAGTATCAGGGGCAACACCGCTGACGGCTGTGCCCCTGCATGATCCGTCAGCTGTCCAGTGCCTGGCTCAACGACGCTGCCCGAGGGCCCAGCAGCAAATGCCAAACGCCATTCGGCTGTGGGCTGATGCCCAGGCAACCCAGGCTCATCAGCCGTGAGGCGTCGACGCGCTGCTGATCCTTGAGCTCGATGCGCACCCGGCTTAGCGCCACGCACTGCGCGTTGAGCAGGTTTTCCCGGCCGCCTAATGCTTGCAACCATGGTTCGGCGTCCACCGTCTGCAGCAGAGGCGCCGGCACCTGCGCAGCGAGTGGCTTGGCACTGGCGACAAGCGGTAATTCGGCACGTATCTCATCCGCCAGCGCATCAGCCATTGGCCCAACCACCACCTGCAGGCTGCCCCCGCTGCCGGGGCGTACCACGGCCAGGGCGCCAAGGGCTTTCAAGGCCTGGTCGTTGGCCAGGGCACGGTCGGCCAACACCAGGCGCAGGCGCGTGGTGCAGGCGTCGACACCTTGCAGGTTGGCTGCCCCGCCCAGGGCATCGATGTAGCGGCGCCCTCGGGCGGCATCGGCGCTGCTGCCGGGCTGGGCGGCCGGCTGTTCTTCGCGCCCCGGGGTTTTCAGGTCGAAGCGGCGGATGCAGAAGTCGAACACGAAGTAGTACAGCAGCGCGTATGCCAGGCCCAGCGGGAACACCAGCCAGCCGTTGCTGGAGCGGCCCCAGCCCAGGGCCATGTCGATGGCGCCGCCGGAAAAGGTGAAGCCGAGGCGAATGCCCAGCAAATCGCAGATGGCCATGGACAAGCCGGTGAGCAGGGCATGGATCAAATACAGCAGGGGCGCAAGGAACATGAAGGCGAACTCGATCGGCTCGGTCACCCCGGTCAGCGCCGAGGTCAACGCCATCGACAGCAACACCCCGCCGATCAGCTTGCGTCGCCCCGGCAGGGCATGGCGGTACATGGCCAGGCAGGCGGCGGGCAGGCCGAAGATCATCACCGGGAACATACCGGCCATGAACTGCCCGGCGTGCGGGTCGCCGGCGAAGAAGCGCGCCAGGTCACCCGTGACCACTTGCCCGCTGGCCGCCTGGAAGCTGCCGAAGACGAACCACACCAGGTTGTTGAGGATGTGGTGCAGGCCGGTGATGATCAGCAGCCGGTTGAGCACGCCGAAGAAGAACGCGCCAATGCTGCCGCTCTCCAGCATCAGTTGGCCGAGGTCGTTGATGCCGTGCTGGATCGGCGGCCAGATCAGGCCGAACAATAGCCCGAGGAACACCGCCGAGACCCCGGTGGCGATGGGCACGAAGCGCCGCCCGCCAAAGAATGCCAGGTAGTCCGGCAACTGGATGTCCTTGAAGCGGTTGTACAGGCCGCCACCGAGCAAGCCGCAGAGAATCCCCGCAAGCATGCCCATGTCGATCTTCGGGTCGATCACTTTCAGCGTCGCCACCAGCACCAGGTAGCCGATGGCGCCGGCAAGGCCCGCGGTGCCGTTGTTGTCACGGGCGAAGCCCACGGCGATACCGACGGCGAAGATCAGCGCCAGGTTGGCGAAGATCGCTTGCCCGGCATCATGCACCAGGGCGATGTCGAGCAAGTCGGTATCGCCCAGGCGCAGCAACAGGCCGGCGATGGGCAGGATGGCGATGGGCAGCATCAAGGCGCGGCCGAGCCGTTGCAGGCCCTGGATGAAATGCTGGTACATGGTGCGCTCCGATTATTGTTGTAGGGCCGCGGCGGCGGTCGGTTGGGCGAGGGGCAGGGCGGCGAAGTCTCGGCAGGCCTGGCGTACCGCGGCGGCGCTGGCCAGGCCCAGCAGGCCTTGGCTGAAGCGGCGACAGGCACTGGCGTCGAGCTGACGAACCAGGGCCTTGATCTCACCGATCTGCGGCGCGCTGACCGACAGCTCGGCGACGCCCAGGCCGACCAGCACCGGGGTGGCCAGTGGGTCGCAGGCCAGCGCGCCGCACACGCCAACCCAGCGGCCATGTTTCGCCGCGCCCTGGCAGGTCAAGTCGATCAGGCGCAGCAGCGCTGGGTGCAGGGCATCGACCCGTGCCGCCAACCCGGCATGGTCTCGGTCCATGGCCAGGGTGTACTGGGACAGGTCGTTGGTGCCGATGGAGAAGAAGTCGGCATGCTCGGCCAGGCGCTCGGCGAGCAGCGCCGCGGCAGGCACTTCGATCATCACCCCCAGTTCGGCGCGCTCGCCGATGCCCAGCTCGGCGGCCAGCTGGTCCAGGCGCTGGCGAATGGCGAGCAGTTCGTCGACCTCGGTGACCATCGGCAGCATGATCCGGCAACGGCGTTGCGGGCTGACCTGCAGCAGCGCGCGCAGTTGCTGGTCGAGCAGTTCCGGGCGCACCTGGCCCAGGCGGATGCCGCGCAGGCCCAGTACCGGGTTGGCCTCGGCCGGCAACGGCAGGTAGTCGAGCTGCTTGTCGCCGCCGACGTCGATGGTACGGATGATCACCGGGCGCTCGGCCATGGCGTCGAGCACGGCCTGGTAGGCGGCGAGTTGCTCGGCTTGGTCTGGCGCGGTGGGGCGGTCGATGAACAGGAACTCGCTGCGCAGCAGGCCGATGCCGTCGGCGCCCTGGGCCAGGGCCTCGGCGGCGTCCGCGGCGCTGGCGACGTTGGCGGCGACCTCGACCCGCTGGCCGTCGCGGGTGCGCGCGCTGCCTTGGGCGGCGACCTGCTGGCGTTGGCGGGTGTCGCGGCGCTGTTGCACATGACGCTGCACCTCGGCCAGGCGCTGCGCATCAGCCTCGGTTTCCAGGCGGCCCTGGTCGGCGTCCAGCACCAACGGCGTACCTGTGGGCAGTTCCAGCAGCGCTTCGCCCACGGCCACCAGGCACGGCAGGCCACGGGCGCGGGCAAGGATGGCGACGTGCGAGGTGGCGCCGCCGGCGGCCATGCACAGCCCGGCGACCTCATGGCGGGCCAGGAGCAGCAGGTCGGACGGGGTCAGTTCATGGGCGACGACAATGGCCGAGGGCGGTAGGCGCAGTTGCCGGGTTTCACCAAGCAAGGCCCGCAGAACGCGCTGTTGCAGGTCGTACAGGTCGTTGGCGCGCTCGGCCAGCAATGGGTTGCCCAGGTTACGCAGGATCTGGCACTGGGTATCGATGGCACGGCTCCAGGCATGGCTGGCGGCGACACCGTTGGCGATATGCTGGCGGGCGTCGCCGAGCAGGGCCGGATCGTCGAGCAGCGCCAGGTGGGCCTCGAGGATCGCCGCCGCATCCTCCTGGCCGCGTGGCAGGTGGCGCCAGTCGCGGTCGAGGGCGTGGCGCACTTCGGCCAAGGCCGTGTTCAACGCCTGGTGCTGTACGGCGGGGTCGTTGTCGCCGTTGTCGGGCGGCAGGCTGATTCCGTCCAGCCGGGCCAGCGGCCCCTGGGCCAGGCCGGGGGCGGCGCAGACACCGGTAAGCATGCCGGGCCCCGCAGCGGGCTTGGGCTGGGTGGTGTTGGTTGGCGCGTGCGCGGCATGCCGCTCACCGACCGAGGCCGTCTGCACGGCGGTGATCAACGCTTGCAGCGCGGCCTGGCTGTCCGGCCCGGTACAGACCAGTTCGACGTCGACACCTTCGCCAACGCCCAGGCCCATGACCGCCACCAGGCTGTCGAGGTCGGCCTCGCGTTCGCCGAAGCGCAGCACGGCTTGGCTCTGGAAGCCTTGCGCGGTCTGGCGCAGCAGGGCGGCGGGGCGGGCGTGCAGGCCGCCATGATGAGCGACCCGGGCATGGCCGCGTGCGCGCTCATGGCTGACCGCTCGGGCATTCGCTTCGTGAGCCGTGGCCTCGACCTCCAGCAGCGCCGCACCGAGCTGCGCAGTGTCTGTCTGCAGTCGCCTCAGGCCATAGCCAGGGCCATTGCTGATCAGCATCACCGTAACCAGGCTGACACAGTGCTGCGCCACCTGGTCCATGTCGAAGCGCACCAGCGGTTGGCCTTGGCTGACCTGGTCGCCCAGCGCCACCAACGGCGAGAAACCACGACCTTGCAGTTGCACGGTGTCGACACCGATATGCAGGAGGATCTCGGCGCCGTTGGCCGCACGCAGGGTCAGCGCGTGGCCGCTGCGTGCCAACTGCACCACTTCGCCGGCACACGGGGCGTGCAGCACCTCGTTGAGCGGGTCGATGGCGATGCCGTCACCGAGGGTGGCGCTGCTGAACACCGGGTCCGGCACCTGTTCCAGCGACACCAGCGGCCCGGCGAGCGGGGCATGGAGGATGATCTTGTTATTGTCGGGCATGCGCGGTTCCTCGCGGCTTTACTGCGTGCAGGTCACTTTGCTCAGGTGGCGCGGCTGGTCAGGGTCCAGGCCACGGGCCTCGGCCAGGGCCGCGGCCATCAGGTAGAAGCTCTGGATCGCCAGCAGCGGGTCCAGGGCCGGGTGTTCGGCGCAGCTCAGGGTCAGGTCGCGGGCGGCGATGTCGGCCGGCGCCGCCAGCAGCACCCGGGCGCCGCGCTGGCGCATGTCGGCGGCCAGTTGCAGCAGGCCGGCCTGCTCGACGCCCCGCGGGGCGAACACCAGCAGCGGGTACTGGGCATCGATCAGCGCCATGGGGCCATGGCGCACCTCGGCGCTGCTGAAGGCCTCGGCCTGGATCACCGAGGTTTCCTTGAACTTCAGCGCGGCCTCCTGGGCAATGGCAAAGCCCGCGCCGCGGCCGATCACCATCAGTTGTTCGGCATCGCGCAGGGTGTCGATGGCCAGGCTCCAGTCCTGGGCGGCGGCTTCACGCAGTTGAGCCGGCAGGGCCAGGCCGGCCTCCAGCAAGGCGCGATCCTGGCCCCAGTGGGCGACCAGGCGGGCGCTGGCGCTGAGGGTGGCGACGAAGCTCTTGGTCGCCGCCACCGACAGCTCAGGCCCCGCGCACAGCGGCAGATGGTGCTTGCAGGCCTGCTCCAGCGGCGAGCCGGTGGCGTTGACCAGCGACACGGTGGTCGCGCCGCATTGGTCCAGGCGACGCAGGCTGTCGACCAGGTCCGGGCTCTGGCCCGATTGCGAGAAGCCCAACGCCACTTGGCCACGCACCCGCAGCGGCGCCTGTTGCAGGGTTACCACCGACATCGGCAGCGAGGCCACCGGCAGGCCGAGTTGCTGCATGGCGAGGTAGGCGAAATAGCTGGCGGCATGGTCCGAGCTGCCCCGGGCCACGGTCAGCGCCACCTGCGGGTCGAGCCGACGCAGCTGTTCGCTGAGGGTTTCCAGGCGCAGGTCCAGTGCCTGGAGCTGTGTCTGTACCACATCGGCGCAGGCGCGCGCCTCTTCGAGCATCCTTGAACTCATGCGGTTTCTCCTTCGACCATCACGGCGGTCAGGTTCAGTTGGCGATCGAGCAGCACCGCGTCGGCCCAGGCGCCAGCTTGCAGGCGGCCACGGTCGGCGATGCCGAGGTAATCGGCGGGGTAGCGGGACAGGCGGTCGGATGCTTCGGCCAGCGGCAGGCCGATCTTCACCAGGTTGCGCAGGGCCTGGTCCATGGTCAGGGTGCTGCCGGCCAGGGTGCCGTCTGGCAGGCGCACGCCGCCCAGGCACTTGGTCACGGTGTGGCTGCCCAGGCGGTATTCGCCGTCGGGCATGCCGGCGGCGGCGGTGGAGTCGGTGACGCAGTACAGGCAGGGGATGGCGCGCAGGGCCACCTTGATCGCACCGGGGTGCACATGCAGCAGGTCGGGGATCAGCTCGGCGTAGCGTGCATGGGCCAGGGCCGCGCCGACGATGCCCGGCTCGCGATGGTGCAGCGGGCTCATGGCGTTGTACAGGTGGGTGAAGCTGCTGGCGCCGGCCTCCAGGGCCGCCACGCCTTCTTCGTAGCTGCCCAGGGTATGGCCGAGCTGCAGGCGGATGCCGCGCTGGCTCAGGGCCTGGATCAGCGGCAGGTGGCCGGCGACTTCCGGGGCGATGGTGATGACCTTGATCGGCGCCAGGGCCAGGTACTCTTCGACCTCGTCGAGCAGCGCCTGGTGAGCGAAGTTCGGCTGCGCGCCGAGCTTGCCGGGGTTGATGTACGGGCCTTCCAGGTGCACGCCGAGGATGCGCGCGCCCTGGCGCGGTTGCCCGAGGTGCTCGCCCAGTTCGGCGAGCACGCGGGCCAGCTCCTCACGGGGCGCGGTCATGGTGGTGGCCAGCAACGAGGTGGTGCCGAAGCGCCGATGGGTGCGGGCGATGGTGGCGAAGGCGTCACCGCCCTGCATGATGTCGCTGCCACCGCCGCCGTGCACGTGCAGGTCGATGAAACCGGGCAGCAGGTAGGGCAGGTCGTTGGCCTGCGGGTCGCACGGCGTGCCCTCGATGGCCTGTATGCGGCCGTTTTCGAGGTGCAGCTGTCCGCGCACCCAGCCGTCGGGGGTGAGGATGTTGGCGATGTCCATGGGGGCTCCGGTCAGCGTCGCAGTTCGGCGACGAAGTCGTAGTAGTCGTTGCGGCAGTAGGTGTCGGTGAGCTCGATCGGCGTGTTGTCGTCGAGGTAGCCGATACGGGTCATCAGCAGCATGGCGGTGCCGGGGGCGATGCCCACCTGGGCGGCCAGTTCGTCACCGGCGTTGATCGCGCGAATGTGTTGCAGGGCGCGGACCACCGGGCGGCCGAGCTGGTCGAGGTGCTGGTACAGCGAGTCGCCGATGGCCTGCGGGTCGCCGAGCAGGCGGGCAGGCAGGGTGCTGACCTCCACCGCCATGACGATGTCGTCGGCCTTGCGCAAGCGCTTGAGGTGGACCACCTGGTCGGTGGGCGACAGGCCGAGGCGGATCAGTTCGTCGTTGCTTGGGCTGCCGATGCTGCGTTCAAGCCACAGCGAGCTGGGCGCGAAGCCTTTCATGCGCAGCATTTCGCTGAAGCTCGACAGGCGTGACAAGGGTTGTTCGAGGCGCGGGGTGATGAAGGTGCCGGAGCCTTGGATGCGCTGGATCAGGCCTTGTTCGAGCAGGACTTCGAGGGCCTTGCGCGCGGTGACCCGGGAGATGTCCAGGGTTTCGCTGAGGGTGCGCTCGGAGGGCAGGGCCTGGTCGGCGCTCCACTGGCCGGCGTGGATGGCCTGTTCGAGGTTGCGTGCCAGCTGCAGGTAGAGCGGGGTGGCGCTGGTGTCGTCGGGGCGCAGGGCCGAGAGAGGACGCATGGGCGGTGTCCGGTATTGTTGTTGGGTAGAAAGCTAATACCACTTTAATACCAGGTCAATACCACTGGTCTGGATTGGTGTGTCGATGAAGATGTATGTCGATAGAGATTTGGCGCCTATGAGATCGAGCGCCGCCCGCGCGGCGCTCGGTCGCATAGGCGCAACACCTCTTCCGGTGAACGGTCTCGATCTCCCCAATCCTCCAGCCCTACTCCACCCTGCGCACCACCCCACACGCCAGCAACCCCACCTCGAACAGCAGCCACATCGGCACCGCCAGCATGGTCTGGGAAAACACATCCGGCGGCGTCAGGATCATCCCCACCACGAAACAGCCGACGATCACATAAGGCCGGCTGCGCCGCAGCGTGGCCACGTCGGCGAGCCCGGCCCAGACCACGATGAAGGTCGCCACCGGAATCTCGAAGGCCAGGCCGAACGCCAAAAACAGCGCGAGGATGAAGTCCAGGTACAAGCCGATGTCGGTCATCATCGCCACCCCGTCCGGGGTCACGCTGGCGAAAAAGCCGAACATCATCGGGAACACCAGGAAGAACGCGAACGCCATGCCGCCGTAGAACAGCACGATGCTCGACACCAGCAACGGCAAGGCGATGCGCCGTTCGCGGCGGTACAGCCCGGGGGCGATGAAGCCCCAGGCCTGGTGCAGCAACAGTGGCATGGCGACGAACAGCGCGCACATCGCCGTCAGCTTGAAGGGCGCAAGAAACGGCGAGGTGACGCTGGTGGCGATCATGCTGGCGCCCTCGGGCAGGTAGCGGCGCAGCGGTTCGGAAATGTGCGTGTACAGCGTCTGGGCGAAGGGGAACAAGCCGCAGAACACCAGCGCGACCAGCAGCAGGCAGCGCACCAGGCGCTTGCGCAGCGCGCGCAGGTGCTCGGTCAGCGGCAGGCGGCCTGGCTGTTCGAGGGCGACGGACATCAGGCACGCTCCTTGGCTGGGGCTGCATCATTGGCGGGCAGCGCGTCGAGCTGGATACCCTGGCGGATCTCCTGCTCCAGGCGTTGCAGTGGCGCCGCGTCGAGGGCGGGCATGTCGAGCTCGCGCTGCACCTGGGCCTTGAGCGCGTTCATTGCCCGGCGCGCCTGGCCCAGGCCACGGCCCAGGCTGCGCGCCGCCAGCGGCAGGCGCTCGGGGCCGAGCACCAGCAGGGCGACGATGCCCACCAGCAGCAGTTCGCTGAAACCGATCTCGAACATCAGGCCTGGCGATCCGGCTGGGCCTGGTGCACAGGCGGGTTGTTCAGGGTTGGCGGTTGCTGCTCGAGGTTTGCCTCGGCATTGCCACCCATGGATTTGCGAAAGCCCTGGATCGCCTCGCCCACATCGCTGCCCAGCCCCTTGAGACGCTTGGTGCCGAACAGCAGGAAGACGATCAACAGCACGATCACCAGTTGCCAGATTCCGATGCCACCCATGTAAGACCACTCCTGTCAGGTCGATAAAAAGGGAAGGCCAATGCTGCCTGGCGCAGATGACGCGCACATGACTGCCATCTGCCTGCAACAACCAGCGTGTTGACTGGCGCTTTTAGCGGCGACAGGAAGACAAGGATGGGGCGCGGGCAACAACGGGGCGCGGCACTGCTGATGGTGCTGGTAGTGCTGGCGATGCTGGCCGCGGGGCTGGCCTGGCTGGTGGAGGACGGCCGCCGCCAGGTGGACGCGGTGCGCCTGCTGCACCAGCGGGTGCAGGTGCGGGCCATGGAGCAGGCAGGGCTAGCCTATGCCTCCCAGGCCCTGCGCGATCCGGCCTGGCGCGTCAGCCCGCTGTTCTGGCAGGCGTTGCGCGGGCAACCGCTGAGCTATGACTTTGGCGCGGGCAAGGCGCAGCTGCGGGTGATCGACCAGCACAGTTGCTTCAACGTCAATGCCCTGCTGGGCGAGGACGGCCCTCGGGCGCAGCGCCAATTGCGTTACCTGCTGGGCGATGACATGGCCGCCGAGCGCCTGGTCGATGCCCTGGCCGACTGGCTGGATGCCGACAGCGATGCCCGCCTGCAGGGCGCCGAGAGCGCCCAGTACCTGCGCCAGCAACCGCCGCGCCTGGCGGCCAACCAGCCGATGCTCGACAGCAGCGAACTGAACCTGTTGCTGGAGCCCGACAGTGGCCGCCAGGCGCGCTACCGGATGCTCTGCGCCCTGCCTTTGACCAGCGGCTGGCGGCTCAATGCCAATGCCTTGGGGCTGGAGCACTTGCCGTTGCTGGAGGCGATGTACGAGGGACGGTTCTCTGGGTCGATGCTCAGCCGGATCATCAGCGGCCGGCCAGCGGCGGGCTACGTGGATGCCGCGGCATTGCGCCAGGCGCTGGGGGCGGTGGATGACGAGACCTTCGCCCGGCTCAGCGAAGGGTTGCTGCTCAACAGCGGCCATTTTGTGCTGCAGCTGTCGTTCGAGGAAGAGGGGCGCACGCTGCGCAGCCAGTTCCAGATCGAGGCGCTGGGCGTGGTGCAATGGCACGCGCGGGTGCCGGCGCAGCAGGTAAGGGTCAAGGGGCGGGAGCCGGTGGCCTGGTAGCAGACAATCGCAGGCTGTGCGCAATCTGTGTAGGAGCGGCCTTGCGTCGCGAAAGGGGCGCGCAGCGGCCCCAGATTCTGAGCCACCATCAAAATCGCCGGGGCTGCTGCGCAGCCCTTTCGCGACGCAAGGCCGCTCCTACAAGGAGTACGCACACCCTTGAGGGAGCGGCCCGGCGCTTGGGGCGAATCAGGCGGTGCCGATCTCCCCCCCATCGTTACGCTGGATCACCACCGTCGAAGCCCGTGGCCTTACCGAGGTGCCGGCCGGCGTCAGGTCGGTGGCCTTGTCGGTGCTGGGCCAGTTGTCCGGGTGCTGGATGTTGACGAACATCGTCTTGTTGTCCGGGGTGAAGGTGATGCCCGTCACCTCGCAGCCATTGGGGCCGACGAAGAAGCGGCGCAGGTCCACCTGGTTGGTGGCGTTGACCGGGATCTGCTTGCCGTTGGCATCCACCAGGTCGGTGGGGATCACCGCCAGCAGCTGGTCGTTGGTGTAGCTGGTCAGGGTGGTCTCGCCGTTGTCGGTCTCGAACCACAGCACGCCGCGGCTATCGAAACTCATGCCATCGGGGCTGGCGAACTGGTTCAGTTCGGTCAGGCCCGAGCGGTTGATGTCCGGGGTGCCGGCGGCGTTGGCGCCGAACACGAAGATGTCCCAGGTGAAGGTCTTGTGATCGTCGCTGTCGTGCCAGCGGATGATATGGCCATGGCGATTCGGGCCGCGCGGGTTGGCCGCATCGACCTTGGCCGCGGTGCGCGCGCTGTTGTTGGTCAGGGTCAGGTAGACGTCGCCGTTGAGCGGGTTGACGGCAGTCCATTCCGGGCGGTCCATCGGCGTGGCGCCGACGGCGTCGGCAGCGCCACGGGTGTTGAGGATGATGCCCGGCAGGTCGCCGAACTGCGCGCCCAGGGTGCTGCCTGCGGTGGTCGCGGTGGCCACGTCGAGCAGCAGCCACACGCCGGTGCCGTTGGCGTCGAAGCGGGCCACGTACAGCTTGCCCTTGTCCAGGTACTTGGCGCCGGTGGCCAGGCGGTCGGCCGGGTTGGCGTCGGCCGGGTCCCACAGGGCGTCGGAGACGAACTTGTACAGGTACTCGTTGTTGGAGTCGTCGCCGGTGTACCAGACCAGCGGCTTGCCGGCCACCGGCAGGCCCGGGCAGCAGCCTTCATGGCGGAAGCGGCCCAGGGCGGTGCGCTTCACCGCGAGGGTGGCGGCGTTGTAAGGGTCGATTTCGACGATGTAGCCGTAGGTGCTGGCTTCGTTGCGGAAGTCGTCGGTGGCGCTGGCGCCGGTAGGGGTGATGTCGAAGCGGGCGAACTCGCCGGCCACCTCGCTGGCGTCACCGGCGGCGGTCTCCCACTTGTACTGGCCGCTGCTGCTGGACACGCCGATGCGCACCTGGTTGGCCGGGCGGGTGCCCTTGTTGACGAAGATCCCAGGCCAGTTCTCCTCGCAGGTCAGGTAGGTGCCCCACGGGGTGTAGCCGTTGCCGCAGTTGTTGTTGGTGCCGCGGCACTGGGTGCCGGCGGGCGAGAACTTGGTCTTGACGTGGTCGGTGCCGCGCATCGGCCCGGCGATGTCCATCAGCGAGACGGTGGTGAAGCGGCGGTTGAGCGGGTCGTTGTCGACCACCTGCCAGCGCCCGGCGACCTTGCTGATACGCACCACGCCGGCGCCATGGGCGTTGATCTCCTTGCGCACCTCCTCGACCGGGCGCTTGCCGGCGACGGTGGTGGGGCCGGCCGGGTGCAGCGCGGCGGTGTCGATGTATTCGAAGTTGATCGCCAGCAGGCCGTCGCTGGAACTGCCATTGATGGGGAAGAAGTGCATGCCGTCGTGGTGCATGCCCATGGCGTTGGCCTGGTCGCTGGCGCTGTTGCTGCCGTCGGCCTTCCACGGGTTGGCGCTGGCGTTCAGCGGCGTGCCCCAGGGCGCCAGCACGTAGGCGCTGTAGCCGGCGGCGACCACGCAGGCGTCGGTGCGCGAGCCTGTGATCGAATTGAAGCCCAGCTTGAGCTTGGGTTTTTCTGGCTGGGTGGGCGGGGCCGGATCGTCGTGGTTGGAACCGCCGCCGCTGTCGAAGCAACCGCTCAGGCCGGTACCGGCGATCATGGCGATGGCGGCGCCGAGGCTGCCGCGAACCACGGCGCGACGGCTCAGGTAGGCGTCCATGACGCTGGCCATCGGTAGGTTGCCGCTGGGGTTGCGGTCCAGGTTATCGCCGCTGTCTCGACTCATCAGGGTGTCCTTTTTTTGGCTGAGTTGAAGGAAA
This sequence comes from Pseudomonas muyukensis, assembly GCF_019139535.1. Taxonomy (NCBI): domain Bacteria; kingdom Pseudomonadati; phylum Pseudomonadota; class Gammaproteobacteria; order Pseudomonadales; family Pseudomonadaceae; genus Pseudomonas; species Pseudomonas muyukensis. The sequence goes on along the minus strand of NZ_CP077073.1, from coordinate 5,027,849 downwards.
CCGCGACTGTAGACGGCAAGTATGATGATTGATTGTCAGATTTGTTAACGCGCGTTTAAAACTTGCGGCTATTACTAAAGACTTAATCAAGTTGCTTTTGGAATTACCGTCGGTTTTCTGCCATCAAACTGTCACGCAAGCGCCGCAATATCCGGGGCCCAACGAGAACAGGGATGGCGGAGTCGATGGCAAGCAGGCGCGAAGTGATCAGCTGGATGGGTGCCGGTGCCCTGGCACCGTTGCTCGGCGCCTGCTCGGGCTTGCCCATGCCCCGTGGCGCGGCTGACCGGGCGCTGGACCTGCTGTATGTCGCCGATACCCTCGACGCTCGCCAACCGGGCCAGGCCGTGGTGCCGGCCACACGGCTGGGGCCGGTCAGCCACCTGGGACGCGCGCCGTGGATGAGCGGGCCGAACGCCAGCGCCGGGCAGCCGGCGCTGGCGCCACTGCTCGATGCCAACCTGGCCGGGCAGGCCCGCACCGGTGGCTATGCGGTATTGGCGGCGCTGCTCGAGCAACTGCGGCTCGAGGCGGGTCGTGAGCAGTGCCTGACCCTGGAGAACGGCCAATGCTGGAACGGCAGCGGCCTGGCCTACCTCACCCAGGGTGAAAGCGGTGTGCAGGGCAGCCAACTGCTGGGCAGCGAGGCGCGGGTCAGCAGCGACGAGCGCGTGTTGTGGCCGCAGCGCAGTGCCGGGCTCTATCGCCAGTCTTCCTCTATTACCCTCGGCGCCGGCCTGGCCGATGCGCAGGCCAAGGCGCTGGGTATCGAAGGCCTGCAGGTGTTCCAGCGCGGCGGCGTGCGCATCGCGGTGGTCGGGGTTACCGATCCTTATGCCCAGGATCAGAAAGCCTCGCTCAAGCAGTGGTACCAGTCATTGCAACCGAGCTTCCAGCAAGCCCGGCGCGAGGCCGACCTGGTGGTGGCGCTGGCGGATGTCGGCACCGGCCCCGGGCTGTGGCTGGCCGAGCGCGTGCCGGAGCTGGACGTGCTGCTCTGCGCCCGTGGCCAGGACCTGTGGCCAACGCCGGTACAGGCTACCCAGGCCAGCGGCCGCCGGGTACCGGTGCTGTTCGCCGGCTGCCGGGCCAGCGGCGCGTTTCGCCTGCGCTGCCGCCAGGCCGGTGATCAGTGGCAGTTCGAGGCGCAGTTTTTCCCGGCCTTCGCGCATAGCCTCGGTCCCCAGGCACTGGCCCGTGCAAGCCAATTGCGTGGCGAGCTGCAACGCCAGCGCAGTGGCCATGCCGCCTGGCTCGACCAGCCGTTGGCCCGTGCACCTGAAGCATTGTGGCGCCGCGATACCCGTGGCGGCAGCTGGGACCGCCTGTTGCACCAGGCCCTGGCCGACACTTCGAGCATGCCGGTGCTGCTGCCCGGCCTGCGCTACGACTACCCGCTGCCGGCGGGTGAACCGATTACCCGCGAGCACCTCATCAGCCTGACCGGCGGCTACCCCGCCCCCGTGGTCGAGGCCCCGGCGCGCCAGGTCGAGCAGGTGCTGGAAAACGCCGCCGAGCAACTGTTCGGCGACCCATTGCTGCTGGACAACAGCCAAGACCTGCCGCGCTGGCAAAGCCAGGACTGGCAGGTCAGCTACAGCCCCAACGGCAAGCGCATCATCGGCCTGCAACCCGTCGAGGGCCTGTGCCGCACCTTTGGCCTGCACTTCGATGCCCAGGCTGGCGCGCCATTGTGGCAGACCCTCGAAGCCTGGCTGACCCGCCAGGCGCCGGGCTGGGCCCTGGCACCCTTGCAACTGCCGGCCGTGCGCTACGTGCAGGGGCACCCTGGCTGGCACCCGCACCAGGTGGCCGCGTGACTTCGCGGGTTTTCAGCTTCGCCCTGCTGACCCTGGCCGGTTGGCTGGCGGCGCAGTGCGTGCTGCTGCTCAGCCGCCAGCCGCAACCGGCGAGCGCATCAGTGCCGGCGCTGGCGCCGTTGCCGGGCTTGTTGGTCGAGCATTGGCAAACGCCGGTGGACGACGGCCGCATTCCGCTGACCCGCTTGCCCCTGGTCTACCTGGGCGGGCTCAAGGCCCAGCCGTTGTCGGCCAGCGTGGTGGTGCTGCGCCACGGCCAGCAGGTGCGCACCCTCGGCCGTGGCCAGCGCCTGGCGCCGGGCATCGTGCTGCAGGACATCGACGCCGATGGCCTGATTTTCGACAACAACGGCCGGCGCGAGCGCCTGCCCTGGCCGCCACGCCCTGCCGTGACCGGCTTCAAGCGCCAAGGATGAATGATGATCGCAAGGTACTGTCTGGCCGGGCTGCTGATGCTCGGCATATCCCTGGCCCAGGCCGAAGAGCCGGAAGTGTTCGCCGACGATGGCACGCCGCTGTACGAGGTGAACTTCGTCGACACCGAGCTCGGTGAGTTCATCGACAGCGTGTCGCGCATCACCGGCACCACCTTCATCGTCGACCCGCGGGTTCAGGGCAAGGTCACCGTGCGCACGGTGGATCGCCACGACGCCGACGCCATCTACGACATCTTCCTTGCCCAGTTGCGCGCCCAGGGCTTCGCCGCCGTGGACCTGCCCAACGGCAGCGTGAAGATTGTCCCCGACCAGGCCGCGCGGCTGGAGCCGGTGCCGGTGGAAACCGCTGGGAAGAAGGCCGAAGGCAGCGACGGCGTGGCCACCCGTGTGTTCAATGTGCGCAACGCCGCCAGCGAGCAGATGCTCGGTATCCTCAAGCCGCTGATCGACCCGCGGGTCGGGGTGATCACCCCGTACCCGGCGGCCAACCTGTTGGTGGTCACCGACTGGCGCAGCAACCTGGAGCGTATCGACAGCCTGCTGCGCCAGCTCGACCAGGTCAGCGACGAGCCGCTGCAGGTGATAGCGCTCAAGCATGCCAGCGCCGCCGACACCGCCGGGTTGCTGACCCGGCTGTTGGCCCGCGAGCAGGGCAGCGATGCCGCCCAGGTGGTCGCCGACCCGCGCAGCAACGCGTTGCTGGTGCGCGGCAGCGCCGACAGCCGCGAACGGGTGCGGGTGTTGCTGGCCCAGCTCGACCGGCCCAGCGACAGCCTGCGCAGCAGCAATACCCAGGTCATCTACCTGCGCCACGCCAACGCCGCCGAAGTGGTCAAGGTGCTGCGTGGCCTGAGCCAGGCTGGCGCGGTGCCGGCCACCGAGGGCGAAGGCAAGGATGCGCCGGTGCCCGCGGCCAGCGACTCGGGCATTCGCCTGGAGTACGAGGAGGGCACCAACGCGGTGGTGATGGTCGGCCCGGACAGCGAGCTGGCCGCCTACCGCAGCATCGTCGAGCAACTGGACATTCGCCGGGCGCAGGTGGTGGTTGAGGCGATCATCGCCGAGGTCTCCGACAGCAGCGCCCAGGAGCTGGGGGTGCAATGGCTGTTCGCCGACGAGAAGTTCGGCGCCGGCATCGTCAACTTCGGCGGCAACGGGGTAAACATCGCCAGCATCGCCGGGGCCGCCAGCAGCGGCGACAACGAGAAGCTCGGCAAGCTGCTGGCGGCCACCACCGGTGCCACCGCCGGCATCGGCCACTTCGGTGGCGGCTTCAATTTCGCCATGCTGGTCAACGCACTCAAGGGCAAGAGCGGCTTCAACCTGCTGTCCACGCCGACCTTGCTGACCCTGGACAACGCCGAGGCGTCGATCCTGGTCGGCCAGGAGGTGCCGTTCGTCACCGGCTCTGTCACCCAGAACAACGCCAATCCCTACCAGACCATCGAGCGCAAGGAAGTCGGGGTGAAGCTGCGTATCAAGCCGCAGATCAGCATCGACGACAGCGTGCGCCTGGACATCGTCCAGGAGGTGTCGTCGATCGCCGACTCCAGCGCCGCCAGCGACGTGATCACCAACAAGCGCGAGATCAAGACCAAGGTCATGGTCGAGGACAACGGCCTGGTGATCCTCGGCGGGTTGATCAGCGACGAGCTGAGCACCAGCAACCAGCGTGTGCCGCTGCTGGGCGACATTCCCTACCTGGGCCGGCTGTTCCGCTCCGACGCCAGCAAGAACACCAAGCAGAACCTGATGGTGTTCATCCGTCCGCGCATCCTGCGCGACGGCGAGAGCCTGGCCGGGCTGAGCCAGCAGAAGTACCGGAGCCTGCAGCAGAACACCCCGCTCAAGCTGCCAGCGCTGGCCGAGGGCCTGCCGCTGTTGCAGGTGTTCCCCGCCAGCCGCGCGCGCCTCGAAGGCGGTGACTGGTGATGCTGGCGTATCGCTTGGCACGCCAGAGCGGGGTGGCCATGGCCCCGGCCGAGAGCGGCTGGCAGCTGTGGCTGCGCGGCGACGCCGACAGCGACCAGGTGCAGGAGCTGCTGCGCGTGCATGGCCAGCCCAGTGCGCTGGAGCAGCTCGACAGCGCGACCTTCGACGAGCGCCTGGGCCAGCTCTACCAGGCCGGCGAAGCGGCCACCGCGGCATTGATCGAAGGCATTGGCGAGCAGGTCGACCTGGACAGCCTGATGAGCGAGATGCCGCGTATCGAGGACTTGCTGGAGAGCGACGACGAGGCGCCGGTGATCCGCCTGATCAATGGCCTGTTTGGCCAGGCACTGCGCCTGCGTGCCTCGGACATCCATATCGAGACCTTCGAGCAGAGCCTGGTGGTGCGCCTGCGCATCGATGGCCACCTGCGCGAGGTGCTGCGCCCGCCCCGGGCGCTGTCGGCGATGCTGGTGTCGCGGATCAAGGTCATGGCCCGGCTGGATATCGCCGAGAAACGCCAGCCCCAGGATGGTCGCATCACCTTGCGCGCCGCCGGACGCGAGGTGGACGTGCGGGTCTCGACCCTGCCCGGCATCCACGGCGAGCGGGTGGTGATGCGCGTGCTCGACAAGCAGGCCAGCCTGCTGGCGCTGGACCACCTGGGCATGCCTGCCGCCGTGCTGCGCGGGCTGCGCGCCTGCCTGGCGCGGCCCAACGGCATCGTGCTGTCCACCGGCCCCACCGGCTCGGGCAAGACCACCACGCTGTACGCCGGCCTCAACAGCCTCAACGATGGCAGCCGCAACATCCTCACTGTCGAGGACCCGGTGGAATACGCCATCGCCGGCATTGGCCAGACCGCCATCAACCCGCGTGCCGGGCTGACCTTCGCCAGCGGCCTGCGCGCCATCCTGCGCCAGGACCCGGACGTGATCATGCTCGGCGAGATCCGCGACCAGGAGACCGCGCAGATCGCCGTGCAGGCCAGCCTCACCGGGCATCTGGTGCTGTCGACCCTGCACACCAACAGTGCCGTGGGCGCGGTGACGCGCTTGCGCGACATGGGAATCGAGCCGTTCCTGATCGCTTCCTGCCTGCGCGGGGTCTTGGCCCAGCGCCTGGTACGCCGCCTGTGTGCTTGCGCCGTGGCGCAGCCACTGCAAAGTGCCGAGCGAGCGCTGTGGCCGGAGCTTGGCAGCCTGGGCGAGAGCTACCACCCGGTTGGCTGCGAGCACTGCCAGGGCAGCGGCTATGTCGGCCGCCTGGGCTTGTACGAATTCATCGAGCTGGATGCCGGGCTGGTGGCATTGCTTTATGACGGCGAAAGCGAACTGGCCATGCAGGCCTATCTGGACGGCCGCCGGCAGAGCCTGCTGGCGATGGCCAGCGCTTGCCTGGCCCGCGGTGAAACCAGCCTGGCCGAAGTGCTGCGCGTGGTGCAGGGTTAGTCATGCCGACCTATCGCTACCAGGCCGTGGACCTCGACGGCAAGCCACACAAGGCCTGCGTGCAAGCCGACAGCGAGCGCCATGCGCGGCAGTTGCTGCGCGAGCAGGGGCTGTTCGCGCGCAGCCTGCAGCGCCACGAAGGCAACCAGGCACAACCGCGCCGCCAGCGCCTGAGCCGGGCCCAGTTGTGCGAGCTGACCCGCCAGCTGGCGACCCTGGTTGGTGCGGGCATCCCCCTGGTCGATGCCCTGGCCACCCTGGAGCGACAACTGCGCCAGCCGGCGCTGCACGCTGTGCTGCTGGCCTTGCGCGGTGCCCTGGCCGAAGGCCTGGGCCTGGCCCGCAGCCTGGCCCGGCAGGGCGCGCCGTTCACGGGGTTGTATTGCGCGCTGGTCGAGGCCGGTGAGCGCTCCGGGCGCCTTGGCCAGGTGCTGAGCCGGCTGGCCGACCACCTCGAACAGGTGCAGCGCCAGCGCCACAAGGCGCGCACCGCGCTGATCTACCCGGTGGTGCTGATGGGCGTGTCGCTGGCGGTGGTGGTCGGCCTGATGACGTTCGTGGTGCCCAAGCTCACCGAGCAGTTCGCCCATTCCGGGCAGAGCCTGCCGCTGATCACCTCGCTGCTGATCGGCCTGAGCCAGGGCCTGGTGCAGGCCGGTCCCTATCTGCTGGTGCTGGCGACACTGCTTGCGCTGCTGGGCGGCTGGCTGCTGCGCAAGCCGCGCTGGTGCCTGCGCCGTGACGATTGGCTGCTGCGCCTGCCGCGTATCGGCGTGTTGCTGCAAGTGCTGGAGAGCGCCCGGCTGGCCCGCAGCCTGGCGATTCTGTGCGGCAGCGGCGTGGCCTTGCTCGAGGCCTTGCAGGTGGCCACCGAGACGGTCGGCAACCGGCGTATCCGCGCCGCCATGGCCCAGGTGCACCGGCAGGTGCAGGGCGGCACCAGCCTGCACCGGGCACTGGACAACGCCCGTCAGTTTCCGCCGCTATTGGTGAACATGGTCGGCAGCGGCGAGGCCAGCGGCACCCTGGCCGACATGCTCGAACGGGTGGCCGACGACCAGGAACGCGGCTTCGCTCGCCAGGTGGACACCGCCATGGCGCTGTTCGAACCGCTGATGATCCTGGTGATGGGCGCCGTGGTGCTGTTCATCGTGCTGGCGGTGCTGCTGCCGATCATGCAGCTCAACCAGGGACTGCAACTGTGACAAGGAGACTTCTCATGCAACAACGACGCAACCGCCAGGGTGGCTTCACGCTGATGGAAATCATGGTGGTGATCTTCATCATCGGCCTGCTGATCGCCGTGGTCGCGCCCAGCGTGCTGGGCAACCAGGACAAGGCCATGAAACAGAAGGTCATGGCTGACCTGGCGACCCTGGAGCAGGCGCTGGACATGTACCGCCTGGACAACCTGCGTTTCCCCAGCAACGAGCAGGGCCTGGCGGCGCTGGCGAAGAAGCCGACCCAGGAACCGCTGCCACGCAGCTGGCGCAGCGATGGCTATATCCGCCGCCTGCCCGAGGACCCATGGGGTACCCCCTACCAGTACCGCCTGCCCGGCGAGCATGGCCGGGTCGATGTGTACTCGCTGGGCGCCGATGGCCAGCCCGGGGGCGAAGGGCTGGATGCCGACCTGGGCAACTGGGCGCTTTGAGGTGACGGGAGTGTGTGTCCGGCTTGGCGTTGTCGGGGCCGTTTCGCGCCCCTTTCGCGATACAAGGCCGCTCCTGCAGGCGACCGCGTTTCCTTGTGCGAGCGGCCTTGTGTCGCGAAAGGGCTGCAAAGCAGCCCCGGTGTTGCTGTGCCATCAGCGTGGTTTCAGCCTGCTCGAACTGCTGGTGGTGCTGGCCATCGCCGCGCTGATGACCAGCCTGGCGGTGGCCTGGCTCGACAGTGGTCGCAGCAGCGTCGACCAAGCGCTTGACCGGCTGGCTGCCAGCACCTTGGCCCAGGCCGACCTGGCCCGGCATGCCGGCCACTTGCGCGGCTTGCGCTGGAATGGCCAGCGTCCCGAGTTCGTCCTGCGCCAAGGTGATCGATGGCAGGTGCAAACCGTGGCGCTAGGCGACTGGCCCAAGGGCCTGCGCCCGGATTGGCCCGCCAGCCAGGCCCCGGCGCTGCTGTTTACCCCCGATGGCTGGGCCCGCCCGGGCACGGTGCGCTGGCGCTGGGCCGAGGGCGGCCGGCGCTGGGACTGGGACCGCGCCGGCCAGTTGCGCGTGAGCGTGCTGCCATGAGCCGCAGGCAGCGGGGCTTCACCTTGTTGGAGGTGAGCGTGGCCCTGGGCATTGCCGCGCTGCTGGCGGTGATCACCAGCCAGGTCCTGCGCCAACGCCTGGCGGTGCAGGACACCGTGCAGCAGCACCGTCTGGGCCTGTTGTGCGCGCGGGAGCTGCAAGCGCGCTTCGTGGTCGAGCAGTACTGGCCGGCCGCCGACCAGGACAGTGGCGTGTTGAGCCAGGGTGGCCAGGCTTGCCATTGGCAACTGCAGCTGCGCCGCACCGGCGTGCGCGACTTGCGTCGGGGCGAGCTGCTGCTGCATGGCGATCGCGACCAGCGCTTGGCGCTGGGGCAGTACACGGTCTTCCTGGAGCGGCCATGAAGCGGCGCCAGGCGGGCATGACCCTGATCGAGCTGCTGCTGGCGCTGGCCCTCACGGCCTTGCTTGGCGTGATGTTGGCGGCGTTGGTCAACGGCTGGTTGAAGGTGCGCGAGCGCCTCGATGAGCAGGTTCGCGAAACCGGCGTACTGGACTTCTGCCTGGCCCTGGAGCGGCGTTTCGACAGCCCGCTGCTGCGGCGTCTGTACGAGCAGCGCCTGCCGCTGGCGGTGCGCTGGCTCGACTGGCAGCCCGACCGCCAGCAATTGCTGTGGGTGGCCGCCGCGGCCTGGCCGCAGGCCGAGGGCGGTTCGCGCCTGCAGCGCCAGCGCCTGCGTTTCGAGGCGCGCGAGCAACGCCTGCTGCTGGAAACCTCGGCGGACCTGTATGCGCCATCGCTGCCCCGCTGGGTGGTGCGTGAGCGCCTGGAACGGGTCAGCGCCATGGGCGTCCTCTATTACCAGTCTGGCCGCTGGCTGGCCTGGCCTTCCGATCAACCGACGCACCCCGGACGTGGCGTGCGCGTGGAGTTAGTCCGTGATGGAGCACCCTATGTCTGTACCTTCGTTCTGCCTTGGGGGCGTTCATGAAGCTTGATTGGCGACGCCGTGCACCGGCCCGGCCCTGGTTGCTGGTACGCCCCGGCGCGGTCTGGGATTGGTTGCTGGTCGAGCAGGGCGTGCCGGGGCGACAAGGCCGGGGCCAACCCCCGGGCGGGCTCGAGGCGCGGGTGGCGTTGATCGTGCCCGGCGAGCATTGCAGCCATTTCCAGCTTCCCGCGCCGCCTGGGCTCAAGCGCGAGGAGTGGCCTTTGCTGCTCGAAGAGCGGCTGGTTCAGGCCAGCGACGAGGTGGCGTGCGCGAGCATCGGTCGCCACGCCGGGGAACTGCGCTTATGGGCGGTCAGCAACCTGCTGTTGGCCCAATGGCGTGGGCAATGCGGCGCATGGGGCTTGGCGCTGGAGCGCTGCTGGGCCGAGTTTCAGTTGTTGCCCGAACCCGAGCAGGGCGAGGTCTGGCAGTGGCAGCGTGGGGAAACGGCGCTCTATCGAGGGCGCGATGAGCAGGGCAGGGCACATTGGCTGGCCTGGCCTGGGCAACTGGGCGTGATGCCTGCGCTGGACGGCTTGCAAGGGGCCAGACGCAGCGTGACGGGCAACTGGCCGGGAACCTTGGCCAGCCTCGATGGCCTGCCGGGCCTGTTCGAGGCTCGCCGCATCCGTGCGCGCCCGCGCTGGTCGAGTGCCCAGCAGCGCCTGGCAGTGGCCTGCCTGCTGCTGGCCATCGCCTGGAGCGGGCTGTGGTGCACCCAGCAGTGGCGCCAGGCCCAGCTCTACCGCGATCAGGTCTTGGCGCTGACCGGCAAGCGGGCCACCCCAGGCCAGGCGGCCCAGGCCCTCAGGCGGCTGCGCGAGGAACAGCAGGACGCTCAGGTGCGTCTGGCCCAGCTCGACGGCCTGCAGGCCCAGGTGCAGGGTTGGCTGGCCGAGCACCCCGGTTGGCGATTGCGTGCGCTGGACTACGACGGCCAGCGTTGGCAGTTGTCCCTCGACGGGGAGGGCGAAGCGGCGCCCTGGCAGGCGATGGCCGAGGCGGTTGGCGCGCAGGTGCGGGTCGAGGACGATGCGCGCCAGGTGGTGTTCGAGCTGGGAGCAGCGTCATGAATCGGCAATGGTTGCAGCGCCAGCGCTTGCCACTGGCGTGGGGGGTGGTGGCGCTGCTGCTTGTTGCCTTGGCGCTGCGCGAAGGCTTGGGCTACTGGCGCGACGTGCAGCAGTGGCGGGTGCTGGCCGAGTCGGTGGCTGGGCTGCGCGAGCCGCAGGCGCTGAGCCTGGAGCGTCTGCGCCAGTCGGCCCAGGCGCGGGGCATCGGCCTGGACGAGATACAGGCCGAAGGTGAGCGCTGGCAGGTCCGTGGCAAGGTTACCCAGGCCCAGGCCCTGCAAGCGTGGTTGCAAGCCCTGCGTGAAGAGGGGGCGCAGCCGCTGCAGTGGGCGTTGGCGCGCGAAGCCGATGGCTTGCGCTTTGCTGTTCAGGTGCGGCCATGACCCGGCGCGGCGCGGCTTGGCTGTGCCTGGTGTTCTGCCTGGCTGTGCTGGCCGAGCTGCCGGCCAGTTGGCTGGGGCTGCCGGCGCAAGGCGTGGTCGGCAGCCTGTGGCAGGGGCAGGCGACCCAGTGGGGAGCGGTCGGACCACTGAGCTGGGAACTGCAGCCCTGGCGCATGCAGGCGCATGTCGCGTTCAGCTTCCAGGGGCAGGGATGGCAGGCGCGTGTCAGCGGCTGGCCCTGGCGCTGGCAGGGTGGCCTTGCGACGCTGGGTGGGCAAGCCAGCACGACGCAGGGCTATCGTCTGGCCGGGCACTGGCAAGGGGCGTTGCAGGTACAGGGCGCGGGGCGGGAGTGCCAGGCGGCGAGCGGGCGTATCACGGTGAATGACCTGGCCCTGGCCGAGCCCTGGTCGCTGGGCCTGGGCCAAGGCGCGATCGAAATGACCTGCCAGGGCGGCTGGCGATTGACAGGCAACCTGGGGCTAGCCGGGCAGCATGTGCTGGCGCTGGATGCCGACCTGCTGGCGCGGCGGGCGCGCTTGAACATCGAGGTGCAGCCTGACGCGGCGCTGACGCCGGTGTTGCGCAGTGTGCAGTGGCTGGGTGGGGACGCCTTGCGGGGGCAGCGGGAGGTGCGTTGGTGAGTCGTGCTCGAAGGCGTTATCGATTTATTCGAACCCATTAATTCGAAAGGGCTGGCACTGTTGCTGAGCTGTAAGAGTTTTCATGCGATTGGGGCCAATTAATAGCCGATTGGTTTGTTTAAAAAAGCCTTTTGCCTGCTTAGTCTGTGATGCCTCGTCTTCTTCGGATCGATGCAGGAAGAACGGCTAATGTACAGACAGTCAGATCTACGTTTCAGTTTTCAGCCTTTGGCTGGGGCGGTTGAGTTTGAAGTGGTCTCATTCAGCCTGGATGAAGCGATCAGCGCACCGTTCACGTTGAACCTGCAGTTGATGAGCTTTGAAGACGACGTCGATTTTAGTCTTCTGCTCGATCAGCCAGCGCTGTTCACCATTTATGCCGGTGAACGTCCCTTGCGTCATGTGCATGGCCTGATCAGTACGTTCAGCCGATGATTATCGGGCGTACCTATTGTGGCGACCAGCTACCGCCGTATGACCTGCCAGATCACAAAACCCGCATGACCATCAAAAGCCAGACTCACAAGGGGAGGGTTTCAATGAGCTCCGTTTTGAAGATGAACTGGGACAACAGGAAGTGTTCACCCGCACCTGCGTTCGCTACAGCACCTGATACAGGAACCCGGAACGACGCGCGTGGAACAACGGATTGGCGCGACTATCAACTGTCGGATTCTGCAACGTCATATGTCCTCTGGGAGAATGCAACGGTGAACATTGATGAATGAAAAATTATTTGTTGATGCATTTGAGCGCTGGCGTGAGGACTTCGTTTATTACGACGAATTGGACGAAGAGGCCGTCGTTATCAATGTGGGGCTCGTGGCTGCCTTTCACATCACAAAAGCCTATACGCCTGAAGGGCGGCAGCGGATTGTCCAGGCCGTGGATATTTTTTGCCGTCACCACGGTGCGCATCTGAAGTGGGGATACATAGGTGCCGATGACCTGCAGGTGCATGACTATTCAGCACAAAACGCGAAGGTGACGCCGGCCTACTTGGCGGGAGATGGATTCGCTGAGCCGCTTGCCTTTCGCTGGGCCTCTGCGGAGGGTTTTGCAACAGTACCGGACTACATGATCGATGGCTATTCGCCTGCAGGTTGGATGGAGGACATCCACGGTAGCCTGACGACCTTGCGATTTTATCTGCCTGTAGAGGAAATCCTTGAGGGAAGAAAGGCGCGATTTGATGAGTTGCTCAATGAAATGTGCCGTTTGCTTGAACCCTTGCATGCGGCGGCTGGCCTGGGCGTACAACATACCTACCAGTGGGAGGACTTTCAGCATATCGAGTTCGAGGTAGCGAACGCTTATCAAGGGCTGGATATCGTTCGACCTCGGGGGCATCCAGGCTGGCGGGCGGGCTATAGCAATTTGAATTGGTATAGCTATCTCAATGGCGCGTGGGTGCGCAAGTTAGGCACACATGACGAGCTGTCGAAGGCGTTGAATGATACAAGAATTGGCGTCCACGCATTGCCTTCAGGCACGCTGATTCGGGCTGGCGATTGGCCGGTGCTGTGGAAAGTCGGAGTCGATGAGCGACCTGAGCACATATGTGAGAGTCAACGAGACTATCAAGTGCCTGCGAGTAGCGGATCTGGGGGCGTTGCACTATGGCTCCATTGCAGGGGAGGTGCGGATGAATCAGTTTTTGAGCAACGCCTGGCTCAGGCGCTTCGATTTGCCGTCGGGAGCCGCGCTCCCCGTGACCCCGCTTCAATACCGCTGGGTATCGCAAGCCGAGCGGGAGGAAACTGCCCGCAACAAGAGGCAGTTGGATGATTTCCTTGCCTCTGTGCCAGGCAAACCCCACTAGTCGATGCCCCGATGTTAGGGGCTGTACGATAAGTCTTGAGACGAAGGTCAGGCAAGGCGAAAACAGCCGAAGAACGGTCGGAGTCGTGCACGACTCTACGGGTTGTAAATGAGCATTCCGAGGCTGTTTCAACGCAGCATCACCGAGTATCAAGGCTTTTCATACAGAGCCTTGGAACAGCAAGGCGCTGGGTAGCGAGACGTTTGCAGGCATAGCAAGCAAAGGCCTGTCATGCGTGAGCAGGACAGGCCTTTGCGGGCTTGGGGTTGATGGCGGGTTGAGCACCGACGCCTGTGCTCTGTGCTGGGCAATGGCCGGTTCAGCAAGACCGGTTGGGACGCGGGACCGCCAGTTGATGGTCCGGCATCATCCGCCCTTGTGCGCATTCGATCTCAGATCGCGTCTGCCAGGGTGTCAGTCTGGCCCTTGACATGGGACGACCATTGAGCATCGCGGTCATGGCCGCTGGTCTTGAACAGCAGCAGGTCCAGCGGGCTTTGCCCTTTGGCCGCTGGCTGTTCCTGAGCGTTGCTGGCAACCATCAGGGCCAGTTCCGGCAAGTGGTTGGTCAGGTCGACCGACACTGCCCGATGGAAGTTGCTGCCTGCCAATGTCTCTGTGGATAGGGGGCTCGTTCCAAGTGTGACATCACCTTCAGATGATTCCAGGCGGGCGCCTATCAGTTGCACGCTGCCGCCAACGTTCAGCTTCATGCCGTTGCTGGCCGCGATGACGGCCTGGTGCGCCACGTTGTCGCGTACTTCCCGCTGCACGTCGATCATCAAGGTGCCATGGAGGGCTTGCTGTGGCAGGTTGCCCAACTGCTCCTTGGCATCCTTGCCCCAGCGCCCGCCGAGGGCATTGATTGCGGTCAGGAAGCCTTGGGGGTTCTTTTCATGGCTAGCGCCGAGGTCGGTTTTCACCACCAGCGTATCGACATCGTCCTGGCGGCTGGCCAGGCGCAGGTCGCCCCCTACATTGGCGTCGATGGAGTCGGCGTGCAGGCTGACGCCTTCCAGGCGGGTATCACCGTTGCTGAACAGATCGATGCGGTTGGCCTTCAAGGTGCTGGCGTTCCACATCTGGTTGTCGCGCCGGTCCAGTTCGACCTTGGCACGGGCGAAGACTCCGCGGGTGTCGGTCTTGCCCGTGGTGCTCAGCAGGCCAAGCCCGCCAGTGACATCAAGGCTGTCATGAAGCTCCCGGTTGTCCGAAGCTTCGATGAGCATGCCGCCATTGATCGCATGCAACTCGAGGTGCGCGGATGAAGCCTGCAGCCCGCGCAGGTGCAGGGCCTGGTCATCTTGCGCACGGCTGCTGAGGGTCAGGTTGCCGGCGCCGTTCAAGATTGCCCCCACAGCCTGGCTGTCGTTCTCAGCCAGGCTGCCTTGGCCAAGGTGACCGCCCAGCCCGCCTCCCTGCGTCGCACCGAGCTTGGCGAGCAGCTCGAATCCGCCGTCGTGGCGATTGCCGTCGGCTTGCTGGGCATGGCGGGCCTCGGTGATGGCCAAGCGTCCACCACTGTAGAGGCTGATGGCTTGTTCACTGTCGATGCGCGTGCCCTGATGGGACTGTTCGCCACGGCTGTTGATCAGGACTTCGTCCTTGGCATCGATCTGCGCCACCTTGGCAGTGGTCGCGGTGTTGTACTTCTTGCTCAGGTCCAGATAGCCGCGTACTTCGCCGCCCTGTTCGCCTGGCTTGCTACTGAGCTTGATGCGGCCGCTGCCGGTCTGTACCGCGTCGCTTGAGCCACTGCTGTCAGCGGCTGCTGTGAAGGCGAGGTTACCCGTGCTGCGTATCATCACCTTGCCGTCCGTTGCGACGATCCGGCTACCTTCGTACAGGCCATCCCCCTCGAGCGTGAGTGCGACGCCTGCTTGCCCTTCGAGGCTGCTGGCCACGGCGGTGCTGGTCGATTTCAGGCTGTCCAGGGCCGAGCCCTTGCCTGCGATGCGTATACCGACATCTTTGCCGGTCACAGTGTCCACGCGCAGGTCGGCGCTGGCATCCAGGTTAGTCACGTTGCGTTCGCTGCTGTGCCTGGCGGCCAGTTGGTGGTGCTGTCGCGCCGTGATGTCGAGGGTGCCGGTGCTGGCGCGCCAGGCAGTACCCTGGTCGTCGATGACCGCGGCGTTGACCTTGATCGTCGCGCCGCTCAGTTCGCTTGCCTTGGCCCGCGTGTCACGTTCGAAGTCGAGGCGATTCTTCATGCGCCAGGTGGCATCCACGCCCACGGAGGGAGGCGACAGCGCCTCTTCGATGGAGGCCTGCTGGAAGCGATCGGCGGGCTTGCCGTCGATGACCTCGAGCACTGGCTTGGTCAAGCCGAAATACTCCAGGCTGGCACCGATACTGGCCCGCCATTTGTCGATCAGGCTCGAGCGTTCCACGACCTCTTGCGCGGTGCGGTTGGCGATGTTGCCGGTGTCGATCTGCAGTGCGGCGCCGGCCTTGATAGCGCTCGCCTGCGTGAGCAGTGTGTCGCTGGCAATGGTGATGTTGCCGCTGGCCAGCAGTTCACTGCCCAGCGCCGTGCGCTGGCGGGCATGCGACATTTGGTTTTCGCGCCTGCCTTCCCAGGCATTTCCCAGGCGCTCC